>NZ_CP107549.1:2857894-3175437 GCF_025837155.1 Pseudomonas sp. Z8(2022) | reverse complement strand
CGGATGAAAGTCGCAGGTAACGCCTGATCAGCCAGTAGCAAAAAGCCCGGCACATGCCGGGCTTCTTGCTTTTCATGGTCCGGCTCAGGCCGCCCAGTTATCCGGGTCATTGACCACATTGAGCAATGCGCGCAGGCGACCATAGTCACGTCCGTTGAAGGTGAAGGCCAGGCGCGTGAGGTCGCAGAGCTCCGGCTCGTCATACTCCTGCTCGCAATGAGGCTGCTGGGTAAAACCGCCTTCCTTGCACAGCATGGCGAAGTCAGCGTGCAGTTTGGCCATCGCCGCCTCGTTAAGCGGATGGTTGAGACGGATCACGAAGCGATCCTTGAGCCAGCGGCTGGAGTGGAAGTTGCGATAGAAGCGGGCGATTTCGTCCACGGCCTCTTCGGCGCTGTAGACCAGATGCATCAGGTTCAGGTCGGTGGGCAGGATATAGCCGTTATCGCCGAGCTGGCGGCGGATGAACCCCAGCGCATCTTCCCAGTAGCTGCCGCCCGGTTGATCGAGCAGCACCACGGGCACCAGCGGGCTTTTGCCGGTCTGGATCAGCGTCAGCACTTCCATGGCTTCATCGAGTGTGCCGAAACCTCCGGGGCAGAGCACCAGGCCGTCGGCCTCCTTGACGAAGAACAGCTTGCGCAGGAAGAAGAAGTGAAACGACAGCAGGTGATGACTGCCACGCATCGTCGCATTGGCGGCTTGCTCGAAGGGTAGGGTGATATTGAACCCCAGGCTGTTTTCCACGCCGGCGCCTTCATGCGCGGCCGCCATGATGCCGCCACCGGCACCGGTGACCACCATCAGGTCGCGGTGCGCCAGGAGTGCACCGAGCTCGCGGGCCTGCTGGTAGAGGGGGTGATCGGCCGGTGTGCGTGCCGAGCCGAATACCGTGACCTTGCGCCGACGCTTGAGCTGCTCCAGCACGCCAAAGGCATGCTCCATCTCGCGCAGCGTCTGCATCATGATCTTGGCGTCCCAGCGGTTGCGATCCGCCTGAGCCATATGGATCACGGTGCTGAGCATTTCGCGGTACAGCGACAGGTTGGGACTGCTGCTCGGGGCGGCCAGTGCCACCAGTTCGTCCACCTTGCTGCTGAGGTCGACCTCGCTGGTCTGCACGTGGCGCGACAGGTAGTCGTCCGATTCAAAGGGCATGGAAACTCTCCTCTTCTTGGCCGGTGGCTGGCGCGAGGCGTTCCACCTGGGCCGGTTCCCTGATTATGGAGTGCCCGGCAGCTTGCCACAGACAGGCTGCCGTTTCGTTGCCACTTCGTTGTCAGTGCAGATTACAGAGCGATCTGCTCGCCGGGCTCGGGGATGTTGGCGATCCAGTTCAGGCGTTCATGCAAGACCTGTTGCAGCGCCTGCATCTTTTCCAGTTCGCCGTGGACCAGATGCAGCTCCGGGTGATGTTCGAACTGGCTGGCCCAGTCGAGCAGCTGGGTCTGCCCGGCATGCGCGGAAAAGCCGCCCAGCGTATGTATCTTGGCTTTCACGGCGATGCGCTGGTGCAGCACCTTGACCGTATCGGCGCCGTCGACGATCAGCCGGCCCAGGGTCCCCTTGGCCTGGAAGCCGGGGAACACCACATGACAGTCCTCGCGCCAGAGGTTGTGCTTGAAATGATGGACGATACGCCCGCCATTGCACATGCCGGCGCCCGCGATGATGATCGCCCCGCTCTTGATCCGGTTGATCGCCATCGAGTCTTCGGCTGTCGGCGTGCAGCGCAGGATCGGCAACCAGTCCTCGACGCGTTTCACGCCCTTTGCCGCCAGCGCGGCGCGATCTCCTGCCGCGAACTGATCATGAAAGCGGCTGTAGATGGCGTTGGCGCGGATGGCCATGGGGCTGTCGAGAAACACCGCCTGTTGCGGCAGACGGCCTTCCTGGTAGAAGCGGCCGAGGTAGTAGATCAGATCCTGTGTGCGGCCGACGGCGAAGGACGGAATCAGCACGTTGCCGCCATCACGATGGGCCTGCTGCAGGATGTCGGCCAGTTCTTCCAGAGTCTCGTCGCTGGCGCGATGGTCGCGGTCGCCATAGGTCGACTCCATCAACAACACATCGGCCTTGTTCAACTGCGTGGGTGCCTGCATCAGCGGCGAGCAGGTATTGCCCAGATCTCCGGAGAACACCAGATGGCGATGCAGGTGGTGGTCTTCCACCTGCATCTCGACGATGGCCGAGCCAAGGATATGACCGGCATTGTGGAAGGTCACCTGCACGCCCTTGGCCGCCTCGAACTGAGCACCATAGGGGTGGGCGCGGCGCTGGCTGAGTGCCTGTTCGGTATCGGCAATCGTGTACAGCGGACTGATCGCCGGTTTGCCCTGGCGCGCGCGCCAGCGGTTTTCCCACTCGGCGTCCTTCTCCTGCAGGAAGGCGGCATCCAGCAGCATCAGTTCGAGCAGTTCGCAGCTCGCCTCGGTGGCGTGGATCGGGCCGCGATAACCTTCAGCGACCAACCGGGGCAGCAGCCCGCTGTGGTCGAGGTGGGCGTGGGAAATCACCACTGCATCCAAGCTGCGTGGGTCGAAGGGGAAGGCGATGCGGTTCTGGTCCTCCTCCTGGCGACGTCCCTGGTGCATGCCGCATTCGAGCAGAACCCTGGCGCCATCGCGGCTCTCGATCAGATAGCAGGAGCCGGTGACTTGCTGGATTGCACCGATAAAAGTGAGCAGGGCCATGGTTCTATCCTTGTTTTGGTGATGGAACGAGTTTGCCGCGTTGGAGCGCCGCGTGGTTTGATGCAGGTCAGTCGATGCATGGCTCCCCGTGCCTAAACTGGGGGTGAACACAAAGGAGAAGACTCATGCCTCAGCTACTGCCCGATGCCGCGACTCTGGCTCAGCATGCCCGACAGTATCCCGATTTCGCCAGCTGGCAAGCGGGTCATGGGCCTATCCAACATAGCCCGCAGACCAGTGCTGCGGTCTATCGCCTCGCTCATCAGTTGGTACAGAGTGGTTTGCAGGCGGATCTGCCCAGTGTCTATCGGCTGTTTCGCGCGCTGGATTCGCTGACAGCGGCCGGACTCTGGCTGGTGGTGCACATGACTTATGCCCGGCGTGTACGGCTCGATGGTCAGCCATTGCAGGCCGATGACTTCAAGCTGGTGCCGGAGGGCCACACCGGTGGCGCGTTGAACATGGTGCCTGCCTACGCCGGTTACCTGGCCCTCAATGCTCTGACAGGTGAAACTCGGGGCTGGTTGATGGGGCAGGGGCACTGCGTCGCCGCGATCGAGGCTCTGAATCTGCTGACCGGCAACCAGCATCCGGAGCAGGCCGCTCGTTATGCGTGCGATGAAGCAGGCATGAGCCGCCTGGCGGCAGACTTCTACAGCTACGCCCAGGCGGCGGACGGCAGCCCTGGTGTGCCACTGGGCAGCCACGTCAACCCGCACACCGCCGGCGGTATTGCCGAGGGGGGGTATCTGGGCTTCGCCGAACTGCAGTATGCGCATCTGCCGTTGCCGGGCGAGAAGCTGGTGGCCTTCCTGTCCGACGGCGCCGCCGAGGAGCAGCGTGGCAGTGACTGGATGCCACGCTGGTGGCGTGCCGAGGATTGTGGCGTGGCGCTGCCGGTGATGATCGCCAACGGGCGGCGTATCGAGCAGCGAACCGAACTGGGCACTCTGGAGGGACTGGAAGGCTTTTGCCGGCACTTGCGTGGTTGCGGCTTCGATCCTGTGCGTTTCGACGGGCGCGACCCTGCCGCTTTCGTCTGTGCTCTGTGGGAGATGGAGCAGCGCCTGTCGCATCGGGTGAGTGAGCTGCACGATGAGTTGATCAGCTATCCCTTGCCCATGCCCTACGGCATTGCCGAAACCATCAAGGGCTATGGTTTCTACGGCGCCGGCAGCAATGCCGCGCACAATTTGCCGCTACCAGCCAGCCCGGCGCACGACACCCATGCACGCAAGCTGTTCAACCAGCATGCAGCCGCCCTGTGGGTCGAGCCACAGGCCCTGACCGAAGCCTGCCGGTTGTTTGCCGCACGAACCGGACGTGCCCCCGAGCGTGACAATGTCCTGGCCCGACGCGAGCCTGCGCTGCCGGTGCAGCCGGCGCTGCACTTTCATGACCAGGCCTGCTCGCCGATGAGTGCGCTGGACCGTTACTTCGTCGACCTGGTGCAGGCCAATCCGCAGTTGCGTCCCCGTGTGGGCAACCCGGATGAACTGGCCAGCAACCGTCTGAGTGGTGTGCTGAAGGCGCTCAAGCATCGAGTCAGCGAGCCGGAGAGCGAGCTGGAGGCGGTGCACGGGGCGGTGATCACCGCGCTCAACGAGGAGGCGGTGGTATCGGCCTGTCTGGCCAATCAGGGTGGCCTGAATCTGGTGGCCAGCTATGAGGCTTTCTGCGTGAAGATGCTCGGCGCCGTGCGCCAGACCCTGATCTTCGCCCGCCAGCAGAAAGAAGCAGGGCGCCCGGCAGGCTGGCTGGGTTGGCCACTGGTGGCGACTTCGCACACCTGGGAGAACGGCAAGAACCAGCAATCGCACCAGGACACTACCTTCTGCGAGGCCCTGCTGGGAGAGATGCATGACGTCATGCGCGTGCTGTTGCCGGCCGATCACAATTCACTACTGGCCCTGTTGCCTGGCATCTACCAGGAGCGCGGCCGACTGGCCTGTCTGGTGGTCGCCAAGCGTGAGCAGCCCTGCAGCTTCACCGCCGAACAGGCGCAGCAGCTGGCTCGTGAGGGCGCCTTGCTGGTGGCTGCCGAGGGCGAGGGTGAGCCGGTGCTGCTGATCGCCAGCGGCAGTTATCAACTGCACGAGATGCGCCGTGCCGCTGCCCGTCTGAGTCAGCATGCGGTGGCCTGGCGCCTGATTTATCTGCAGGAACCAGGACGTTTTCGTGCGCCGCGTGATCCCTGGGAGGCGCCGTCTCTGGCTACGGCTGCCGAGCATGAGGCGCTGTTCCCCGCTGCGTACCGGAGGCGCGTACTGCTCAGTCACATGCGTCCTGAGGTAGCCCGGGGGCATCTGTCCACGGTACTGGGCGAGGGGGTGACCTGTCGTGCGCTGGGTTACCGCAATCGTGGCGGCACGTTCGACGAGGCCGGAATGCTATTCACCAACGGCAGCACATGGGCACATGTGCTGCAGAGTGTCGCCGAGGTGCTTGGCGTATCGGCCGATGCCTGGCTGACGGCCGAGGAACGGGCGGCGCTGGCCGGCACGGGGGATCCGCGCATTCTGCGCTGAAGCGCAAGTTGATTGCGGAGGCTCGAAACGGGCCTGTCTCGCATGCTGTGGAAGGCAGGCGAATCAGGGGGAGAGCCGTGCGGCGCCCCACGGGGCGACGTTCCGACTGCATGCAGGCTTGCGCGTTCAGTAGCGCCGATGGCGCGTAGCGGGTCTGACGTCGGCTTCTGATCAGAGGCCGCAGTCGCTCTTGTCAAAGACCTCGACGGTCACTGGGCGATTGCTGCGGTATTCGCTGAACTGGTAACGCAGTTGCGCGCCTTTAGCCAGCAGGCTGCGATAGCCCGGGTTGCGGCAGACGCTGGCAGCCAGTTGGGTGCGCACGGTGTCGGGGTTGCCGCGCATTTTTGCGGCGTGCGCCTCCCGTACGCTGAGGTGGTTGATCAGCGTGTGACCTTCCACCGTGTAGCCCTGATCGAGGATGTCCTCGTTGATCGCTCGCGGCGTGCCTTCGCTGCTCTGTCGGGCGACCTGCTCCAGGGTGCGGGTCAGCTCCATCTCCTTCAGCGACGCTGCCTGGGCAGTGGGAAGCAACAGGCCGAGCGCGAGAGCGGGGAGGATGTAACGCAGCATGTGGGGGACTCCTGAAAGCGTGAACGAGGGTTGGACAGAAGCTGGCAGAGAATGTTCGTGGCGATGGCCTTTTGCTCGCGTGAAACAAAGTGTTACCGATGGGGACATGGCGGCCTTTTGCCTTCATTCGTCACCACGACCAAAGGCCGGGGATCGTCGAGCAAACCTGCACGTCATACGTATTGAGCCGCCGTCGCAGCCCATATTGCCAGCGAAGTGAAGACCTGACGGAAGTCTGCAGGTGATCGCCGGGTTGCGCGGTGTCCAAGCAGCGTGCAGGAGAATAACAATGACAATGCTCTTTCGGCGCTGGCCATCACGCGTGATGGTCGGCAGTCTACTGGTTTTGCCCGTCGCGCAGGTGCAGGCATCCGGTTATCACTTTGGTTCGCAATCGGTGGCGGCGCAGGGATCGGCCCATGCCAACGGTGCCGAGGCGGCCGATCCTTCGACCATTTTCTACAACCCGGCTGGCCTGACTCGGCTCAAGGGTACACAGGTAACGTCCGGACTGAGCATTCTGCTGCCGGATGGCGATTACGAGGACAAGGGGAGTCGTGACGCATTCGGCAACCCTGTCTCGGGGGATGCGGGCGAGTTTCTGCCCGATGTTGCTGCCGCCCCCAACTTCTACTTCTCCCACGAGATCAATGACCGGGTGACGATTGGCCTGGGCATCTTCACCCCGTTCGGCGCCAAGCTCGACTACAAGGAGGACTGGGCCGGGCGCTACGGCATCCAGTCGGCGAGCCTGGAGACCGTGACCTTCAATCCGAGCATTGCCTTTCGCTTCAACGAACATCACAGCATCGGCTTCGGTGTGTCGGCGCAGTACATCAAGTCGGTGCAGCGTGGTGCGGCCGATGTCAAAGGTGCGTCGCGGCAGCTGGCCGGGCAGTTCGTCGATGCCAACTACGACAGTACCCGCAATGCCGCGGACCCCATTCTCGGGCCTATCGTGGGGGGCATCGCCGGTGTGCCGGTACCGGAAGAAATCACCTCCTGCGGCGGCATCGCGGACAGGGACGGCTTTGTCGACTGCGTCGCCGGCAACTTCGCCGACAACGTTCAGGGCGACGGCTATTTCCGGGTCAAGGGCGACGATTGGGGGTTCGGCTGGAACATTGGCTACATGTGGGAGCCGACCGAATCGACGCGCTTTGGCGTGTCCTATCGCTCCAATATTCGCCATACCATGGAGGGCGAGACGAAATGGAGTTTCGCCGGTGTGCAGGGCGGCGTTCCTTCACCGGACACTTCGCTCGAGGGCGGTATCACCATCCCCATCGTGGACATCTACGTTCCGCCGACCGATGCCCTGCAGGAGCTGTTCGACGAGAGCAACTGGGTCAACCCGGGTGAGTTCGCGGCCACACGTCTGCACCCCAAATCCAAGGGCAAGACCGCCATCGATACCCCGGAAATGCTCTCCTTCAATGCCTTCCACCAGCTCAACGACAAGGTGGCATTGATGGCGGATCTGACCTTCACTCGTCATTCACGGCTCGACGAGGTGCGCATCGGTATCGACCAGGTCGCCGGCTATCCCTATTTCAATGGGGTGACCGAGGGCGACCTGACCGTCAAACAGGACTGGAAGGACAGCTACAAAATCTCTCTGGGCATGAACTACCAGTACAGCGATGATCTGCTGCTGCGTACCGGCGTGGCCTACGACCGCTCGCCGGTCAACTCGGCGCAGTTGCGCCATCCGGCCTTCCCTGATGCGGATCGCTACTGGCTGTCCTTCGGCGCCAACTACAAGGTGACGCGCGACACCTCGCTGGACTTCGCCTACAGCTTCGTGCAGTTCTCCAGCGGCAAAATGGACTACCGCGATGGCTGCTCCCCGGCCGGCTGGGTGCCCGGATCTGGCGGCATGTACCAGGACAGTGGCGAGCGTTGCACCGGTAACGGTGGCAATTACACCGGGGAGTACAACACCCGCATCCACTTCATCGGTCTGGCATTGAACCACACGTTCTGACCCGTCCGGGCTGCGAACGGGTGGTAGAATCCCGCCCCCGTTCGCAGTTGCCCCCGCCATGACCCATCCAGCTCCACATGCCGTCGCCCGTTTGCGCGCAGAACGCCTGGCGCGCAGCGTCAAACCCTTCATCGCCCGCGGTTCGCGTGCCGAGCGCTGCCCGCATTGCCGGGTACAGCCGACCCATTGCCTGTGTGCCTGGCGTCCGCAGGTGCAGGCCAGTGCCGGCATGTGCCTGGTGATGCACGATATCGAGGCGCTGAAACCGAGCAATACCGGTTGGCTGATCGCTGATGTGGTGCCTGAAACCCACGCCTTCGGGTGGTCGCGTACCGCCGTCGATCCGGCGCTGCTGGAACTGCTGTCCGATCCGCAGTGGCAGCCTTATCTGGTCTTTCCCGGCGAGTATGTGGCGCCGCAGCGCGTGGTGGAGGAGGTGCGGCTGGCGCCGGGCAAGCGGCCCTTGTTCGTACTGCTCGATGCCACCTGGACCGAGGCGCGCAAGATGTTTCGCAAGAGTCCCTATCTGGACGGCCTGCCGGTGCTCAGCCTGACGCCTGCGCAACTGTCACGCTATCGCCTGCGTCGTTCCACCCGCGGTGAGCACCTGTGCACCGCCGAAGTGGCTGCCATGTGTCTCGAGCTGGCCGGCGATCTGCGCGCCGGCGAAGCGCTGGATGACTATCTGGACGCTTTCAGCCAGCACTATCTGGCGGCCAAACGGCGCCTGCCTCTGGACCTCAACGACGCTCTGCACCAGCGTCTGCAGGCGTATCGCTGAGTTCGGCAGGCAAGGGCTTGGGCCACAACTGAGCCAGCAGCATGCCGCCGAACATCAGTGCGCAACCCAGATAACCGCGCAGCGCCAGCACTTCGCCCAGCAGCAGGGCGCCGGCAATGGCGGCGAACACCGCCTCCAGCGAGAGGATGATCGCCGCGTGGGAGGCAATGGCATGCCGCTGCGCCACCACCTGCAGGGTAAAACCGACCGCTACGCCGAACAGGCCGCCATAGAGAATGGCCGGGGCGGCGGCAATGACGCCGTCCAGCGTCGTGGTTTCGAAAACGGCCGCCAGCAGCAGGCTGATCACTGCGCAGGTGGCGAACTGGATGAAGGCCAGGCGCAGCGGGTCGTGGCGGCTGGCGAAGAAACCCACCAGCAACACATGAATACCCCAGACAAAGGCGCCTGCCAGTTGCAGCCAGTCGCCGGACGCCACGGTGAAGCCTTCCCCGACGCTGAGCAGGAACATGCCGACCACTGCCAGGCTGGCACCCAGCCAGATGCCTGCGCTGCTGCGCTGACCAATCAGCAGGCCGAGAATCGGCACTACAATCACATACAGCCCGGTGATGAACCCGGAGTTGGTCACCGTGGTGAACAGCAGGCCCACCTGCTGCAGGTTGATGCCCAGCGACAGCGCCAGGCCCATGACCACGCCGCCGATCAGCAGGTTGCGGTTCAGCGGTACGGCGGGGCGTTGCTGGCGACGCTGCAGCAGGGCCAGTACCGGCAGCAGGGCCAGGCAGGCGAGAGCAAAACGCAAGCCGGTATAGAGGAAGGGGCCGATGTTATCCATGCCCAGGCGCTGGGCAACGAAGGCGCTACCCCAGATCATTGCGGTAATCAGCATCAACAGGTCGGCGCGCAGGGCTTGGCTTCGCATTCGGATGTCTCGACAGGAAAGCTGCGCATCCTGCCGCAAAGCATTGAGCTTGACCACCCCGTCCCAGCTCGGCATGCTGAGCGCCGCCGTTGGGCCGAGTGGGGAGTCTGTGATATCGAATGAACAGGCTTGAGCGGGTCTTCAGGCGAAAAGCACTGCCATACTTGTCTCGGTGCTACTCATAACAAGAACAGGATCTGCCAATGGCCGCCTATGAAATCCTGATTGCCGACGATCACCCGCTGTTTCGCAGCGCGCTGCAGCAAGCATTGACCCTGGGGCTGGGCCCTGAAGTCCGTCTGGTGGAAGCTGCCAGCATTGCCGAACTCGAAGGCCATCTGGCCGCGAAGAGCGACTGGGATCTGGTCCTGCTCGATCTGAACATGCCGGGCGCCTACGGTTTTTCCGGCCTGGTGCTGCTGCGCGGTCAGTATCCGCAGATTCCGGTGGTGATGATCTCCGCTCAGGAAGAGGCTTCCGTGGTCAACCGCTCCCGTGAGTTCGGTGCCAGCGGTTTCATTCCCAAGTCCAGCCCGCTGGAAACCTTGCAGCAAGCCGTGCGTCAGGTACTCGATGGCGATACCTGGTGGCCGCCACTGGCCGAAGACAGTGCGCCGGTATCCGAAGAGGCCAAGGCCGCCGGCGCCGGTCTCGCCAGCCTGACGCCGCAACAGTTCCGCGTATTGACCATGGTCTGTGAAGGTCTGCTGAACAAGCAGATCGCATACGAGCTGAGCGTCTCGGAAGCGACGGTCAAGGCGCATGTCACGGCGATTTTCCGCAAGCTGGGTGTACGCACCCGCACGCAGGCGGCCCTGCTGTTGCAGCAGATGGAGTCGATCCCGGCGCAGTGAGAATCTGTCTGCGATCTGCTTCGTCCTGGTGCTGCTGCGTCTAAAGCAGGCTCGGCTCGCTCATATGCAGTCAGTGAACTCTGCAGCTTCACCTGTTTCGCTTGCATCCTTCCTGCTCGCGATCTCTCTCAACGACACCAGCTATTGGCTTGCTCGCTGGCCTGCGGCATTTCAGTGAGGCTCAGACGATCGGCGGCAGGACGATCTGATCGCTGCGGTCGACTCCGGCGGTCAGCGCGCGGCACTGCTCGAGAAACTCGCGCATCGCTGCCGTCTGATACTTCTGCGTGTGCCAGATGAAGTAGAACTGCCGGCGCAGGTCCAGCTCCGGGGTTTCCACCGGCATCAGGCTGCCACGGCGGAAGGCGTCGCGCAGCGCCAGGCGTGAAATGCAGCCGATACCCAGCCCGGACTCCACGGCGCGTTTGATCGCTTCGGTGTGTTCCAGCTCCAGACGGATGTTGAGATTGCGCGGATGATGGCGCATGGCCTGATCGAAGGTCAGCCGTGTGCCCGAGCCCTGTTCGCGCAGAATCCAGGCTTCGTGGGTCAGTTCCTCCAGGCTGGCACTGCCGCGCCGGGCCAGCGGATGCTGCGGTGCACAGAACACCACCAGTTCATCCTCGACCCAGGGATGCACTTCGATATCCGGGTGCTGGCAGTCACCTTCGATCAGGCCCAGATCCAGTTCGTAATGCGCGATCTGCTGCACCACATGGGCCGTGTTGTGCACCTGCAGCTTTACCCGGCATTCGGGGTGGCGCTGCATGAAGCCGCCAATCAGCAGCGTGGCCAGATAGTTACCCACGGTCAGGGTGGCCCCGACGTTCAGCGAGCCATAACCGCTCTTGCCGCCCAGCAGGCGTTCGATCTCGCGTGCCTGATCGATCAGCGCCACCGCTTCGGGCAGCAATTGCCGGCCCAGGGCGTTGAGTGCCAGGCGTTTGCCGGCGCGGTCGAACAACTGGCAGTCGGACTGTCGCTCCAGTTCGGCCAGCGAGGTACTGGTGGCCGACTGCGACAATGCGAGTGATTGCGCCGCGCGCGAGACACTCTCATGTTGAGCCACGGCCACGAACACCTGAAGTTGTCTCAGAGTGAATCGCATATCTATATAACCGATAACCTATATCTTGATAATCCGCTTAACAGATATTGTTGCCGCGAATAGAATGCCGCGCAATCGCGCCCTCGGCGCCGAAGTTTTTCGAGGAAGTCATCATGAGCAATATGAACGTCGAGCGCGTGCTCAGCGTCCACCACTGGAACGATACGCTGTTCAGCTTCAAGTGCACCCGCGACCCGGGGCTGCGCTTCGAGAATGGTCAGTTCGTGATGATCGGCCTGCAGCAGGACAACGGCCGCCCGCTGATGCGCGCCTATTCCATCGCCAGCCCGAACTGGGAAGAGCATCTGGAGTTCTTCAGCATCAAGGTGCCGGACGGTCCGCTGACTTCGCAGCTGCAGCATCTGAAGGAAGGCGACGAGATCATCATCAGCAAGAAGCCCACCGGCACCCTGGTGCTCGATGACCTCAACCCCGGCAAGCATCTGTACCTGCTGTCCACCGGTACTGGCCTGGCGCCCTTCATGAGCGTGATTCAGGATCCGGAAACCTACGAGCGCTTCGAGAAGGTGATTCTGGTGCACGGCGTGCGCTACGTGAACGAAGTCGCCTATCGCGAGTTCATCACCGAGCACCTGCCGCAGAACGAATTCTTCGGCGACGCGTTGAAGAGCAAGCTGATCTACTACCCGACGGTCACCCGCGAGCCGTTCGAGAATCAGGGCCGCCTGACCGACCTGATGCGCAGTGGCAAGCTGTTCGCCGATATCGGCCTGCCGCCGATCAATCCGCAGGATGACCGCGCCATGATCTGCGGCAGTCCGAGCATGCTCGACGAGACCAGCCAGGTGCTCGACAGCTTTGGCCTGAAGATTTCCCCGCGCATGCGTGAGCCGGGGGACTATCTGATCGAGCGTGCCTTCGTGGAAAAATAAGCCTGTGTTCAACGACAAAGCCGCCCAACGGGCGGCTTTGTCGTTTCAGGCGATTCACGCATCGTAACCGGAAGCAATCCGGGGTATCCCCGAATTTCCTCCGCGTTTTACAGGCGCTTGGCGTCGATGATCAGCACCGGCTCGCGGGGAACATTCTGGTGCATGCCACGGTTGCTGGTAGGTACCTGGGCGATCTTGTCCACCACGTCCATGCCGCGGGTCACCTTGCCGAATACGGCATAGCCGAAGTCGCGCGAGCCGTGGTCGAGGAAGGAATTGTCCTTGTGGTTGATGAAGAACTGGCTGGTGGCCGAATCGCGTACCTGGGTACGCGCCATGGCCAGGGTGCCGCGCACGTTGTGCAGGCCGTTGTCGGCTTCGTTCTTGATTGGCGCGTCGGTGTCCTTCTGGCGCATGTCGGCATCGAAACCGCCGCCCTGGATCATGAAGCCCGGAATCACCCGATGGAACTGGGTGCCGTTGTAGAAGCCGCTGTCGACGTACTTGAGAAAGTTCTGTGTGCTGATTGGCGCCTTGTCGGCAGCCAGCTCCACTTCGATTTCCCCCTGGCTGGTGGTCAGCAGCACCTTGGGATTTTCTGCGGCCAGCAGGCTGGACGAAAGCAGCAGGGCGCCGGTGGCGAGAACGAGTTGCTTGAGCATGATGGTCAGTTTTCCTTGTTGGCAGTTTCGCCGAGAAAGGCGAGCAGGGCGCTATTAAAGCGTTCGGGTTGATCCAGTGGTGTGGCGTGGCGCGAATTTTCGATTACCAGCAGGCGCGCATCCGGCATTTCTGCCACGTATTCACGTTTGCGTTCAACTGGCGTGTAGTCGCGGTCGGCACTGATCACCAGAGTAGGACAGGTGATGCGTTCGAGGCGTTCCCGCACGCCCCAGCCGATGATGGCGTCAAGGCTGGCCAGGTAGGCGCGCTTGTCGTTCTGCGGCCAACGCTCTTCGACCTTGCGGCGCAGCTCGGCCTGCTCCGGTCTCGGAAACAGCAGCTTGGCCAGCGTCTTGGCGATGGTTTCCAGGCTGAGCAGGCGCGACAGCGTCCAGCGCTTGCCGATCTCCAGCCAGTCGCGCGCGCTCCGGGCCCTGACCTCCGGACCGCTGTTGACGATGGTCAGGCTGCGTAGCAGCTCTGGGCGGTCGACGCCGAGTTGAAAGCCGATCATGCCGCCCATGGAAATGCCCACCAGGTGCACCGGTGGCAGTTGCAGGTATTCGATCAGCGCGGCCACGTCCGCGGCGAAGTCGGCGATGCGATAGGCGCCGCGCGGCTTGTCCGAGCGACCGTGACCGCGTACGTCAAGGGCTATCACCCGATAGTGCTGCGCCAGTACCGGAATCTGGTATTCCCATTCGCGCGTGCTCGAGCCCAGACCATGCACCAGCAGCAGCGGCTCGCCGTGGCCATAGTCCTCGTAGTGCAGCTGACAGCCATCATTGTCGAAATAGGCCATGGCGGGATTCTCAGTTGGCCGACTGCGGCGCGGCGAAGGGAGCGTCCAGTGGGGCCGCGTCGAAGTTCTTGATCAGCTCGATGAGAATTTGCGTCGCCGGGCCGAGGACGCGCTCCTTGTTGCTGTAGAGGAAGAACCGCGGTTTGCGCACACCGCCCTGAGCCAGGGGCAATGGTTTGAGCAGGCCTTCCTCCAGCTCCCTGGCGATCAGGTGGCGCGGTAGCCAGGCGAAGCCCAGGCCGCTGCTGACGAAGGTGCGCGCGGTGGGCAGGCTGCCAACCGTCCAGCGTTGTTCGGCGCCCAGCCAGCCGGCATCACGTGGCTGCAGGCGACCGCTGTCGCGGGTTACCACCTGCATCTGGCCTTCCAGATCCTGAAAGCTCAGCTCACGTTGCAGGCGGTGTAACGGGTGCTCCGGGTTGGCGACGGCGACGAACTCCACTTCGTTCAGTTCGATGCCCAGGTGACCGGTGATGTTCAGCGCACTGATGGCCAGATCGGCGGTACCTTCGAGCAGCACCTCCTCGACCCCGGACAGCACTTCCTCGCGCAGGCGTACGCGGCAGCCGCGGCTTTGCGGCATGAAGGCGGTCAGGGAGCGGACGAGATTGGCCGTGGGGTAGGCGGCGTCCACCACCAGGCGCACTTCGGCTTCCCAGCCCTGCTCCATGTGGTGGGCCAGGTCCTCCAACTGGCTGGCCTGCTTGACCAGTTGCCGCGAGCGGCGCAGCAGCACATCGCCGGCTTCGGTAAGCACCGCCTTGCGCCCGTCTATGCGCAGCAGCGGCACACCGAGCTGTTCCTGCATGCGCGCCACGGTATAGCTGACCGAGGACTGCGAGCGGTGCAACACTTCGGCTGCCTGGGCGAAACCGCCCTGATCCACCACGGCTTGCAGCGTGCGCCATTGATCCAGGGTTACGCGAGGAGCTTTCATCACATCATCCTGCCTGATTCGGCCTGTTACACTGGCACTCTCATGTTGGAGAGCATCTATGAAAAAAATAATCTGCCTGCTGTTCGCCTTCCTGCCGCTGGCTGCCCATGCCTATCCCATCGAAGTGGAAAAACAGCTCAATGGCGCCGAGGTTTCGGCCTCCACCCAGGAAATCGACCACAACATGGCTGCGCTGCGCCTCTACAACTATGGCCAGAGCGAGGCCGAATGCAGTGCCGTGTTTCGCAACGGCCCCGAGGCACCGCGAACCCGGCGCACCGTGCTGGCGCCGGGGGCGAGCAACAACATGACGGTCAAGTTCACCCGCAGCGTGATTCGCCTGCGCATCAGCCTGACCTGCGGCCTGAGGTAACGAAAGCCTAGACGCGGCTCCCTGATAAATCAATTTAGTCGATATATGTAAGCGGATATTTACGCTTTTTAATCGAATCTTGCATCTCTATTCTGTGCTCCATCGACTCTCAACCACCTCGATGGAGCCTCAGACATGTCCCGTGTTCTCGTTATCGAAAGCAGCGCCCGCCAGCAAGGTTCTGTTTCCCGCGAACTGACTCAGCAGTTCATCGCCAACTGGCAGGCTGCGCACTCCGGCGACCAGATTCAGGTCCGCGACCTGGCGGCAGAACCTGTGCCGCACCTCGATGCCACGCTGCTGGGTGGCTGGATGACCCCGAGCGAGCAGCAGAGCGAGGCGGAGAAAGCCGCGCTGGCGCGTTCCAATCAACTGACCGACGAGCTGTTGGCTGCCGATGTGCTGGTGCTGGCCGCGCCGATGTACAACTTCGCCATCCCCAGCACCCTGAAAGCCTGGCTGGACCACGTGCTGCGTGCCGGGGTGACGTTCAAGTACACCGAAACCGGCCCGCAGGGCCTGCTGACTGGCAAGCGCGCGTTCGTACTGACTGCTCGTGGCGGTATCTATGCCGGTAGCGGCCTGGACCATCAGGAACCCTACCTGCGCCAGGCGCTGGCCTTCATCGGTATCCATGACGTCCAGTTCATCCACGCCGAAGGCCTGAACATGGGCGCCGAATTCAGCGAAAAAGGTCTGGCCCAGGCCAAGGCCAGGCTCGCTGAAGTGGCCTGATCCGACTCTCCTGGGTGCCCGCTAGCGGGCGCACTATGCCGGTCGCTTCGCTTGAGGTGGTCGGCTTTTTTATTGGCTCGAACGGCTGTCTCTGCAGCACGGATTGTCCGCCGCGGGGGAACGCGCTAAGGTCGCCGCCTTCCTTCGGAGGTGGCTGTGCGATATCTGCTGATAGTGACGCTGCTGTGGGCCTTTTCCTTCAGCCTGATCGGTGAATACCTGGCTGGTCGGGTCGACAGCTATTTTGCGGTGCTGACGCGTATCGTCATCGCCGGTCTGCTGTTCGTGCCGCTGACCCGCTGGCGTGGTCACGCTCCGGCTTTCGTGCGCGGCATGCTGCTGATCGGCGCGCTGCAGTTCGGCGTCACCTACGTCTGTCTGTACCTGAGCTTCTCGGTGCTGACGGTGCCGGAGGTATTGCTGTTCACCATCCTCACGCCGCTGCATGTGACGCTGATCGAGGACGCGCTGAACCGCAGATTCAACCCCTGGGCCCTGGCGGCTGCGCTGGTGGCGGTGCTGGGCGCCGGAATCATCCGTTATGACGGCATCAGCAGTGGCTTCATGCTGGGCTTCTTGCTGTTGCAGGTGGCCAACTTCACTTTCGCTGCCGGCCAGGTGCTTTACAAGCACCTGCTGCTCAAGCATCCCTCGAGTGAGCCGCAGTACAGGCGTTTCGGTTTCTTCTACGTGGGCGCGCTGCTGATCGCGCTGCCGGCCTTTCTGCTGTTGGGCAATGGTGAGCGCCTGCCGAGCTCCGCGCTGCAATGGGGCGTGCTGGTCTGGCTCGGCGTGGTGGCGTCTGGTCTGGGGCTGTACTGGTGGAACAAGGGCGCCAGCATGGTCGAGGGCGGTACGCTGGCGGTGATGAACAACGCGCTGGTGCCTGCCGGTTTGCTGGTCAATCTGCTGATCTGGAATCACGATGCCGATCTGCTGCGGCTGGCTCTGGGCGGGGCGGTGATAGCCGCTTCGCTGCCATTGCTCAGACTGGTGCGCCACACGCCTGTCGAGGTGCGCTGATGCATCTGTCCGGACGTGGTGTGGCGCTATCTGTTGGCGCCTCGATGCTGTTTGCCGTGTTGCCCGGCTATGTGCAGTGGCTGACCCCGCTCGACGGCGTGCAGGTGTTCGCGCAGCGCGTGCTCTGGTCGATTCCGCTGGTCCTGCTGCTGGTCGTCTTGGCGCGGCAGACCGCCTCGCTGCGCGAAACCTTCGCGCGCCTGCGTCGCGAGCCGCTTTTGCTGGCCGCCTGTCCCTTGGCAGCGGCGCTGATCGGCGTGCAGTGGGGGCTGTTTCTCTGGGCACCGCTGGCCGGGCACATGCTGGAAGTGTCGATGGGGTACTTTCTGCTGCCACTGGCCATGGTGCTGACCGGACGCCTGTTCTATGGCGAGCGCCTGCGCCCTTTGCAGCAACTGGCGGTGGCGTGCGCCATGCTTGGCGTGCTGCATGAACTCTGGCGCACACAGGCGTTTTCCTGGCTGACGGTGGTCACCGCGCTGGGCTATCCGCCCTATTTCATGCTGCGTCGCTGGATGCGCCTGGATGCATTGTCCGGCTTCGTTGTGGAAATGCTGATGCTGGCGCCCTTGGCGATCTGGCTGATAGTCACGTTTGGCCCCGATGGTGCATTTGCCGATCGCCCGCAACTGTGGCTGCTGGTGCCGGTAATGGCCCTGATAGGTACCCTGGCGTTTGCCGCTTACATGGCGTCGAGCCGGCTGCTGCCGCTGGGGCTGTTCGGCATACTCAGCTATGTCGAGCCGGTGCTGCTGTTCGGCGTGGCATTGCTGGTGCTGGGCGAACGTTTCGATGCCGGGCAATGGCTAACCTACCTGCCGATCTGGGCGGCAGTGTTGCTGGTCGGTTGGGATAGCGCACGGCTGCTGCGCAAGCAGCGTGAGAACCTCAGGCCGCGCTGATGCGCGGGCTGGGGATCTGCATTACAGCATTGCTCTGCTTCTGAACCTGGTAATGCAACTGCATCGTGCCGCTGTCGAAACGGCGCTGCTGGCTCAGCGTCAGGCTGCGCTCCATGCCGGTGGCCAATAGTGGAATTCCGGCGCCGAGCAGGTGTGGCACCAGATTAATCACCACTTCGTCGATCAGTCCGGCGGTGTAGCAGTTGCCGGCGAGCAGGCTGCCGCCGACCAGCCAGATACGCTGGAAACCGGCTTCGTTCAAGGCCGCGACGGCCTGGGCAGGCGTGCAGTGAGTGAGCTGAACCTCATCGCTGGCGCGAGGCAGAGCCAGGCGAGTCAGCACTACGCAGGGCTTGCCGGGATAGGGCCAGGGACCACCACGCTGGAGCAACGCTTCGTAGGTGACACGGCCCATCAGCAGTGCGTCGATGCCGGAGTAGAAGTACTGGAAGTTGTACTCCTCGTCGGCCTGGCGCAGCGAATCGAACCAGTCGAGACGACCATCGGGGCGAGCGATGTAGCCATCGAGACTGGAGGTGACGTGGTAGATCAGGGACGGATTCATCATGCACCTCGGACGGTCCACCTGAGATATGGAGTGGTTCGGGCGAAACAAGTTCGTTGTGCCTCGTACCACTCGTCGGCGCTCAGTCCAGAACGTTGCGCAGAATTTCATGGACGATTCCGGTCGCGATGGCGACCAGAACGACGTCACGGCCGATCTGCTTCCATTCGTATCCCTCGTAATAGGGCAGGCGAGATATCAGGCGGCTGTCGAAGTTCTTGGCGATGCCGGGAGGCAGCGGTTTGCCGCGAGCCAGGTTCTTGGCGATGCCCGGCGGCAGGGCGGAGGCGGGACCGATCAGTTGCCGATTCTCGCCGAGGATGACGCGTACCTTGCCGATATCCACGGTCGGGCCGCGCAGGTCGATCTGCACGCCGCCATCGTGGTGGCCCGGTTGGCCTTTGCCGGGCGGTGGATTGGCCAGCGCCGGTGAGGCGGCCAGCAGGACGCACAGGCCAATGCTGAGGGTAGTCTGGGATTTGCTGAGCATGGCTCGGTACTCCTCGGTCGGTAATGTCTGTTGGATATCATACGAGCCGTTCCGGTTCCTGGTCGCCTCTACCGGAAGGCGTCAACTGGCGGCCGTCTGTCGGCGCCAGGAAATAAAGAAACTCGGCCCCGACGCCGGAAACCGTTAGGCTATGCACCGTTTTGTCGATCTTTCGAGGTAGTGCCCCCGTGTTTGCCCAATTCGCCCTGCATGAACGCCTGCTCAAAGCCGTGACCGAGCTTAACTTCGTCGAGCCGACGCCCGTGCAGTTGGCAGCGATTCCGCCTGCGCTGGAGGGCAAGGACCTGCGTGTGATCGCCCAGACCGGCAGCGGCAAGACCGCCGCGTTCGTCCTGCCGTTGCTCAATCGCCTGCTTGGTGATGGCAACTCCAGGCAGCGCCTGAGCATTCGCGCGCTGATCCTGCTGCCGACCCGCGAGCTGGCGCAGCAGACGCTCAAGGAAGTCGAGCGTTTCGCCCAGTTCACTTTCCTCAAGGCGGGGTTGGTAACCGGTGGCGAAGACTTCAAGGTGCAGGCGGCACTGATGCGCAAGATCGACATCCTCATCGGTACGCCTGGGCGCCTGATCGAACATGCCAATGCCGGCAACCTGCCTCTGGATGAGGTCGAGGTGCTGGTGTTCGACGAGGCCGACCGCATGCTCGACATGGGGTTTGCCGAAGACGCCCAGCGTTTGGCCGAAGCCTGCGGGCCGCACCAGACCCTGCTGTTCTCCGCCACCACCGGCGGCAACGGTCTGCGCGAGATGGTCGCCAAGGTGCTCAGGGATCCGCAGCACCTGATGCTCAACAGCGTCAGCCAGCTGAATGAAGGTACCCGTCAGCAGATCATCACCGCCGACCACAATCACCACAAGGAGCAGCTGGTCGACTGGCTGCTGGCCAACGAGACCTATGACAAGGCCATCGTCTTCACCAATACCCGTGTGCAGGCCGACCGCCTCTACGGCAAGCAGGTCGCCGCCGGGGTGAAGGCGTTCGTGTTGCATGGCGAGAAGGACCAGAAGGATCGCAAGCTGGCCATCGAGCGCCTGCGCCAAGGTGCGGTTCGTGTACTGGTCGCCACCGATGTGGCCGCGCGTGGCCTGGATGTCGAGGGTCTGGATCTGGTGATCAACTTTGACATGCCGCGCTCCGGCGACGAATACGTGCATCGCATCGGGCGTACCGGTCGCGCCGGTGCTGAAGGTCTGGCGGTGTCGCTGATCTGCCATACCGACTGGAACCTTATGTCGAGTATCGAACGCTACCTCAAGCAGCGTTTCGAGCGTCGCACCGTCAAGGAACTCAAGGGCGCCTACCAGGGCCCGAAAAACCTCAAGGCCTCCGGCAAGGCTGCTGGCAGCAAGAAGAAAAAGGTCGAGAAGAAGGACCCGAAGAAAGCTGCAGCAAAGCGCAAGAGTGGCCCGCGTCCGGCTGGAAAGCCCTCTGCGCTGGTCAGTGCCGACGGCAGTGCGCCGCTCAAGCGCAAGAAGCCTGCAGCGGAATAACAGACAACCGTAGTACTGCAGGAGGCGCTTTGGCGGCGATTCGCGGCTGAAGCCCTCCTGCAGGTTCACTCCACTCCGGCAACGACCCCGGTCTTTTGCCGCCACAGGCCTGCATACGGGCTGCAGCAATCTTTCATTGCGAGCGGGACTCCGTCAGAAGCGGTTTCTGCAACTCGCTGGCCCAGGCCAGCAACGGAACCTCCAGCCCGGGCTGCCCGATACGCTTGAACAGTAGCGCCAGGTGCTCGACTTCACCGCGCTCGAAAGGCAGACGATCGATGCGCTGGTGCACCTGCCATTGGCCGTTCTGCAACTGGGCGAAGTCGAAGCGGAAGGGATGAAAACCGGTCATGCCCAGACGCAGGTCGGTGACGATCAGGCGATCATCGACCTGGTCGTAGCGCAGCACGCCGTCAGTGAACCACTCGAGGCGCTGGTGCATGGGCGAGTCCGCCAGCAATCCGCGCAGATGCGTACCGCGTGACAGGCGCTGCAGTTGCGGCGGTTCGTCGTCCAGCCAGCCGGTCAGGGCTTCGTGATAGTCCTCGCCGTCCAGCACTATGACCCGCCACAGCAGCGTATTGAAGGGCGTCGGGGTGACGAACAGTTGCTCGGCCTGGATGCCCTGGCGCGCCAGCTCGCGCTCCACGCGCTGCTCGGCCATGAACTTGCCGGCCAGGCTGAAGCCGATATACAGCGTCGATACCGTCAGTGCCACGGCCGGTATGCGCCAGCTCTGCTCGCGCAGCCCGTTGAACAGGCTGATCACAACGGCGGCGATCAGTGGCACGGTGTATAGCGGGTCGATGATGAACAGGCTGGACCAGGCGGCGGGTGTCGGCATCAGCGGCCAGAACAGCTGGGTGCCGTAGCTGGTGAAGGCGTCCAGCAGGGGATGGGTGATCAGCACCAGCCATAACGTCAGCAGCAGACGGTTGGCCGAGTAGCCGGGGTGAGGGCGAAAGCGCCTGGCCAGCCAGGTCAGCAGCAGGGCCAGGCCGCTGAGGACGAACAGTGAATGGCTGAAGCCGCGATGGTAGGTCATGTTGGCCACGGCGTCGCCGTAGTCCATGACCACGTCCAGATCGGGCACGGTGGCAAGCATGGCGCCGTAGAGCAGAGCCTTGCGTCCCTGCCAGCGGCCGAGCAAGGCGCCTTGGATGCTGGCGCCGAGTACCGCCTGGGTTATCGAGTCCATCGCATGCTTCCGGATAAAAACAGGTCGCTACGTTAGCCGAGGCGTCCGGCGAATGCGGCGGGGAAATTTCAAGCAAAGATTACAACTGTGACGGGTATCCTGATGTTCAACACTGCCAAGAAACAATCTCCATGCTGATCGTCTCCAACAGCGTCCACCTTCCGGATGATGAAATCGAACTGACCGCCATCCGCGCCCAGGGCGCTGGCGGGCAGAACGTCAACAAGGTCTCCAGCGCCGTGCATCTGCGTTTCGACAGTCAGGCCTCGTCCTTGCCGCCGTTCTACAAGGAGCGTTTGCTGGCGTTTGCCGACAGTCGCATCACTGCTGACGGTGTGGTGGTGATCAAGGCGCAGCAGTACCGCACCCAGGAGCAGAACCGCGCCGACGCCCTCGAGCGTCTGGCCGAACTGATCCGCGCGGCTGGCAAGGTGGAAAAGAAGCGCCGCCCGACCAAGCCGACCCTGGGCTCGAAAAAGCGTCGCCTGGACGGCAAGAGCAAGCGCGGGGCGATCAAGGCGGGGCGGGGCAAGGTGGATTTCTAGCCGCGCGCCGCCAGATAGGCGGGGTAGTCGGGGATGCGGTACTCGTGCTGTTGCTCCAGCAGGCTGCTGCTGAGCAGGTAGTCGGCGCTGCTTTCGTTGCAGGCCACCGGGATGTTCCATACCGCAGCTACGCGCAGCAGGGCCTTGATGTCCGGGTCGTGTGGCTGCGGCTCGAACGGGTCCCAGAAGAACACCAGCATGTCCACGCGCTGCTCGGCGATGCGTGCGCCGATCTGCTGGTCGCCGCCCAGCGGGCCGCTGATCATGCTCTCCACTGGCAGATCCAGGCGTTTGCTCAGAAGCAGGCCGGTAGTGCCTGTGGCCAGCAGTTGATGGTTGGCCAGCCGCTCGCGCTGACGTTCGCACCAGTCCAGCAGAAAGCCCTTGCAGTGATCGTGCGCCACCAGGGCGATGCGCTTGCGCGCCGGCAGTTGGGCGCGGGTAAAGGCGATACGGCTCATCGAGCCTCCTGTTCAGTTCAAGCGGGCCAGCACCAGGCAGTTGTCCAGCATGCGGTTGGAGAAGCCCCATTCGTTGTCATACCAGGCCATGACCTTGAGCAGCCTGCCGCTGACCTTGGTGTGGTTGGCGTCGAAGATCGACGACAGCGGGTTGTGGTTGAAGTCGCAGGACACCAGCGGCAGCGCGTTGTAACCGAGAACCGGGGATTGCTCGCTGGCTGTTTTGAGCAGTGCGTTGACTTCCTCTGCATCGGTTTCGCGCCTGACCTGCACGGTAAGGTCGACCAGTGACACATTGATCACCGGTACCCGCACGGCCATGCCGGTGAGCTTGCCGGCCAGTTCCGGCAGCACCAGGCCGACGGCCTCGGCGGCGCCGGTTTTGGTCGGGATCATCGACTGGGTTGCCGAGCGGGCGCGGTACAGGTCGCTGTGGTAGACGTCGGACAGGTTCTGGTCGTTGGTATAGGCATGGATGGTGGTCATCAGCCCCTGCTCGATGCCCAGCTCGCGCTGCAGCACCTGCGCGACCGGCGCCAGGCAGTTGGTGGTGCAGGAGGCGTTGGAGATGATTTGCATGTCTGCAGTCAGCACCTGCTCGTTGACGCCATACACCACCGTGGCGTCAGCCCTCTTGGCCGGGGCGGAGATCAGCACCTTGCGCGCACCTGCGGCGAGATGCGCGGCAGCCTTTTCGCGGTCGGTGAACAGCCCGGTACATTCCAGCACCACATCCACCTGATGGGTTTTCCACGGCAGTTCCGCCGGGTTGCGAATGGCGCTGACGGCAATGCGGTCACCCTTGATCCACAGGTTCTCGCCATCGACTATCACTTCTTCGGGGAAATGGCCGTGGACGCTGTCATATTGCAGAAGGTGGGCATTGATCGCGCTGTCGCCCAGGTCGTTGATCGCCACAACCTGCAGGTGCTGGCGATAATTCTGGGTATAGAGTGCGCGTAGCACGTTGCGGCCGATGCGGCCGAAACCGTTGATGGCGATTCGTAGTGTCATGGTGAGGCTCTCGTAAATTTGTTGTTGTAATTACAAGATTATTCCCATTGCTATGGAAATCAAGCGTCTGAGGTGGCAATATTTTTTGTTGTAAATACGAACATAAGCTAACAGCTAGCCTGGAGATATCTCATGCATCCCCGCGTTGTCGAAGTGACCGAACGTCTTGTCGAACGCAGCCGCGCCACGCGCCAGCGCTACCTTGAGATGATCCGTGCGGCGGCCAGTGAAGGCCCGCAGCGGGGCAAGCTGCAATGCGCGAATTTCGCGCACGGCGTGGCCGGATGCAGCGGTCATGACAAGCAGGCTCTGCGCCTGATGGATGCGGCCAATGTGGCCATCGTTTCTGCTTACAACGACATGTTGTCGGCGCATCAACCCTACGAGGCATTTCCCGAGCAGATCAAGCAGGCCCTGCGCGAACTCGGTTCGGTCGGGCAGTTCGCCGGTGGTGTGCCGGCCATGTGCGATGGCGTTACCCAGGGCGAGCCGGGTATGGAACTGGGTATCGCCAGTCGCGAGGTGATCGCCATGTCCACGGCTGTGGCGCTGTCGCACAACATGTTCGACGCAGCGCTGTACCTGGGTGTGTGCGACAAGATCGTGCCGGGCCTGGTGATGGGGGCACTGCGTTTCGGTCATCTGCCGGCGCTGTTCGTGCCCGCGGGGCCTATGACCTCGGGCCTGTCCAACAAGGAAAAAGCCGATGTGCGTCAGCGCTACGCCGAAGGCAAGGCAACCCGCGACGAACTGCTGGCTGCCGAGATGGCCGCTTACCATGGGCCGGGCACCTGCACCTTCTACGGCACCGCCAACACCAACCAGTTGCTGATGGAGGTGATGGGCCTGCATCTGCCGGGCGCTTCCTTCATCAATCCGGGCACGCCGCTGCGTGAGGCCCTGACCCGCGAGGCAGCGCAACAGGTCACCCGCCTGACCAAGCAGAGCGGAAATTTCATGCCTGTCGGCGAGATCGTCGACGAGCGCTGCCTGGTCAACTCCATCGTTGCTTTGCACGCCACCGGTGGCTCCACCAATCACACCCTGCACATGCCCGCCATTGCCCGCGCCGCCGGCATCCTGCTGACCTGGCAGGACATGGCCGATCTGTCCGAAGTGGTGCCGACCCTGGCCCACGTCTATCCCAACGGCAAGGCGGACATCAACCACTTCCAGGCCGCTGGTGGCATGGCCTTCCTGATCCGCCAACTGCTGGAAGCCGGGCTATTGCATGAGGACGTCAATACCGTGGCAGGACGCGGCTTGTCGCGTTATACCCGTGAGCCATTCCTCGAGGATGGCAAGCTGGTCTGGCGCGACGGGCCGACCGAGAGCCTCGAGCAAAGCGTGCTGCGCCCGGTGGTGCGGCCGTTCTCGGCCGAGGGCGGCTTGCGTCTGATGCAGGGCAACCTCGGCCGTGGGGTGATGAAGGTGTCGGCGGTGGCGCCCGAGCACCAGGTTGTTGAGGCGCCGGCGCTGGTATTCGAGGACCAGCTGGAGCTGGTCGAGGCGTTCAAGGCCGGCAAGCTGGAGCGTGATTTCGTTGCCGTGGTGCGCTTCCAGGGCCCGCGTAGCAACGGCATGCCCGAGCTGCACAAGATGACGCCCTATCTGGGCGTGCTGCAGGATCGCGGTTTCAAGGTGGCGCTGGTCACTGATGGGCGCATGTCCGGTGCTTCGGGCAAGATCCCGGCGGCCATTCATGTCTGTCCGGAGGCTTTCGATGGCGGGCCGCTGGCGCGGGTGCGCGATGGCGACCTTATTCGTGTCGATGGTAAAAGCGGACAGCTGGTGCTGCAGGTCGACGAGGCCGAATTCGCCAAGCGTGAGCCTGCGTCCAGGCCGGCTCCGGCCATGGGCTGCGGACGCGAGCTGTTCGCCTTCATGCGCCACAACTTCAGCACGGCGGAGCAGGGCGCCAGTGCCTTTACCGAGAGCCTCGAATCGCTGGTCTGAGGCTTTGGCGGCCCGGAACGATGGTCCGGGCTGCTCCGGGCTACGCTGCCGTATCGGTGCGTAGCCCGTAAGGGTGATCAGATACCTTGCGGAATCTCTTCGCCGCCCAGTGCGGTGAACAGCTCCGGCAGGAATTCCACCAGGGTCATCATCATCAGGACGAAGCTGGCGTCCTGCTGAGCCAGGGCATCGTCACCACCGTCCTGTTCGGCCTGCTCCTGCAGCACGTCTTCAAAGCGCAGGCGCTTGATGGTCAGCTTGTCGTCGAGTACGAACGACAGCTTGTCCTGCCAGGCCAGTGACAGCTGGGTGACCTGCTTGCCGGTGGACAGATGCAGCTGGATTTCCTCGCTGGTCAGGTCCTGGCGCTTGCAACGCACCACACCGCCGTCCTCGTGGGTATCACGCAGTTCGCATTCATCGAGCACGAAAAAGCCTTCGGCAGCCCTCTGGTTCTTCAGCCAGTCGGTGAGGGTGGCGGTCGGCGCGATCTTCACCGACAGCGGGCGTACCGGCAGCGAGCCGATGGCCTCGCGCAGGGTGGAAAGCAGGTCCTCGGCCTTCTTCGCGCTGGCGCTGTCGACGAGGATCAGGCCCTGCTTCGGTGCGATGGCGGCGAAGGTGCCGGATTTGCGGATGAAGGCGCGTGGCAGGAAAGCCTGGACGATCTCGTCTTTGATCTGGTCGCGTTCTTTCTTGTACACCTTGCGCATCTGGGTGTTTTCGATCTCGTCGACCTTTTCCTTCAGCGCATCGCGCACCACCGACCCCGGCAGGATGCGTTCTTCCTTGCGCGTGCCGATCAGCAGGAAGTCGCCACTGACATGTACCAGTGGTGCATCGGCGCCCTTGCCGAAGGGGGCGGTGAAACCATAGGTGGTCAGTTCCTGGCTGGCGCAGGAGCGGGCCGGTTTGCTGGCCAGTGCGGTTTCCAGTGCCTCGGCGTCGAAAGGGATGTCCTGGGTGAGGCGGTAGACCAGCAGGTTACGAAACCACATGAGCGGGTGATTCTCCATTGATGATGTAGGGTCGCTGGGTGGCGCCATCGATGGCCTTCCTGCATGTGGAAAGCCGGCGCGCTGCGACGGGTGAACGTGGCGGGCGATCGGCAGCAGGCTGATCGATCCGCCGGCACAGAGCGCGCATTATTCTCTGCTGGCGTGCTCAGCGCCAACCCTGACAACGAACCGTTGAGGAAATTCGCTGGTGTCGCCTAAGTTCTTGCTGCGGCGATGAATTTTTTTCTGAAGAGGGCTTGCCAAGGTCTGAATCGCTCTCTAGAATGCGCCCCACTTCGAGAGTGAATGGGGTGGTTAGCTCAGCCGGGAGAGCATCTGCCTTACAAGCAGAGGGTCGGCGGTTCGATCCCGTCACCACCCACCAATCTCGCAGTTACGCGCAGCGGTAGTTCAGTCGGTTAGAATACCGGCCTGTCACGCCGGGGGTCGCGGGTTCGAGTCCCGTCCGCTGCGCCATTCTTCTCCTCGCTTCATCCCCTCTCCTGTGACAATGCTTCGGCATTCGCCGAAATCTTCGAAAAATCCTTTGCCTGCTTGAACTTATGCACACTGCGTGGCTCCTATGCCGTAGCCAGTGATCGCAGCGTACTGCTAAGCTCGCGCTTTCACACGACGGCCTTCGGGCGCATCTACAAGGAACAAGCATGAAACAGCATCGTTTGGCGGCGGCGGTTGCCCTGGTGGGCCTGGTGCTTGCCGGTTGCGATTCGCAAACCAGCGAAGTCGAACTCAAGAGCCCGGCGCAGAAAGCCTCCTACGGCATCGGCCTGAACATGGGGCGCAGCCTGTCCGAAGAGGGCATGGACGATCTGGATTCCAAGGCCGTCGCTCAGGGCATCGAAGACGCGCTGGCGAAAAAGGAGCCGCGCATCAAGGATGAAGACATGATCGAGGCCTTTTCCTTCCTGCAGAACCGTGCCGAAGAGCGCATGACCGCACTGAACAAGGAAGCAGCAGAAGCCGGCAAGAAATTTCTCGAAGAGAACGGCAAGCGTGAAGGTGTCGTTACCACCGATTCCGGTCTGCAGTACGAAGTGATCAAGAAGACCGACGGCGAGCAGCCGAAGGAAAGCGACGTCGTTACCGTTCATTACGAAGGCAAGCTGACCGATGGCAGCGTGTTCGACAGCTCCGTCGCGCGCGGCAGCCCCATCGATCTGCCGGTTGGTGGCGTGATCCCGGGTTGGGTCGAAGGTCTGCAACTGATGCACGTGGGCGAGAAATACAAGCTGTACATCCCCAGCGAGCTGGCTTATGGCGAGCAGAGCCCGTCGCCGGCGATTCCGGCCAACTCGGTACTGGTATTCGATCTGGAGCTGATCGGTATCAAGGGGCAGTCGGACGAACCGATCGAAGAGTAACACTTGGTACGTACGTGCAACGCCCCGTCTTGACGGGGCGTTGTCGTTTCTGAAGGGGGAAAGATCTTGCACGGGGAGCGCGGTGTTACGCTTATGCACATTTCGAGAAACACTCCCGACACCCTCGCGTTACAGCTGAGCAGCTTCCATGTCAATCAGCAACTTATTGATTTTCATGGATTTTATTTGCTGTATAAAAAATATCCGATCTAAGCCAAGGCCCCATGGCACGGGGCTTTGATAAGCTTGTCGAAAGAATTTGCACAGATTTATCCACAGCTTCGGTGGATAAGCGAGGCAAGCCCGGAGAGTGCCTGGCTTGCCGAGGAGGCCGCATGAAAACTCCGTGGAAATTGGCGCGTTACCTGCCACTGGCTGCCCGTTTTCTTCGTGAAGGCAGGTTGCCCGAGCTGTTGCGCGCGCTGGCTGACAAGCGTACGCCGCAGGGGCAGCGTTTCGCCGAATTCAAGGAGGATCTGCTGCTATTGCGTGCGCTCAGTATTGCCTGGTTCAAGGGTGAATACCGGCAGATCAGTAATCAGGCGCTGCTGATGGTGGTGGCGGCGCTGCTGTACTTCATCGCTCCGCTTGATGCAATTCCCGACTGGCTGGTGGGTGTTGGCTTTGTCGATGATCTGGCCGTACTGGCCTGGGTAATGCGTACCTGGCATGGCGAACTGGAGGCCTTCAGGGCCTGGCGTGACAGGCAGAACCCGGCGCGTATGGAGCTGATCGAACGGCTACCGCCTGCGGAGCGGGCCGATCCGCTGCATTCCTGACGCCTTGTTCGGCCATTTCGGGCCATCCTGCGCCATCTCCGCCAGAGAGTATCGTGTGGGGTCATATGCCTGGGGAAGCGATAGCACATCTTGCTACCCTGGCAGCATGGATGACGCCCCGGCGGCAGACGCCTGTTAAGATGGCCGCATGCAAGGAAGGGGGCGAGGCCGTCGTCCCTGCTTTCCAACGGAGAGACTCATGAGTGTGCAAATCATTGCCCGTGACGGCGAACCGGAATATGCAGTGCTGCCCTGGGCCGATTATCAGGCCCTGTTGCAGGCGGCGGGCCGTCAGGACGCTGCGGCGGCCATGTTATCTGCGCCGGCTCCCGCAGCCAGTCGCGCGCCTCTTTCGCAGTTGCAGGCGCTACGCGAAGCCAAGGGCCTGAGCCCGGAAACACTGGCACGCAGTGTCGGCATTAGCCCTCATTATCTGGCCATGATCGAGAGCGGCGAGCGTCAACCTGATGCTGCCATCCTGCGCTCGCTGGCCTGGGAGCTGGGGCTGGAGGGCTGGTCTTGAGCGTGCGTATCAGTCGCCAGCACTGGCAGGCATTGTTGGGCGAGTTGGACGATGCTCGCCGCCAGCGTCATCTGCTCACCTATCGTGCGCTGATCGAGCGACTCGACCTGCCGACACCGGCCATGCAGACCCTGACCGCCGCCCTGGAGCATCTGGCCGCGCTGGATGCTCGCGCGGAACGTCCGTTGCGCAGCGCCCTGGTCATCAGCCAGGGCGCCAGTCGTCTGCCGCGTACCGGCTTCTTCGACTGCGTGACGCGTCTGGGGCGTTTCAGTGGCGCTTCCGATGGCGTGGCCGCCGCCTCATGGCATGCAGCCGAGGTCGCCAGGGTGTTCGAATTCGAGTATCCCGCCGATGTCTAGGTGGCTCTGGCAGATCCGTGCGCGCCTGGGATACTGGTTGGCCCGGCGGCTGTTCCACTGGCCTGCGGCGTTGCGCCAGCCACGATTGTGGCAATGGATGCAGGGCCAGTACGGACGCATGGCCAACCTGGGCGACACCTCGGCGCAGAGTTTCTACGGTCATATCCTGCTGTTTCGCGGCCAGGGTCTTGGCGCGCGTGAGGAGGGATTGAGGCTGTTGCGTCTGGCGGCCCAGGGTGGCGACGGCAAGGCCGCGTACCAGCTGGGCGTGCAGGCGCTGCAGGGCGACACCCGGCAGGCGCCGGACGCCGTGCAGGCAGTGCACTGGTGGGAGATGGCGTTGGCTGCCGGGCACCCACTGGCGGCTGGTCGCCTGAGTCAGCTCTATGGCGAGGGTGCTCCCGGCTTGCAAGCAGATCCGCTGGCCGCCGAGCGTTACGCCGCGCTGGCAGAGGGTGCCCGCCGCTCAGAACGCTGAGCCGAACGTGCAGACCGAGGCTGTAAGCAGAGGTGTCGCCCTGGTCGGGCGTTTGGCTGCTCAAGCCAGCTTGGCCGGGAGTGAGACGACGGGCCCTGAGGTCGCAGTGATCAACTGTCAGGTGGCTATCATGGCCTTCTCGACTTGCAGGAAAACGAAAAGGGCCGGTTTTGACCGGCCCTTTCATTTCACGACAGTTCGATGAGGATTGGCTGGCTGGAAGTCGCCTCAATAGTGCAGCGCGAGCGACGGATTCAGCCCCAGGTAGTCGAGCAGGATGCGTCCGCTTTCTGCGAGGTAGGCATCGTCTTCCGGCGTGCTCTTCTCGTCGGCCACCGGCAGTGCATCCTCGTCTTCCTTTTCCAGTTCCTTGAGCGGTTCTTCGCCCTTGGCCACGCGGCGGTTGTTTTCCAGGGCCAACTGCTTGGCTTCGACCTCGGCCTGACGAGCGCGGCGGGTCTGCTCGTTGAGACTGACGGTTTTTTCCTCCATCAGCTTCTTGGCCAGGGTCAGGCGGTCGCGGGTGAAGACGAAGTCCGGGTCCTTGGCCGTGCGTTGATCATGGCGCGCTTTCAGCTCGCTCAGGAAAGGCTTGATCGGGTCCAGTTCGGGCTGGATCGCCGGGCGAATGCTGTCCCACGGCAGAGCGGCGGGCAAGGCGCTTTCGCCGATGTCCTTGGTGTCCATGACGTCCGGGTAGAGGATGTCGGGGATCACGCCCTGATGCTGGGTGCTCTGCCCGGAAACCCGGTAGAACTTGGCCAGGGTCAGTTTCAGTTCGCCATGGTTGAGCGGCTGAATGGTCTGCACCGTGCCCTTGCCGAAGGTCTGGCCGCCGAGGATCAGCGCGCGGTGGTAGTCCTGCATGGCCCCGGCGAAGATCTCCGAGGCCGAGGCGGACAGGCGGTTGACCAGCACGGCCAGCGGGCCCGAGTAGTAGACGCCCTTGTTCTCGTCGGCCAGCACGTCGACACGGCCATCGGCGTTGCGTACCAGCACGGTGGGCCCTTGTTCGATGAACAGGCTGGTCAGCTCGGTGGCTTCCTGCAGGGAGCCACCGCCGTTGTTGCGCAGGTCGATGACCACGCCGTCGACCTTCTCCTTCTGCAGTTCGTCGAGCAGACGTTTGACGTCACGGGTGGTGCTCTTGTAGTTCGGGTCACCAGCGCGGAAGGCCTTGAAGTCGAGGTAGAAGGCCGGCAGTTCGATCACGCCGAGCTTGTAGTCACGACCTTCGTGCTGGAGCTCCAGCACCTTCTTCTTGGCGGCCTGCTCTTCCAGCTTGACCGCTTCGCGGGTGATGGTGACCACTTTGCTGGTCTGGTCGCTGGGCGGGTTGCTGGCCGGGATCACTTCCAGGCGTACAGTGGAGCCTTTCGGACCACGGATCAGCTTGACCACTTCGTCCAGGCGCCAGCCGATCACATCGACCATTTCATCGTTGCCCTGGGCGACGCCGACGATCTTGTCGGCTGGTGCGATCTGCTTGCTCTTCTCGGCCGGGCCGGCCGGTACCAAACGTACCACCTTGACGTGCTCGTTGTCGCTTTGCAGAACGGCACCGATGCCTTCGAGCGACAGACTCATGTTGATGTCGAAGTTTTCCGCGTTGTCCGGCGACAGATAGGTGGTGTGCGGATCGTAGGTGGTGGCGAAGGCATTGATATAGGCCTGGAACACGTCCTCACCACGGGTCTGCTTGAGGCGCGTCAGCTGGTTCTTGTAGCGCTTGGTCAGCAGCTCCTGGATGTCCTTGGTTTCCTTGCCGGCGATCTTCAGGCGCAGCACTTCGTCCTTGACGCGCTTGCGCCAGAGGTCGTCGAGCTCGGCGCGATCCTTGGCCCATGGGGCTTTCTCGCGGTCTACCTGGAGGTCTTCGTCGATGCTGAAGTCGATCTTGTCGACGCCTTTGCCCAGCTCAGCCAGTGCAAAGTTCAGGCGCTCTTCCAGGCGGGTCAGATGGCGGCGATAGATGGTGAAGCCCGGCTCGAGGTCGCCGCTTTTCAGCAGATCGTCGAACCTGGTGCGCCACTGGTTGAATTCGCTGATATCGGCCGCGGTGAAATAGCTGCGAGACGGATCGAGCAACTTCAGGTAGTTGTCGTAGATCTGGATCGAGCGTTCATCGTTGAGCGGCGGCTTGTTGTAGTGATGGCGGCGCAGCAGCTCCACTACGTTGAGGCTGGCGATCACCTGGTCCCGGTCCGGTTGCAAATAGTCCCAACTGGTCACGGTGGTGGTCTTGGCCGCCAGCGGCAGGGCACTGAGGCCGAGAACGAGGGCGAGGGCAGTACTTGCAAGAGAGCGCTTCATGCTGATTCGACGTAGTGGCAGGTGATAACGCATATTAGGCCGTATCTGAGGGCGCCAGGTTCCGTTGGCGCTATGCAAAAGCCCGACGGTCAGCGCCGGGCTCGGTTCACTTGCACTATGGAGGCAGCATGAAGGCATTGCAAGGCGTCGAAGGGCGCGCAGAGTGGCTGGAGCAACCGGCCCAGTCCTGTGATGCAGGGCAGATTCGCGTGAAGGTAGCGGCTGCCGGGCTCAACCGGGCGGATCTGCTGCAGCGGGCCGGGCTCTATCCGCCGCCACCAGGTGCCAGCCAGGCGCTGGGCCTGGAATGCTCCGGGGTGGTCGTCGAGGTGGGAGCAGGCAGCGCCTGGCAGGTGGGGGATCGCGTTTGCTGCCTGCTCGCCGCTGGCGGTATGGCCGAGGAAGTGGTGCTCGATGCCCGTCATGCCATGCCGGTGCCGGAGGGCTTGAGTCTGCTCGAGGCGGCGGTGGTGCCCGAGGTATATGCCACTGCCTGGCTCAATCTGTTCCAGCTCGGAGCGCTGCGTCCCGGTGAAAAGGTCCTGCTGCATGCCGGCGCCAGCGGTGTCGGTTCGGCCGCCATCCAGCTGTGCAAGGCATTCGGCAGCCCTTGCTGGGTTAGCGTCGGTTCGCCGCAGCGGTTGGCCTATTGCGAGACGCTGGGGGCGCAGGGTGGCGCGTTGCGTGGTGAAGATCTGCAGGCATTGCGTGATTTCGGCCCGTTCGATGTGATTCTCGATCCGGTCGGGGGCAAATACGCGGCGCTCAATCTCGAGCTGCTGGCGCGTGACGGGCGTTGGGTCAATATTGGTTTGATGGGCGGACGCGAGGCCACGCTGGACCTGGCTCAGGTGCTCGGCAAGCGTATCCAGCTGATCGGCTCGACCCTGCGCAATCGTGATGATCAGTTCAAGGCCGATCTGCTGCGCGATCTGCAGCAGCAGGTGTGGCCGCTTTTTGCCGAGGGGCGATTAAAGCCGCAACTGGAGCGTAGTTATGCTATCCAAGATCATGAATCGGCGTTCGAGGCACTCGCGGGTAACCAGGTCGCGGGTAAACTGGCATTGCTGATCGACCCCAGTCTGCTCTGAGGCAGGCTGCAGCCCGCATGTGGTGCGGGCTGAATCATCGATTGGTGCATTCAATCGATATCATGTCACTAATCAATAAGCTTTTTTTTGTTAGGTGGCTAATATAGCAACCGTAGATTTCAACCCTCACAGAAACCTCAGAAGGAGTCAGAGATGTCCCTCATCAATACTCAAGTTCAGCCGTTCAAGGTCAACGCTTTCCACAACGGCAAGTTCATTGAAGTCACCGAAGAATCCCTGAAAGGCCATTGGTCCGTTCTGATCTTCATGCCGGCTGCCTTCACCTTCAACTGCCCGACCGAAATCGAAGACGCCGCCAACAGCTACGCCGAGTTCCAGGCCGCTGGTACCGAGGTTTACATCGTTACCACCGACACCCATTTCTCGCACAAGGTATGGCACGAAACTTCGCCGGCCGTTGGCAAGGCTCAGTTCCCGCTGATCGGTGACCCGACTCACCAACTGACCAACGCTTTCGGCGTGCACATCGCTGAAGAAGGTCTGGCTCTGCGCGGTACCTTCATCATCAACCCGGAAGGCGTGATCAAGACTCTGGAAATCCATTCCAACGAGATCGCCCGTGACGTCTCCGAGACCCTGCGCAAGCTGAAAGCTGCCCAGTACACCGCCGCTCACCCGGGTGAAGTCTGCCCGGCCAAGTGGAAAGAAGGCGCCAAGACCCTGGCTCCCTCGCTGGACCTGGTTGGCAAGATCTAAGGATCTGCCCAGGGGCCGAAGAGCCCCTACCGCCTTGCGCTTCGACGGCTGAATCTTAGCCGCAAGTGCCCGAACGCCCGGGCGCAATCCGTCCGGGCGTTCGTTTGTCCGAAATTCGCTAGAGGAATATCACCGTCATGTTGGACGCCAATCTTAAAGACCAATTGAAGGCCTACCTCGAAAGGGTGAGCCTGCCGTTCGAGATCGTTGCCTCCCTCGATGACGGCGAAAAATCCCAGGAATTGCTGGGTCTGCTCCAGGACATCGTGAGTCTGACCGACAAGATCACCCTGAAGACCGATGGCAACGACGCGCGTCGTCCTTCGTTCTCGTTGAACCGCCCGGGTGAGAACATCGGCGTTACCTTTGCCGGTATCCCCATGGGCCACGAGTTCACCTCGCTGGTACTGGCCCTGCTGCAAGTGGGCGGTCACCCGTCCAAGCTCGATGCCGAAACCATCGAGCAGATCAAGAGCATCGAAGGCAAGTTCGAGTTCGAGACCTATTTCTCGCTCTCCTGCCAGAACTGCCCGGACGTGGTCCAGGCGCTGAATCTGATGGCGGTGCTCAACCCCAATATCCGCAACGTTTCCATCGACGGTGCGCTGTTCCAGGAAGAAGTCGAGCGTCGCCAGATCATGGCCGTGCCGAGCGTCTACCTGAACGGTGAGGTGTTCGCTTCCGGCCGTATGGAAGTGAAGGAAATCCTCGCCAAAATCGACACCGGTGCCGCCAACCGCGATGCCGAGAAAATGTCCGCCAAGGACGCCTTCGACGTGCTGGTGGTCGGCGGTGGCCCGGCTGGTGCCGCAGCTGCGATCTACGCAGCGCGTAAAGGTATCCGTACCGGCGTGGCGGCCGAGCGTTTCGGCGGTCAGGTGCTCGACACCATGGCCATCGAGAACTTCATCTCGGTGAAGGAAACCGAGGGTCCGAAATTGGCTCGCGCCCTGGAAGAGCATGTCCGCGAATACGAAGTGGACATCATGAATCTGCAGCGCGCTTCGGCCCTGGTTCCGGCCAGCAGCGAAGGTGGCCTGCACGAAGTGAAGTTCGACAACGGTGCCAGCCTCAAGGCCAAGACCGTGATCCTCTCCACCGGTGCCCGCTGGCGTGAAATGGGCGTACCGGGCGAGCAGGAATACAAGGCCAAGGGCGTGTGCTTCTGCCCGCACTGCGACGGCCCGCTGTTCAAGGGCAAGCGCGTGGCGGTGATCGGCGGCGGCAACTCCGGCGTCGAAGCGGCCATCGACCTGGCCGGTATCGTGGCACACGTGACCCTGCTGGAGTTCGCCGACACCCTGCGCGCCGACCAGGTGCTGCAGAACAAGCTGAACAGCCTGCCGAACGTCACCGTGATCAAGAGCGCGCAGACCACCGAGGTCAAGGGTGATGGCCAGAAGGTCACCGGCCTGGTCTACAAGGACCGCACCACCGAGGAGCTGCACACCGTCGAGCTGGAGGGCATCTTCGTGCAGATCGGCCTGCTGCCCAACAGCGACTGGCTGAAGGGCACCGTGGAGCTGAACCGCTTCGGCGAGATCGTGGTAGACGCCAAGGGCCAGACCAACATCCCCGGCGTGTTCGCGGCCGGTGACGTGACCACTGTGCCATACAAGCAGATCGTGATCGCCGTAGGCGAAGGTGCCAAGGCATCGCTCTCTGCCTTCGATCACCTGATCCGCAACAGCTGATCGACTCGCTGCAACGAAAAAGGCCATCCCGAGGGATGGCCTTTTTCATGTGCGGCTTCAGCGTTTCAGGCCGCCCAGGGTCAGCGGCATCTGACGGTTCACATCCTTGTACAGCAGGTAGCGGAAGCGACCCGGACCGCCGGCATAGCAGGCTTGCGGGCAGAAGGCGCGTAGCCACATGAAGTCGCCGGCTTCCACTTCGACCCAGTCCTGGTTCAGGCGATACACCGCCTTGCCTTCCAGTACGTACAGGCCGTGCTCCATGACGTGGGTCTCGGCGAAGGGGATCACGCCGCCCGGCTCGAAGTTGACGATGTTGACGTGCATGTCATGGCGCATGTCGCTGATTTCGACGAAGCGTGTGGTGCTCCAGCGGCCTTCGGTGCCTGGCATGACGATCGGTTCGATGTCCTGCTCGTGGGTGACGAAGGCTTCCGGGTAGGGCACGCCTTCTACCGGCTGGTAGGCCTTGCGCAGCCAGTGGAAACGTACGGCTTCGCTGCCGTTGTTGCGCAGTGACCAGTCGCTTTGCGGCGGGATGAAGGCGTAGCTGCCCGGACGCAGGGCGTGCTGGGTGCCGTTGAGGGTCAGGTCGCAGGTGCCTTCGACGACGAAGATCACGCCTTCGGCGGTCGGGTCCAGCTCGGGCTTTTCGCTGCCGCCGTTCGGGCCGACTTCGACGATGTACTGCGAAAAGGTTTCGGCGAAGCCGGTCAGCGGGCGGGCGATGACCCACATGCGCATGTTGTCCCAGAACGGCAGGTGGCTGGTGACGATGTCACGCATCACGCCTTTGGGGATCACGGCGTAGGCTTCGGTGAACATGGCGCGGTCGGTCAGCAGCTGTTCCTGACCCGGGTGACCGCCATGCGGGGCGTAATAGTAGGGCGATTTGCTCATCGAGAGATTGCCTCGGCGGGTGAATGGCGCAGGGATCGGTCCCGGCGCGGAAAATTGACTCCCATGCACTATAGGAACTTGTGCATGGATTCGGAAATTAAATAGTAGAATGCCTATCAGTGGATTTCATGATGGGTGGCGACATGCTTGATCCTGTGCTGTTACGCAGTTTTCTCACCGTGGTGCAGACTGGTGGTTTCACCCGTGCAGCGGCCAGCCTGCACCTGACGCAGTCGACGGTCAGTCAGCAGGTACGGCGTCTGGAAGAGCAACTTGGCGCCGAGTTGCTCGACCGCAGTGGCCGCTATGTGGTGACCACTACCGAAGGCGAGCGCCTGCTGGGTTATGCCAACCGCATCGTCGCGCTGATGGACGAAGCGATGCTGGCACTTGGGCAGAGCGCGGTGGAGGGGGAGGTGCGTCTCGGCGTGCCGGATGATTTCGCCGCCAACAGCCTGACCCCCTACCTGGCCGATTTCGCCGATGCGCATCCGGGCATTCGTCTGGAGATCACCAGTGGCCTCAGCCATGACGTATGGCGCGCGTTCAATGCGGGCGAACTGGACCTGGCGTTGATCAAACAGCGCGCCGGTAGCGCCAAGGGGCTGGCCAGCTGGGCGGAGCCGGTGGCCTGGCTGGACAGCCGTGCGCGTCCGGTGCTGGTGCGCAACCCGGTGCCGCTGGCGGTGTTTCCGCCCAACGGGCTGTATCGCCTGGAAATGACGCACGCGCTGGATGCCATGGGCAAGCCCTGGCGCATCGCCTATGTCAGCAGCAGTTTGCCCGGTGTCAGCGCCGCGGCCGAGGGCGGTCTGGGACTGACTCTGTTGCCGCGCCGGCTGATCACCGCCGCGCATCGTGAATTGGGCGAGGCCGAAGGCTTCGCCCCGGTAGCCCCGGTGGAAGTGGCGCTGCACGCACGCAACCAGTTGCCCGGCTATGCGCGGGAACTGGCTGCGGCGTTGATCGAGGCCTGCGAAGGAATCATGGGCGGATGAGGCAGCGCCGAGCTGCGCTGGAGATGTGCTCGGCACGCCCTTCAGCTCCAGCTGAGTATCGGCCAGCCGGCCTGTTCGGCATGGGCGCGCAGGGTTGAATCGGGATTGACGGTGAAGGGCTTGTCCACCAGCTGCAGCAAGGGCAGGTCATTGCGTGAATCGGAATAGAAGCTGGCGCCGTCCAGACTCTCCCCTTGCTCGGCCAGCCAGTTTTGCAGGCGGATTACCTTGCCCTCGCGGTAGGTCAGTACGCCCTGGGTGCGCCCGGTATAGAAGCCGTGCTGCTGCTCAAGGTCGATGGCCAGCACCTCGTCGATGCCGAAGCGTTCGGCGATGGCGCTGACCAGGAAATGCGCCGAGGCAGAGATCACCAGCAGGCGGTCGCCGGCGGCGCGATGCGCGGCGAGAGTGCGGCTGGCGTCGCTGTAGAAGATCGGCTCGATCACGTCCTCGACGAAGGGTTCGACCACATGGGCGACTTCCTCGGGCGTTCGACCGACCAGCGGCGACAGGGTGAAGGCCATATAATCCTCCATGGCCAGGGTGCCGGCGGAGTACTGGCGCATCAGCTCCTGCTCGTGGGCGATGAAGGATTCACCATCGGCCCAGCCGATCTTCACCATTTCCAGTGTCCACAGACTCGCGCAGTCGCCGTGGATCAGCGTCTCGTCGAGGTCGAAAATCGCCAGGGCCATTACGCCACCTCCCGGATCGCATCGGCGCCGATGGCCAGGCTGACGCTCTGTCCGTCGCGGTGCAGGTCGGCGGCGCAGCGGTTGAGCACGTCTACCAGCAGTTCGACGCCGCGCGCCTCGACCCGGTAACGCACGACGTTGCCCAGCAGGCTATGGCTGAGGATGGTGCCTTCGATGCCGAGGCCGCCGATCTGGATGGCCTCCGGGCGAATTGCCACGCGGCTGTTCACCGGGCGCTGCAGCAGACGGCTGGCAGCCTCGGCGTCGAGCAGGTTGTAGTTGCCGATGAAGCCGGCAGCAAATGCATCGGCCGGCGCGGTGTAGAGGGTTTCGGCGTCGCCGCTCTGGACGATCTGGCCGCCGTTCATCAGCACGATGCGGTCGGACAGCACCAGGGCTTCTTCCTGGTCGTGGGTGACGAAAATGGTGGTCAGGCCCAGCTCGCGCTGGATCGCGCGAATCTGTTCACGCAGGTGCTTGCGGATGCGCGCATCCAGCGCCGATAGCGGCTCGTCGAGCAGCAGCAGGCGCGGGCGGGTAACCAGGGAGCGGGCGAGGGCCACGCGCTGGCACTGACCGCCGGAAAGCTGGTGCGGATAGCGCGCGGCATAGTCGTTCAGCTCCACCAGTTCCAGTGCTTCGGCGACCCGCTTGCTGGCTTCGGCGCCAGGCACCTTCTGCATGCGCAGGCCGAAGGCGACGTTCTGTGTCACGGTCATGTTGGGGAACAGCGCATAGCTCTGGAACACCATGCCGATGCCGCGTTTCTGCGGCGGCATCGGTACCAGATCCTGGCCGTCGAGAAGGATCTGTCCGCTGTCTACCGCCGTCAGACCGGCGATGCAGCGCAGCAGGGTGGACTTGCCGCAGCCGGAAGGGCCGAGCAGGGTGATGAACTGGCCCTGGCCGATCTCGATGTTGATGTCGGTGAAAATCGTCGTCGGACCGTAGCTTTTGTGCAGGTTACGGATATGCAGAAAACTCATGACTTGTCCTTGTTCAGGCGGTTGGCTGCCCAGGTCATCAGCAGCACGAACATGAAATAGGAGATCACCAGGGCGCTGGTGAAATGGCCGCTGTCGTTGCGCATGTTGTACAGGTACACCTGCAGTGTCTCGTAGCGGCTACCCACCAGCAGGTTGGCGAAGACGAACTCGCCGAACAGGAAGCTGAAGGACAGGAACACCGAAACCATGAGGCCCTTGCGCAGATTCGGCAGCACCACCATGAACGCCGCGCGCCAGGTGCTGGCACCGAGCAGGTGGGCGGCATCCATCAGATCGCGCAGGTTGATCGCCTGCAGGTTGTTGGTGATCGCCCGGTACATGAAGGGCAGTGCGATGGTGAAGTAGCAGCCGATGAGGATCCACGGTGTACCCAGGATCGGCAGCGGGCCGGCGGCGAACAGCTGCATCAGGCCCACCGAGGACACCACCGGCGGAATGGCGAACGGCAGCAGGATCAGCACGTTCATCACGCCATCGAGCTTGGGGAAGTGGTAGTTGACCACGAACAGCAGCGGCAGGATCAGCAGTAGCGCCAGGGCCAGGGCGCCGAAGCACACCAGCAGCGAGCGGCCGAAGGCGGCGAGAAAGCGCGCATCGCTCCACAGCGCCACGTACCACTTGAAGGTGAATCCGCTGGGCAGGATGGTTGCCGACCAGCTGGTGGACAGCGAATACACCAGGGTGCCGAGCAGCGGCAGCAGCAGGATCAGAAACAGCAGGTAGACCACCAGCTGGTGGAACAGCGGCGAGCGTTTTTCAGCGGGCGACATGGTAGCTCCGGCGCAGCAGCCATTGGTGGACGATGGTGATCAGGGTCATCAGGCCGACCAGCACCATCGCCAGTGCGCTGGCCATGTTCGGGTCGAGGAAGATGTCGCCGGAGACCATCGCAGCGATACGGATCGGCAGGATGTTGAAGTTGCCGGTAGTCAGCGCATACACCGTGGCGTAGGCGCCGAGTGCATTGGCCAGCAGGATGACGAAGGTGCCGAGCAGCGCCGGGGTCAGCACCGGCAGGCCGATGTGGCGCCAGAACTGCCAGTTGCTGGCGCCGAGCAGCTCGGCCGACTCGCGCCAGTCTTCACGCAGGGCGTCGAAGGCCGGGTAGAGCAGCAGCACGCCCAGCGGAATCTGGAAGTAGGTGTAGAGAACGATCAGACCGGTCTTGGAATAGAGGTTGAAGTCCTCGATCACGCCCATCTGCTTGAGCAGGATGGTCAGCGCGCCATTGAAGCCGAGCAGGATGATGAAGGCGAAGGCCAGCGGCACGCCGGAGAAGTTGCTGGTCATGTTGGAGAAGGCCATGACGAAATCGCGCAGGCGGCTGCTGACCTGGCGCAACGAATAGCTGCCGATGATGGCGATGACGATGCCGAACAGGCTCGACCAGAAGGCAACTTCCAGGCTGTGGCGCATGGCCTGGCGGTAGAAGGGCGAGGAAAAGGCCTGCTGGAAGTTGCCCAGGCCCCAGCCGGCGCTGGTGTTCAGGCTGTTGCTCGCCACCCAAGCCAGCGGCGCGATCTGGAAGGCGAAGAAGAACACGGCGAAGGGCACCAGGCACAGCAGTGCCCAGCCCTTGCTGGAGATGGACGACTTCATGCGAGCAACTCTCTGCACCAGGGTTTGTCATGGGCCACGCCGAGCAGCTGGCAGACTGTGCCGCATAGCTCGGTCTGCTGCGGGCGGGCTGCCGGATCGAGGCTGAAGGCATCGCCGATGACGATCAGCGGCACTTCGCGCTCTTCCGGCAGCAGGCCGTTGTGGCTGCGGTCGGCATTCATGCCATGGTCGGCCGTCACCAGGATCTGGTAGCCGGCGTCGAGCCAGGTCTGGATGTATTCGGCCAGCAATACGTCGGCCATGCGCGCCGAGTTGCGGTACTGCGGACTGTCGAGGCCATGCTTGTGGCCGGCGTCGTCGATGTTCATCGGGTGCACCAGCAAGAGGTTCGGCTGGTAGCGCTGGCGCAGGCTGTCGGCATCGGCGAACAGGTGCGAATCCGGATAGTGGTCGGCGTAATAGAAGTGGCCGTGCTGGATTGGCAGCGACTCGTCACTGGTGTGGCGGTCGCGTGCGGCCTGGAAGGGCGCTCGGTTGTACAGTTCGCTGACCCAGTGATAGGCCGCGGCGGCTGTCGTCAGACCGGCATCACGGGCGTAATGGAAGACGCTGCGCTGATTCGACAGGCGCACCACATCGTTGTGCACGATGCTGCTTTCGATGGGCGGCACGCCGGTGAGGATGCATTCATAGAGCGGGCGGGACAGTGCCGGCAGTGCGCAGTCGAGCTTGTACAGCACGGCGCGTCCGGCCTGGCAGTAAGCCAACAGGTGGCCCAGCGCGTGCTGGGCCACCTGATAGCTCAGGCCATCCAGTACCACCAGGATGACGTTGTGCTTCATGGATTTCTCTCGTTCGGTCGTAGCCCGGATGCAATCCGGGGCATTTTCTGCAATTGCCCCTGACGCTACTCACTTAACCTGTGCGCGATCAGCTCCCCTCTCCCATTTATGGGAGAGGGGCTGGGGGAGAGGGCAGAACATAGCGAGGTCGCCCGTTTTCCCCTCTCCCTAACCCTCTCCCCTGAGGGGCGAGGGGACTGATCGTGTTCAGTCACTCTTATGTGAACATACCCTCGGATTTCATCCGGACTACAAATCAATGACGGGGAGGCGCGCATCAGTTCATGTTGATGATCACGTGCTCCTGCCAAAGGCGCGGCAGGGCTTTGGAGGTGGCTTCCCAGGCAGCGGCGTCCTTGACCGGCTGAACCTTGGCGTACTGCTCCTGCGGCAGCAGCTTGGCCTGTACCTCGGCCGGCATGTCGATATGCTCGGCGCGGATCGGACGGGCGTGACCCTTGGCCAGGTTGATCTGGCCGGCGTCGCTGAGGATGTACTCGCGGGCCAGTTTGGCCGCATTGGGGTTCTTCGCCCATTTGTTGATGATGGTGCTGTAGCCGGAGATCACCGAGCCATCGGACGGGATCAGCACCTCGAAGCGCTCGGGGTCGATCTGGTCGCGGTAGGACAGACCGTTGAAGTCCCACACCACGCCGACTTCCACCTCGCCTTTCTCCAGGGTCTGGATGGTCGGGTTGGCCAGCGACAGGCGGCGCTGTTTGGCCAGGTCCGCGTACAGGTCCAGAGCAGGCTGGATGTTGCTTTCGTTACCGCCCAGAGCAATGGCCGCAGCCAGTACACCGTTGGTGGCCTGTGCGGCGGTGCTGACGTCACCGGCGGCGACCTTGTAGGTGCCGGTCTTGAGGTCGGCCCAGGAGCGTGGCACGTCCTTGACCAGTTGCTTGTTGACGATGAAGGCGATCGAGCCGGTGTAGGCGAGCAACCAGTGGCCGTCCTGATCCTTGGCCCAGTCCGGAATCTGATCCCAGGTGCTCGGCTTGTACGGCTGAGTCACGCCCTGCTGCACGGCGATGGGGCCGAAGGCGGCGCCGACATCGCCGATATCGGCGGTGGCGTTATCCTTCTCGGCGGCGAACTTGGCGATTTCCTGCGCCGAGCTCATGTCGGTGTCCTGATGCTTGAGGCCGTAGAGCCTGGCCAGGTCGGCCCAGGTGTCTTTCCAGTTGGCCCAACTGTCGGGCATCCCCACGCTATTGACCGCACCTTCGGCGCGTGCAGCCTTTTCCAGTGCCTCCAGGTCGGTACCTTCGGCCATGGCGGAGGTCGCCAGGGCAATGGCAGAGCCCATCAGTGAAGCCAGCAGCAGTTGTTTCATCGGAAACTCCTTTGCAGTGAGAGAGTGTTGGTCTAGATCAGCAATACCCGAGCCAATCTAGGCACCTTCGATGACAGTTTCATGTCCGGCCCCAGCTGGCAGATGTCTGGGCGTAACCGGTCGGTGCGCTTCACAAGCGTAGACCATGGATAAGTAGTTGATTTGCGGGGGCGGCGAGAGCGGTGAACGGTGGCATGCGCCGTGCTTGCAGCATAGCTGTCATCGATCAGTCATCTAGACTGCCTAGTCTTGTAACCCGTCCGGGCGAGCGATTTTTGCCCTGTCATGGGGCTGGACTAGTCCAAAAGGGGAGAAATTGATGCGCGAAGAAGCGCCTCGGGCCGTCACCGTGATCTGCCGCGCCCTGCAGGAGCAGATCGACCGTGGATTGCTGCCCTCCGGCAGCAAGCTGCCGGCCGAGCGCAAGCTCAGCGAATTGTTCGACACCACGCGCATCACCCTGCGTGAGGCCCTGGGGCAGTTGGAGGCGCAAGGGCTGGTCTACCGCGAGGAGCGCCGTGGCTGGTTCGTTTCACCCGCGCGGGTGGCCTACAACCCTCTGGTTCGTACCCACTTCCACGCCATGGTCGCCGGGCAGGGGCGGGTGCCGGCAACCGAGGTTCTCAGCGCACGGCTGATACCGGCCAGTGCGCAGATCTGTCAGGTGCTGGCGTTGCCGGCGCTGTCCAGCGTCTATCAGGTGTGCCGGGCGCGGCGCATCGACGGGCGCCTGGTGCTGTATGTCGAGCACTACCTCAACCCCGCCTACTTTCCCGGCATTCTCGAATTCGACCTGACACGCTCGCTGACCGACCTCTATGCCGACGAATATGGCATTCGCTATGGCCGTGTGCGTTTCGACATGGTGCCCACCGCCCTGCATGCCGAAGCAGCCGCCAGCCTCCGCGTGGCGCCCGGCAGCCCGGCGCTGCGCATCACCCGGGTCAACCGTGACCAGCACGGGCGCATCATCGATTGCGACCTGGAGTTCTGGCGCCACGACGCCATTCACGTCAGTGTCGAAGTCCCCGAGTAGAGGGCGTCGCCACCGTGCCCATGCATGGCGGAAAGGCTCCGGCTCTGAGACTGGAACTCCGACCTACTGGCGGCCCAGCGCCGTGCAGGACGGCTCGTAATTCTGCTGGCAGGCACTCTGGTACAGACGCTGGGCCTGGTCGGGATCACGCGGGACGCCGCCCTCACCGCGACGGTAGAGATTGCCCAGTACATGCTGGGCCATGGGGTTGCCCGCAGCGGCTGACTGGTTGAGGTACTTGAGCATGTCGCGCTGGTTGGCGAACTCCGGCGCGTCACGCCCCGTATAGAGGTAGGCCAGGCTTACCGCGGCCATGGCGTGGCCCTTGTCGGCGGCCTGCTTCCACCAGTACTCGGCCTGCCTGAGGTTCTTCTCGGGTTGGCCGACGAAGTAGCTGCTGCCGAGCTGAAACTGACTGTCCAGATCGCCACGCTGGGCCTGTTCGCGCAGCTGATCCTGTTCGGTCTGGGTGACGGGGTATTCGGCCTGCTGGCCGGACTCGTCGGTGGCAGGCTCACGTCCGGCGCAGCCTGCCAGCAGGACGAGCGCAAGCAGGGCGGTGGTAGCGTGAAGCAGGTTCCGTGGATTGGGCATGGCGGTGGGCTCCCTGAGCGAGAAAACGAGGCAAGTTGCTGTTAGGCCTGCCACGCTCACCTTAGTTCGCTCTGCTTCTTCCGTGCAGTGCCGACTTCACACTGGCGTCATGAGCTGCAATCCTGAGCACTGATTTCGCTCAAGAGGCAGCCATGAAGATCAGTGCGGATTTCGACAGCGGCAATATCCAGGTCATCGACGCCAGTGACCCGCAACAGGTGTTGCTGGCCATGCGCCCGGACCTCAACAGTCATCACTTTCAGTGGTTCCACTTTCAGGTCGATGGCCTGCAGCCCGGCCAAGAATACGGCTTCTGCCTGACCAATGCCGGGCAGTCGGCCTACAGCCATGCCTGGGACGGTTACCAGGCCGTGGCCAGTTACGATCAGCAGGACTGGTTTCGCGTGCCCACCCGTTATCAGGACGGTCAACTGCATTTCCGCCTGCAGGCCGAGCAGCAGAGCGTGCGCTTCGCCTATTTCGAGCCTTACCCGCGGGCGCGGCATGAGCGCCTGATCGCCAGGGCGCTGGAACGTGGCGCCGAGCTGGTGGCCTGTGGGCGTAGCCTGGAGGGGCGCGATATTCAGCTGCTGCGTATCGCTGGTCAGGCTGGCGCGGCGCGCAAGCTGTGGATCATCGCCCAGCAGCATCCCGGTGAGCACATGGCCGAATGGTTCATGGAGGGGCTGATCGAGCGCCTGCAGAATCCGCAGGATGCCGAGGTCGCTGCCCTGCTGCGTGAGGCCGAGTTCTATCTGGTGCCGAACATGAACCCGGACGGTGCCTGTCGGGGGCATCTGCGCACCAATTACGCCGGGCAGGACCTCAATCGCGCCTGGCAGTCGGCCAGCTCAGAGCGCAGCCCGGAAGTGCTGTTCGTGCTGCAACATATGCAGCGCATCGGTGTCGACCTGTTTCTCGATATCCATGGCGATGAGGAAATTCCTCATGTGTTCACTGCCGGCTGTGAGGGCAACCCGGGTTATACACCGCGTTTGGCCGAGCTGGAGGAGGACTTCCGCAACCGTCTGGTGGGGATCGGTGCGGAATTTCAGACCCGCTTCGGTTATCCGCGCGATGAACCGGGCAAGGCCAACCTGACTCTGGCGTGCAACGCCGTTGGCCAGGCCTTCGATTGTCTGGCGTTCACCATCGAGATGCCGTTCAAGGATCACGACGACAACCCGCAGCCACGCACCGGCTGGAACGGCGCGCGTTCGCAGAAGCTGGGGCAGGACGTGCTGACGGTGCTGGCGCAGATGGTCGGGCGGCTGCGCTGAGTCGCAGCCATATTCGATCCGCGGTGGTGCTGCAAAAGGCACAAGGAGTAGACAAAAAAAGCCCGTCGCGAGGACGGGCATAAGTGCCGTTAACACACAGGAGTCAATAGGACGTAGTGAAGCGTCCGGTATTACAGGATCGACAGCGGGTAGTTGATGATCAGACGGTTCTCGTGGGCGTCGGTGCCGACATCGCGGCGCACGTCGGAGTTGCGCCAGCGAACGCTGAGGTTCTTCAGCGTGCCTTCCTGGAAGGTGTAGGCCAGCTCCGACTCACGGGTCCATTCCTCGGCATCGGTGCGACCGCCGGTGTGGATGTTGGAGCCGCTGGTGTAGCGGTTCATCAGGGTCAGGCCCGGAATGCCGAGGCCGGCGAAGTTGTAGTCATGACGGATCTGCCAGGAACGCTCTTCCGGGTTGTCGAAGCTGGAGGTGAAGCCGTCGTTGACCAGGGTGCCGCCGCTGGCGCCGTCGATGCGCAGGAACTTGGTATCACCGCTGAGCTTCTGGTAGGCGACCATGAAGGTGTTGTTGCCGGTTTTGGCGCTGAGCGCTGCCTGATAGACCTTGTTCTCCAGCTCACCGGCCTTGGCCGCGCCTTCTTCCTTGCCATTGAAGTAGCCGAGGTTGGCACCCAGTACCCAGTCGCCCACCGGCTGGCTGTGAGTCAGCTGCACGAAGCTCTGCTTGTAGACGTCTTCCAGGCGCGCGTGCCAGACGCCGACCATGGTGTTGTTGCCGTTGAAGCGGTATTCGCCACCGGCGAAGTTGAAATCATCGCCATCGATGCCGTTGAACGACATCTCTTCGCGGCTGGCGTCGTTACGCTGGCTGTTCTTCCAGAACTGACCGCCATACAGGGTCAGATCGTCGATCTCGTTGGAAGTCAGCTGTGCGCCCTGGAAGGTTTGCGGCAGCGCACGACCGTCATCGGCACGCAGGATCGGCAGCACGGCGAACCATTCGCCGACCTTCAACTCGGTTTTGGAGAACTTGGCCTTGGCGGCGACGGCAGCACGGCCGTAATCGTCGGCGGCACGCCCATCGTCATGAGTCGGCAGCAGGCCGCTACCGGTGGTGCCACGTCCGCCGTCGAGCTTGACCGCGTACAGGCCCAGTACATCGAGACCGAAACCAACGGTGCCCTGGGTGTAACCGGAGCGAGCATCGAGAATGAAGCTCTGGGTCCATTCGGCTGCCTGGCCCTGACCGCCCTGGGTCTGGTTGAGGAAGTTGCGGTTGAAATAGTAGTTGCGCAGGCCGAGGGTGACCTTGGCGTCTTCGACGAAGCCGGCAGCGTGCGTGGCGGTCGGCATAACCAATGCCAGGGCGGTGCTGCCGAGCAGAGCCAGTGGAACGATGTTGCGTGCGGTCATTGTTGTTGTGCTCCCATTTTTTGAACGAACCATCCCCTGCCGGCCTGTTGGCAGCCGGCATAGTGGAGAAGGTGTTGGTTGCCCCGCGGGGCTGTCCGGCCGAACCTGACCGGTCATTGCCGGTGGCTGGTTTCAGCCTCCGGCGAATCCGGGTCGATGGCGTGTGGCGGCGATGGGTGTCGAGCAGGCGAGGGGCTGCTGCGCTGGGGAAGAGGCGAGGATAGTCATGTTCTGGCCCTGATTCTTGTTGTTATCTTTGTCATATGTCGTCATACAACTTGTTGGATTATCGACAGCATTTTTATAGCTTGTCAATGCATGGCTAGACGAAAGTCTGAGCGATATTCTGCGTGGTGTGGGGTGTATGGGGCGGAGGGCCTTTGCTCTGGCGAGGGTTGCAGTCGGTGAACCAGGCTTCTGGAATATGAGTTGTTGTGTGATAACGTATGACAAATCCACCGACATCAAGGGCTTAACCATGCCGCATTGCCTGATCGAAGCCGCCCGTGAAGTGTGTGAGCTGATCGCGCCGCGGGAGTTGCTGCAGCTGGTGCATGACCAGGCTGCCGGCAGCGGTCTGTTCCAGCCCGGCGAGGTCAAGGTGCGCCTGAGCCTGTACGAGCATCATTGCGTCGGTGGCGAACCGGGCCTGTTCGTCCATCTGATCTTCTACGTACTGGCCGGCCGCAGCGATGACGACAAGCGAGCGCTGTCACGGCGTATCGTACGAGCGCTGGTTCAGCGCCTGCCTCAGGTGTCGGCGATTTCCCTGGACGTGCGCGATATTCGTCGTGAGGTGTTCAGCAACAGGCGCAACTGCCTGGACGGTTAATCCCTACCCAGCAGGCGTGCTCCGCTGCCCTGTTCGCCAAGTTCGTCGCTGGGGTTGCGCAGCGGGCAGTCCTGCATCGACAGACAACCGCAGCCGATGCAGCCGGTGAGCTGGTCACGCAGCCGGGTCATCTGCTCGATGCGGGCGTCCAGATCGCGTTGCCATTGCTCCGACAGTTTCTGCCAGTCAGCGGCGGTGGGGGTGTGATCGCAGGGCAGGGTGGCCAGCGCGGCACCGATATCGGCCAGCGGAATGCCCAGGCGCTGCGCCACCTTGATGATCGCCACGCGGCGCAGCACATCACGTCGATACCGCCGCTGATTGCCGGCATTGCGCTGGCTCTGGATCAGGCCCCTGGATTCGTAGAAGTGCAGCGTGGAAACTGCTAGGCCACTGCGCTCGGCGACCTGGCCGACGCTCAGCGGGCGCTCTTGAAGGGCGCGATGCGTGTCCATGAAAAATCCTGTTGACCTCAAGTTAAGTTGAGGTTTTACCCTCGCTGGCCTTGATCGACAACACCGAGGGCATTTCCATGCAGGATCGCATTCGACTGGTACTGATTTACGGCAGCGTGCGTGAAGAGCGCTTCTGCGACCGGGTGGTGGCCTGGGCGCGTGAGCAGATCGAGCAGCGCAGCGAGTTCGAGCTGAGCCTGGTCGATCCGGCCGTGATGTTCCGTCAGCCAGACGAGGTACGCGAGGTGGCCGAGCAACGCCATCGTGGGCAGCAACAGTTGTTGCGTGCAGACGCTTTCCTGATCGTCACTCCGGAGTACAACCACGGCTATCCGGCGGCGCTCAAGCAGTTCATCGACGAGGTCCCGGCCGCCTGGGAGGCACGTCCAGTGGGATTCGTCAGTTATGGCGGAGTATCCGGCGGGTTACGCGCGGTGGAGCAACTGCGACAGGTGCTGGCCGAACTGCATGCCATGACGGTACGCGGCTCGGTGAGCTTCACCAATGCCTGGGAACAGTTCGATGAGCGGGGGCAACTGAGCGAGCCGCGCCGGGCCAACTCGGCGCTGGCGCACACGCTGGTGCAGTTGAACTGGTGGGCGCAGACGTTGCGCGCCGGTCGCGAGCGGGTGCCCTACGAGCGGATCAGGGGATAGCTGAGATCTGCTGAGTCTCCTGCCCTCTCTCCCGGCCCCTCTCCCTTGAAAGGGAGAGGGGAGCTGCGCGCAAGACCGGCTGAGCAGGGAGATCAGCCGCGGTAGTAACGCTGCGGTACGAACGGCGTCTTGGCCACTTTCATGGCCACGTGCTTGCCGCGCACCACGGCCCAGACGTCGCTGTCGATGGCGGTATGGCTGGCATTGACGTAGCCCATGGCAACCGGTGCGCCGAGGGTCGGGCCGAAGCCACCGCTGCTCACCTGGCCGATCACGGTGCCGTCGGCATCGACGATTTCCGCACCTTCACGTACCGGTACGCGCTCCTGCGGCAGCAGGCCGACGCGCTTGCGCGCCACGCCCTTCTGCTGTTGCTCGAACACGCGCTCGGCGCCCGGGAAGTTGCCGGCACGCTCGCCATCGGCGCGGCGCACCTTGGAGATGGCCCACAGCAGGCCGGCTTCGATCGGCGTGGTGGCGCTGCTCATGTCGTGGCCGTACAGGCACAGGCCGGCTTCCAGGCGCAGCGAGTCGCGCGCACCCAGACCGATGGCCTCGACTTCCGCTTCGGCCAGCAGGCTGCGAGCCTGGGCTTCGGCCTGGTCGACGGCGACGGAAATCTCGAAGCCGTCTTCGCCGGTGTAACCGCTGCGACTGACGATGCATTCGTTGCCCAGCAGGCGTACACGGGCGACCTGCATGAAGGTCATTTTGCTCACTTCCGGCGCCAGGCGGGCCAGCACCTCGGCGGCCTTCGGGCCCTGCAGGGCGAGCAGGGCGCGCTCCTCGAACAGGCTCTCGATCTGGCACTGCTCGCCAATGTGCTTCTTCAGGTGGGCCAGATCCTGATCCTTGCAGGCGGCGTTGACCACCAGATACAGGGTGTCGTCACCCAGGTTGGCGACCATCAGGTCGTCGAGGATGCCGCCCTGGGCATCGGTGAACATGGCGTAGCGCTGCATGCCAACCGGCAGGTCGATGATATCCACCGGCACCAGGGTTTCCAGGGCGCGCGCGGCGTTCTCGCCACGCAGCAGGATCTGGCCCATGTGCGAGACGTCGAACAGGCCGGCAGCCTCGCGGGTGTGCAGGTGTTCCTTCATCACGCCCAGCGGGTACTGCACGGGCATGTCGTAGCCGGCGAAGGGCACCATGCGCGCACCGAGTTCGATGTGCAGGGCATGCAGTGGAGTCTTGGCGAGATTTTCAGTGGTCATGTCGATTTCCTGTTGGGTGCGTCGCGTGCACCGGTTGGGGCCGACGTGCGGCCCGTTGATCGTCGGGTGTCAGTCAGCGTAGACCGGGTAGCGGGTGCACAGGTCTGCGACCTGACCACGCACGCGCTCGATCACGGCCGGGTTTTCCAGATCGTCGAGGATGTCGCAGATCCAACCGGCCAGGGTGCGGCATTCGCCTTCCTTGAAGCCGCGGGTGGTCACGGCCGGGGTGCCGATACGGATGCCGGAAGTGACGAACGGCGACTGCGGGTCGTTCGGCACGGCATTCTTGTTCACGGTGATGTGAGCATCGCCCAGTGCCGCGTCGGCCGCCTTGCCGGTCAGGCCCTGCTTGACCAGGCTGATCAGCATCAGGTGGTTGTCGGTGCCGCCGGAAACCACGTCATAGCCGCGTTCCACGAACACTTCGGCCATGGCGCGGGCGTTGTCGATTACCTGTTGCTGGTAGGCCTTGAAGCCCAGCTCCAGCGCTTCCTTGAAGCACACCGCCTTGGCCGCGATCACATGCATCAGCGGGCCGCCCTGGGCACCCGGGAACACGGCGGAGTTGAGCTTCTTCTCGATCTCCTCGTTCTTGCGCGCCAGGATCAGGCCGCCACGCGGACCGCGCAGGGTCTTGTGCGTGGTGGTGGTGACCACGTCGGCGAAGGGAATCGGGTTCGGATACAGACCGGCCGCCACCAGACCGGCGACGTGGGCCATATCGACGAACAGCAGGGCACCGACCTTGTCGGCGATGGCGCGGAAACGGGGGAAGTCCAGCACCCGCGAGTAGGCCGAGAAACCGGCGACGATCATCTTCGGCTTGTGCTCGACGGCCAGGCGCTCGACCTCGTCGTAATCGATCAGGCCATTCTCGTCGATGCCGTACTGCACGGCGTTGTACAGCTTGCCCGAGGAGGAGACCTTGGCGCCGTGGGTCAGGTGACCGCCGTGGGCCAGGCTCATGCCGAGGATGGTGTCACCGGCATTGAGCAGCGCGAGGTACACCGCGCTGTTGGCGGAAGAGCCGGAGTGCGGCTGGACGTTGGCGTAGTCGGCGCCGAACAGCTGCTTGGCGCGTTCGATGGCCAGTTGTTCGACCTTGTCCACATGCTCGCAGCCACCGTAGTAGCGCTTGCCCGGATAGCCTTCGGCGTACTTGTTGGTCAGGCCACTGCCTTGCGCCTGCATGACGCGCTGGCTGCAGTAGTTCTCCGAAGCGATCAGCTCGATATGGTCTTCCTGGCGTTGTTCCTCGGCCTGGATTGCCGCGAGCAGCGCGTCGTCATAGCCCTGCAGTTGATCGTGCTTGCTGAACATGGTGAGGCCCTCTTTATCGTTTTTCTCGGGATGCATTCGGCCCGCCCCGGTGAAAGGGGTGAGCCGAGAAAACTGGGTGAAGCGAAAGAACGGTTCCCTCTCCCCTTGGGGAGAGGGCTAGGGAGAGGGGGCGGCGTAGACAACCGCTTTACCCTCTCCCCCGGCCCCTCTCCCGCAAGCGGGAGAGGGGAGGCTCATTACGCGTCCTGATACGCCTCGATGGACGGGCAGGCGCAGACCAGGTTGCGGTCGCCGTAGACGTTGTCCACGCGACCGACCGGCGGCCAGTACTTGGCCTCGATCAGGCTTGCCAGCGGGTACACGGCCTGTTCGCGGCTGTAGGCGTGATGCCATTCGCCAACCAGTTCCAGGGCCGTGTGCGGCGCGTTCTTCAGCGGGTTGTCGTCCTTGTCCAGACGGCCCTGCTCGACCGCGCGGATTTCCTCGCGGATGGCGATCATGGCGTCGCAGAAGCGGTCCAGCTCTTCCTTGGACTCGCTCTCGGTCGGCTCGATCATCAGGGTACCGGCAACCGGGAAGGACATGGTCGGGGCATGGAAGCCGAAGTCGATCAGGCGCTTGGCCACGTCGTCCACGGAGATGCCGCTGCTGTCCTTGAGCGGACGGATGTCGAGGATGCACTCGTGCGCCACCAGGCCGCCTTCGCCGGAATACAGCACCGGGTAGTGCTCTTCCAGGCGACGGGCGATGTAGTTGGCGTTGAGGATGGCCATCTGCGACGCGCGCTTGAGGCCGTTGCCGCCCATCATGGTGATGTACATCCAGGTGATCGGCAGGATGCTGGCGCTGCCGAACGGTGCGGCGCTGACAGCACCTTCCTTGCGTGCCATCTGGTTGTGGCCCGGCAGGAACGGCGCCAGATGCGACTTGACGCCGATCGGGCCGACGCCCGGGCCGCCACCGCCGTGCGGGATGCAGAAGGTCTTGTGCAGGTTCAGGTGCGAGACATCGCCGCCGAACTGACCCGGGGCGCACAGGCCGACCATGGCGTTCATGTTGGCGCCGTCGATGTAAACCTGGCCACCGTTGTCGTGGATGATCTGGCAGATCTCGCGGATGCCTTCCTCGAACACCCCGTGGGTGGACGGGTAGGTGATCATCAGCGCCGCCAGACGATCCTTGTGCTCTTCGGCCTTGGCCTTCAGATCGGCGATGTCGACGTTGCCGCGTGCGTCACAGGCGGTCACCACTACGCGCATGCCGGCCATGGAGGCGGTCGCCGGGTTGGTGCCGTGGGCCGATTGCGGGATCAGGCAGATGTCGCGCTGATCGTCGCCACGGCTCAGGTGGTAGGCGCGAATGGCCAGCAGGCCGGCGTACTCGCCCTGGGAACCGGCGTTGGGCTGCAGCGACACGGCGTCGTAGCCGGTGGCGGCGCAGAGCATGGCTTCCAGTTCGCTGGTCAGCTGGGTGTAGCCGGCAGCCTGCTCGACCGGAGCGAAGGGGTGCAGGTTGCCGAATTCCGGCCAGGTGATCGGCAGCATTTCGCTGGCGGCGTTGAGCTTCATGGTGCAGGAGCCCAGCGGGATCATGCTGCGGTCCAGCGCCAGGTCTTTGTCGGCCAGCTTGCGCAGGTAGCGCATCAGCTCGGTTTCGCTGTGATAGCGGTTGAACACTTCGTGCTGCAGGATCGCCGACTGACGCCGCAGGCCTTCCGGCAGACGGCTGGCGATCTGCGCAGCGAGGTCGCTGACCGCAGGGGCCGCCTGATCACCGGCGAACAGTGCCAGCAGCGCCTCGACGGCAGCCTGGTCGGTGGTTTCGTCCAGCGACAGACCCAGGCGCTCGGCGTCGATCTCGCGCAGGTTGATGCCGGCGGCACGGGCCTTGGCATGCAGTTCGGCGGTCTTCGCGCCGGTCTTGATGCTCAGGGTGTCGAAGAAGTGCTGCTGCTCGACGCTGTGGCCCAGCTTGGTCAGACCCAGGGCGAGGATGGCGGTGAAGCTGTGCACGCGCTGAGCGATTTCGGTCAGGCCTTTCGGGCCGTGATACACGGCGTACATGCTGGCGATGTTGGCCAGCAGTACCTGCGCGGTACAGATGTTGCTGGTGGCCTTCTCGCGGCGGATGTGCTGCTCGCGGGTCTGCATGGCCAGGCGCAGGGCCGGCTTGCCGAAACGGTCGACCGACATGCCGACCAGGCGGCCCGGCATGTCGCGCTTGAACGCGTCGCGGGTGGCGAAGTAGGCAGCGTGCGGGCCGCCGAAGCCCAGCGGAACACCGAAGCGCTGGGCGCTGCCCAGGGCGACGTCTGCGCCAAACTCGCCCGGCGGGGTGAGCAGGGTCAGGGCCAGCAGGTCGGCGGCTACGGCGACCAGAGCGTTGGCGGCGTGGAAACGCTCGACCAGGGCGCGGTAGTCGAAGATGTCACCGTTGCTCGCCGGGTACTGCAGCAGAGCGCCGAAGTAGGCGCTGGCGTCGCCGATGGCGGCTTCGTCGCCCACTTCGATGTCGATGCCCAGGGGCGCTGCACGGGTCTGCAGCACGTCGAGGGTCTGCGGGTGGCAGTGCTTGGAAACGAAGAAGGTGTTGGCGGCCTTGTTCTTCGACAGACGCTTGCAGAAGGTCATGGCCTCGGCAGCAGCGGTGGCTTCGTCGAGCAGCGAGGCGTTGGCGATCTGCATGCCGGTCAGGTCGCTGATCAGGGTCTGGAAGTTCAGCAGCGCTTCCAGGCGACCCTGGGAAATCTCCGGCTGGTACGGAGTGTAGGCGGTGTACCAGGCCGGGTTTTCCAGCAGGTTGCGCAGGATCGGGCTCGGCGTGTGAGTGCCGTAGTAACCCTGGCCGATGTAGTTCTTGAACTGCTTGTTCTTGGCTGCGATGGCCTTGATCCTGGCCAGGGCGTCGGCTTCCGACAGGCCCAGTTGCTCGCCGAGGATGCTGGTGCCCTTGATGCTCTCGGGGATCACGGCATTGGTCAGCGCATCGACCGAGTCGTAGCCGAGCAGTTGCAGCATGGCTGCGGTGTCGGCATCGCGCGGACCGATGTGGCGGGCGATGAATTCGTTCTGGGTATCGAGCTTGGTCATGGCGATCACTCAGGCGTCGGCGTTGGCGTTCAACAGACGATCATAGCCGCTCTGGTCGAGCAGGTCGGCGAGCACGGCGTTGTCGGCCAGGCGCATGCGGAAGAACCAGGCCTTGTCCAGCGGCGATTCGTTGACCAGCTCCGGGCTGCCTTCCAGCTCGGAGTTGACCTCGACGATCTCGCCGTCCAGCGGCATGACGATGTTGCTGGCAGCCTTGACCGATTCCAGTACGGCCACTTCCTCGCCCTGGGCGTAGGACTTGGCTTCCGGCAGTTGCACATAAACCACGTCGCCGAGAGCATCCTGGGCGTAGTGGGTGATGCCGACGGTGACCAGACCATCGTTGTCCAGACGCAGCCATTCGTGATCGGCAGTGAAACGCAACTCGCTCATGTCAACTCCTCAGGGGTAAAGGTGTCCGCTTCTGGGTGGCGGGCAGGTCTGGAGGCGTTTGCAATGCGAGTGCCAATGGTAAAAAAACTAATTAAATCAATAAGTTAAATATAATTATGACGCTTGTATGCAATTACCTGGAACGATATCGATACGAAACAATGCGTCGCAAATGGAAAAGTCGAGGTCGTGCGAGGCGGGACGCGGCTTGGGAGTCTTTGTTGTCATATCGTTACGGTGGAATGAAAACGATACAGTCGGCATTGGGAACCGCTCAGACATTATGGCGGTCGGTAACAGGAAGGCTTTATCGACAAGGAGATGGAACAATCATGAAACCCCTGATTCCCCTGGCGTTCGCGCTGCTTGGTGCCACCAGTCTGCAGGCCAGCGAGACGCTTACCGTTACGCTCGAGCAGGCTTCCGAGAAAGGTACTGGCGCATCGGTCGGCACCGTAACCATCAGTCAGTCGCCCTACGGACTGGTGTTCACTCCTGACCTGCAGGGGCTGGAACCCGGTATCCATGGTTTTCACGTGCACACCGAAGCCAATTGCGCCGCGGCAGAAGTGGACGGCAAGCTGACTCCGGCCGGCGCGGCGGGTGGTCACTGGGACCCGGAAAAAACCGGGCGCCACGGTTTTCCCTGGGAAGACGATGCCCATCTGGGGGATCTGCCCGCACTGCTGGTAAGCGGGGACGGCAAGGCCAGCCAGCCCGTGCTGGCGCCGCGACTCAAGCGTCTGCAGGACCTGCACAACCGTGTGTTGATGATTCATGCCGGCGGTGACAACCATGCCGATCATCCACAGCCGTTGGGCGGCGGTGGTGCCCGCGTGGCCTGTGGAGTGATCAAGGTGCCGACCAGCACCACGCCGATCTGAGGCCTGCAGCCGGGCGAGTGTCAGTGCTTGCCCGGTATTCCGTACTTGCGCAGGCGCTTGGCAATGGCCGTGTGCGAGGTGCCCAGGCGCACGGCCAACTGGCGACTGGATGGATGGCTGTCGTAGAGCTTCTCCAGCAGCGCCTTCTCGTACTCGTCCATGGCCTGTTCCAGGCTGACGATTTCCCCTTCCACCCTCGGCGCCACTTCGGTGCCGGCGATATCCAGGTCGTCTATTTCCACCCAGTTGCTGTCGCAGATTGCGGCGGCGCGGAAGATCACGTTCTGCAACTGGCGCACGTTGCCCGGCCAGCGCCCGGCCAGCAGCGCAGGGAAAGTGGTCGGTGCCAGGCGGCAGGGCAGGCGCTGGATCTGCGCGCAGGCCTGGGCCATGAAATGCTGTGCCAGCAGCAGGATGTCCTGGCCGCGCTCGCGCAGTGGCGGCACTTCCAGGTTGAGGACGTTGAGGCGGTAGAACAGGTCCTCGCGGAAGCTGCCTTCGGCCACCATCTTTTCCAGGTCGCGGTGGGTGGCGCTGAGGATGCGCACGTCCACCTTCACCTCACGGTCGCCCCCGACGCGGCGGAAGCTGCCGTCGCTGAGAAAGCGCAGCAGCTTGGCCTGCAGATAGGGCGACATTTCGCCGATCTCGTCGAGAAACACCGTGCCCTGGTTGGCCAGCTCCAGCAGCCCCGGCTTGCCGCCGCGCTGGGCGCCGGTAAAGGCGCCGGGGGCATAACCGAACAGCTCGCTCTCGGCCAGGTTCTCCGGCAGGGCGGCGCAGTTAAGCGCCAGGAACGGCGCGGTGCGGCGCACGCTGGCGGTATGACAGGCGCGTGCCACCAGTTCCTTGCCGGTACCGGTTTCGCCGTGGATCAGCAGTGGTGCATCGAGCGAGGCCACGCGCAGGGCGCGGGCCTTGAGTGCGCGGATCGGCGCGGATTCGCCGAGCAGCGAGTCGAAGCCCTCGGCATGGTCATGGTGCAGCGCCGCCAGACGCTGGCCCATACGGCTCGGTGCGTAGAGGGTGAGCAAACCGCCGGTCAGGCGGCCGTCTTCGGTGATCGGCTGGGCATCGAGCAGCAGCGGCTGGCCGGCAAAATGCACCTCGCGCAGCGGCTGATGAAAGCCGGCGGCAAGCAGCGAGTCCTGCAGCGCATCATCGGCGAACAACGCAGCAATGCTCAGCCCCTCGGGTTGACGCTCGCAGATGTCGATCAGTGCCGGGTTGGCCAGCAGCACCGTGGCGCGATTGTCCACCGCCAGCACCGGGTCGGGCATGGCCGCGAGCAGGGCATCGAGCTGCAGGCGGTGGCGCTGGCCGGGAAGAATGTCCACCACTTCAACGCTCTGTACGCCGTGCACCTGCAACAGTGCGCCGCGCAACTCTTCGAGTACATCGGCGCTCAGGGTCGGTGCGTCGATGTAGACGTTTGGCGGTACCATCTCCACCGCATCGAGGTTCAGATTGCGCCCGCCAAGCAGCGCCAGGACTTCCTGGGTGATGCCGACGCGGTCGATGAAGCTGACGTGGATGCGCATTGATGATGGTCGAAATGAGCGAACAGGCGGCGATTATGCCTGCTCTGCCGCACATGAGGAAAAGGGCAACACCGTGAGCACAGTAAAACCGAGCCGCGCGGACTACCACCGCGAGCACCAGCCCCGCGCCGAAGCCGAGGCCCGGCGCCTGTTGGCGCGCAAGGCCGAGCTGCAGGGGCGCTGGCTACCCTGGGTGGCGCAGGAGCTGTACCAGCTCAGCCCGCCGGAGTTCGTCAATATGGTGCGGCGCGAGCTGCAGCGTCTTTCCTAGCCATTCCCGGATTGCCGGGCTGCCTACGCGCGCTTGCGGGTACAGCGGCTCATGTCCACCTTGCCCACATAGGGGTTGCCCCAGCCCATCACGCAGGCCACCTGCTGGTTGCGCTGCTGCTCCCAGGCCTTGGGTGGATAGGCCTTGCTCCAGGCTTCATAGAGTTTGCGGTCCTGTTTCGACAGGCGCAGCTTGTAGCGGTCGGCCATGTAGAAATAGGTGCGCGCGATCATCCCGCGGATGGCCGGGCGCGGCATCACCTTGCGCGCCTTGAAGTCCACCACCGTCTCGCAGCGTCCGTACTGATGCGGTTTCTGCGGCAGCCAGGCGAAGCTGTAGTTGCTGCGGTCGCCATTCACCTCGCCGATGCTCGGCACCAGATTGTGCATATCGGCCTCGGCCTTGCGGAACTGCGCATCGTTGGCTGTGCAGTTCTTGCGTCCGCCTTTCTGCCAGCACTGGCGCTGATGGCCGATCACCCAGGCCGGGACGATATGTTCCCACTCGATGCGCTGGGCGCGATTGGCATTCTTGCGCGGCGTATAGCCACAGGAACGCAGGTCGACCCGATTGCCGCTGTACTTGCAGCCGCAATAGAACTCGGTGGATTGCTGCGCGTACAGCGGCCAGGCCAGGCGCTTGGCCTCGGCGAAGGTGGAGGGTGCGGCGTGCAGGGAAAGGGCTGTGAAACAGCAGAGCAGGGGCAGGAGGCGTCGAATCATGGGGCGGCAGGGTAGCTGTCACCGCTCCCTGTGTGAAGATGGAAAATTCATGTTTTTCAACGGCTTATATGGTGGCAAAGCGCCCTTGGCAGAGAGCCAGGGCGCCGACTCTCAAGCGTTGCCGGAAGACGAGGCGGTGATGGTCTGCGCACTATGGCCACGTTCGCAGGCTCGCCCATCGTCCGGCGTGGGCGATGCCGGATTCACGGTCACCTGCCGCAAAGGGCGAGCAGCCTGTCAAGGACGTAAAACCTGTCAAATAGACAGCGCAATCGCCTGGCAGGCGACAAGCGATGCAGAGGGGGACGTATAAAACGGCGAATAGCCCCTCTGGCAAGCGCGTGGATGTTGAGCGTGTTGGATAGTTTTCGGCTGCATGACTGCTTTGGTGGCCAGCCTGTGGAGGGGCCCATGAGTCGTCAGAGCAATGACTGGATCCGTTCCAGCAGCCGTTGCGGGCCGCCATACAGCTGCTGCCCGGCGAAGACATGAGGTTCGCCATCGACCCGGGCCAGCAATTGCGGCACGCCGCCGGGCGGCAGAGCGCGCATCGCCTGTTGGGCCAGGTCAACGCGGCGCGCGGTAGCTTCGGCCAGGAATTCATCCTCGCGCAGACGTGCGGCGAACTCGTCAGGGTTCAGGTCTCGCCCGGCGCTGTGGGCCGCGTCCGCGACAATCTGCGCGACTGCCTCCGCCTGGCTGGTATCCACACCATCGACGTAACGGGTGTGCTGTGCGACGTGCAACACCTGCGCTTGCAACACGGCATTCTGCTCGCCCAGTGCGGTCAGTGCCCGAGTAAGCGGCGTCGAATCGAATACGCCATTGGCTGCTTCCAGAACCTGTAGCCGATAGGCCTCGCTGAAGCGTTGGCCGGTGAGCGTGGTGATGAGCTGATCGTTCTGCCAGGCATATTCGGCAATCAGCGCCGTAGGGCGAGGCTGCATGAACAGGCCTGTCGGCATCATCCGCAGTGCAGCGCCATGCTGTTTGGCCAGGCCTGCCAGCGCGGGGGCGCTTGCGTAGCACCAGCCGCAGAGCGGATCGAAGAAGTATTGCAGTTCGAGAGTTGTCGTAGACATGGGCGAGTCTCCTTTACGCCCACTCTATCGTTGCGTTATGCGCGGATATACGGCGTAACGGTCACGGCTTTGTTGCGAAAACCGAGCGAATCGGCTGCGCAAGGCCGGACCGGCCGCTAGCTGAACTTCGGCAAGCGTTGATCCTGCTCATTGTGCTCGGGCTCGGTCTGCGACGGCAGGCCGGCAACCTTGATGGTAGGCATCCTCTCGCCTACCAGGCGCAGGTCGCGGCGGGGCAGGGCGAAGCGCACATCCAGTTCGCGCAGGGCGTCGAGCAACTGCAGGTTGATCTCCTGTTGAATGTCCATGTACTGGTTGTAGTCCGAGCTCTGCACGATATACACGACCTCGAAGGTCAGTTGACTCTCGTCAAAACCGAGGAAGTGCGCACGGTCGAAAATCGTCTTCGGCGTGGCACGTATGATGTCGCCGACTCGTTCGGCAACCTGGCGAACCTTGTCGCTTGGCGTGTCGTAGTTGATGCCGAACTTGAAGACGATGCGGCGGGTATTCATGCGCTTGTAGTTGTGCACGATCTGCCGCAGCAGATCGGCGTTGGCGCACACCACCTGCTCGCCGCTGAGGCTGCGAATGCGCGTGGTCTTCAGGCCGATATGCTCGATGGTCCCGGCCACCTCGCCGAATACCACGAAATCGCCGATCTCGAAGGGCTTGTCGACGCCGATCGACAGCGAGGCGAACACATCGCTGAGCACCGTCTGCACCGCCAGCGCCACGGCGATACCGCCGACCCCCAGGCTGGCCACCAGCGCGGTGATATCCACGCCCAGGTTGGCCAGGATCGACAGCAGCATCACTGACCACACCACGATCAGGATCATGATGCTGATGATGGTGGTCATTACCGGGTTGTAGTGACCGCCGCCGCTCTTGCCCATCACCAGGCTGCGCGACCATAGGCGCACACCACTGTCGACCCATAGCGCGACCTGCAGGGCGAGGGCAACGAACCAGGTATGGCTCAACGCGCTTTGCCAGCTGCCGGGCAGCTCTGGCAGGCGCAGCGCCAGCAACAGGGAAAACGCCAGCAGCAACAGCCGGCTGGTACGACCGATCACCACGGCGACGAAGTGCGGCCAACTGCCGTCCTGATCCTTCGACCAGGCCATCAGCCGCCTATGCACAGCACCGACCACAGCCCGCAACACGCTGTAAATCAGCGCCGTGGCCACCACCACGATTGCCACGTTGAGCCAGAGATTGCGGTCAAGCCAGATGTTCCACTGTTCCATCGCTATGGGCCTCCAGAAAGATGCATATAGGTTTCTGGCGGTGTTGAGGTGGAGAAGTTCCGGGGAAAGGGCGAGTGGTCCTGGCTTTGGCCCGCTGAGAATGTCGGCCTTGCGTGGGTGGCCTTTTATGCAAGGCGAAGAGCTGCCTGGATTTGCGTGCTGACAGCACAAGACGGCATGGGCTTCTTCGGACCTGGGATTACTGGATTGGTTTGTTCGCCTGATGGATGTCATGCGGGAGCATGACGGTATCGACAGCGGCGTCCACAGGCAGTGAGAAAACCGTCAGTACCGGGCAAACGACTGATAGCCAGCACCAGGCCGTGGCCGGAAAGTACCCGCGATTGACTTCGTCAGACCCGAACAGAACGCCGAAGTCGTATGCAGTGCCAGAGTAGTAATCGGGACCGTAGTAACTGCCATTTCGCCCGAACAGCGTGCCGCAACCGGCGACCGCGCTCACGAGAACGGACAGCGCGAAGATTCGATAGATAGGTTTGAGCATGAGACATCCTTTTCCAACTGAGGCCACCCTGGCCGCGCCGCAGAGTACGCACCTCAGCGTGATGTCACAACTTCAGTACGCCACCTCAATCCGGAGATGTGCAGAGGTTCACCCAGCAGAAACGAAAAAGCCCCGTCAGTGATGACGGGGCTTTTGCTTGGCTGTCTGGAGCGGGTGATGGGAATCGAACCCACGGCTCTAGCTTGGGAAGCTAGGGTATTACCATTATACGACACCCGCAGCGGGTGCCTTTATACCGGAAGCTGCGGCGAAAATGAAGGGCGAACCGGAGCTGGTCGTTCAGCCGGTTCGCCTTTGGGCAGGCTCATACCGCCATCGCCTGTAGCTCGCGCAGGTCGCCTTTGACCGGCAGTTGCAGGCGTTTGCTAGGCGCGTTGAAGAAGTCCAGCAGCACGCTCTGGGTCTGCAGCCAGGCGGCCTTGTGTTCCATGTCGAGGAAGTGCCCGGCATCGTCGATCACGGCGAACTGGGCGCTGTCGATGTGCTGGGCGAACAGGCAGGCGTCTTCCACCGAGGTGTATTCGTCGCGCTCGCCGTTGACGAACAGCAGCTGGATGTCGATGGCCTGCAGGCACTCCATGCGGCAGTGCGCCTCCATGTTCAGTACCTGCTTGATGTGCGCGTACATCTGCCGGTACTCGTGCTCGTCCAGGGTGCTGATGTGCTTGTGGTTGAAGCGCTTGAACAGCGATGGCAGGTGTTTGCCGATGGTGCTGTTGACCAGCAGGGCAATGTTGTCGCGATCCACCGCGCCCAGGAAGCGCAGGCCCTTGTGCAGATAGTCTAGCATCGGCACGTTGAGGATCGGCGAGAAGGAGCAGATCGCCGCCTTTTCCAGCGTCGCCGGGCGCTGGGCCAGGGCGAGCATGGAGGCGACGCCGCCCCAGGAGAAGGACATCAGGTAGTTGGCGCCGTAGTGGTCGATCAGCTTGAGCAGAATGGCCGCTTCGTCTTCCTTGCTGATGGGGGTGAAGTCGCTGTTGTGCGACTTCGACTGGCCGGCATAGGGCTGGTCGAAGGCCACGACGTTGAACTGCGGTTGCAGGTACTTGACCGTTTGCGCGAACGAGGTGGTGGTCGCCAGGGAGCCATTGACCAGGATGATGGTCTTGCTTGCTGCCGGGTTGCCGTAGAACTCCGTATGGACCTTGTGCTTCCTGTTGATCTCGACGACTGCGGTTTCTGGCCTCATGTCGTTTCCTCCTGGCGCAAATGAGCAAGGCGAGCGGGTGGCCGTTCGCGTTGGTTTGAGCAGTCAGAAAAGCGCCTGAGCGTGACAGCTTGATGTCAGACTGGAGGTTTTTATACGTATTGAATTTCAAACAGTCAGGATCGAAACAGACGAGCGCTCCAGGGCTTTTCAGGGCATTGGAGAGGACGGTGTTACCAGGCAGGAATCCAGTCGGCGCAGGGCGCCAGCAACTGAAGAAGGCTTAGTTACCTCGTAGTGACCATTCGGTCATTTCGCGGCTTATGGTTCGATTCAAGCAGCTGCCTTGCAGCCACGCAAGCGCGAGTCACATCTTTATCGCGGTTTGGGCCGACCGTTGGTCGGGTTCTGGCGTTGTACTCGGGCGTTCAGACGCTGGCAACTTCCGCTGCGGTCAAGGCGCGGTACTGGCCAGGGGCGAGCCGCGGGTCGAGGACGATTTCGCCCATGCTTTCGCGGTGCAAGGCGATCACACGATTGCGGAAGTGGCCGAACATGCGCTTGACCTGATGGTAACGGCCCTCGAACAGGGTCAGGCGCGCTTCGTGGCTGCTGAGCAGTTCGAGATGGGCGGGCAGGGTGGTGAGATTCTCGTAGGCGAAGTACAGGCCACGGGCGAAGACCTCGGCGTATTCCCCGGTGATCGGCTGCTCGGTGGTGACGTGGTAGACCTTGGGTTTGCGCTGCTGCGGCTGGGTGATGCGCCGCGACCAGCGCCCGTCGTTGGTGATCAGCAGCAGGCCGCTGGTGTTCAGGTCGAGGCGTCCGGCCAGGTGCAGGTCGTGCTTGTCCGGCTCATCCAGCAGGTCGAGCACGGTGCGGTGTTCATCGTGTTCGGTGGCGCTGACCACACCGACCGGCTTGTGCAGCATCCAGTAGCGCGCGCTGTGCCCGGCCTGCAGCAGTTCGTCGTCCAGCTCCACGCGCTGGAAGTCGCGGATGTCGAAGCGTGGATCAACGATGACCTCTCCATCCACACGCAGACGGCCGGCGCTGATCAGCAGGCGGCTGTCCTGACGGCTGAAGCGCGGGAAGTTACTGAGAAAGCGATCCAGGCGCATGACTCAGTCGGGCCCGCGGCGTTCGGCAGTTTGTACGGCAACGGCGCAGGCCGGGCACAGGCAGGCCTGGTTACGCTGCTCGGGCGTCAGGCGCTGCAACGCGGCGGGGTCGATCTGCGCGCCGAAGCACCAGCAGGGTTCATCGCTGCGTCCGGCTGCGATGCTGCACTGGTTGGCCTTGCCGCATAGCGGGCAGCGGTCGGTGTCCATCAGTGTTCTTCACAGACGCGGTTACGCCCGGCCTGCTTGGCACGGTACAGGGCGCGGTCGGTTCGGCCGAGCAGGGTGTGCAGGCTTTCGCCGGCCTGGTACTGGCTGAGCCCCAGGCTGACGGTGACCTGCAATGTCTCACCGCCCACCGGGTAGCGCTGGTCGGCGCAATGCTGCCGCAGCTTTTCGGCGAGCTCGTGGGCGGTGTGAAGGGCGGTGTTCTTCAGCAGCAGGATGAATTCTTCGCCACCCCAGCGGCAGAGAATGTCGGACTGACGCAGCTTAGCGCGCAAGCGATCGGCGAAGCGGCGCAGCACATCGTCGCCGGTCAGGTGGCCATGACGGTCATTGACCTGCTTGAAGTGGTCCAGGTCCAGCATGACAGCGCACAGCGGGCTGCTGTCGCGTTGCGCCTCCTGCATGGCCTGCTCGGCGAGGATGTCGAAACCGCGGCGGTTGGGCAGCTCGGTAAGGCTGTCGATGGTGGCCAGTGCGGCGATGCGCTGTCGATAGCGACGAAATACCAGGCTTACCAGCACGAGAACGATGAGGGTGACCAGCAGGCAGAGCAGCAGGTTGATGTAGAGCCCCTGACGGATGCCGGCCAGCGCCTTGTCCTGCTTGTCGACGAACAGGTACCACTCCAGCTCGGGGATATAGCGCACGTTGAGGAAGTGTTCGCGGCCCTGTTGCTGATATTCGAACTGGCCACTCTGCGGGGTTGGCAGTTTCTCCATCAGGTTGTCCAGGCCGGGAATGTCGGCCAGCCTGTCGCCGACCCGCGCGCCCTGCGGCCCGCCGTGGGTGCCGGTGAGGGTGATGCGCCCCGTGGTGTCGACGAAGTAGACGCTGCGTTCATAGCGCTGCTGGTAGTCGTCGATCAGCTTGACCACCGTATCGACGGCAAGGCCGACGCCGGTCGCTCCGATGAAGTTGCCGTCGTAGTCGAGCACCTTGTAGTTGATGAAGATGGTCAGGATATCGGCGTTGGCCAGGTCGACGTCGACGTTGATCTCGTAAGGCTCGGCCATGTCGCGCACCCGGTAATACCAGATGTCACGCGTCGCGTCTGGCCTGACCTGCTTGAGCACACCCTTGGCCTGGTAGTAGGTGCTGCTCCTGTCGGAGACGAAGAAGCTGGTGAAGGCGCCGTAGTGCTCCTGCACCTCGCGCAGGTAGCGGGTCACCTGCCCGGTGTCCTGCTCGCCGGCCAGCACCCAGTCACGCAGGAAGGTATCGCGGGCCATCATCGAGGAGATGAGGGTCGGGCGTACCAGGTCTTTCTGGATTTCCGAGTAGACGGTATCGGAGGTCAGCGGCAGCTCGGTGTTGATGATGCTGTTGCGAATCGAATCGCGTGAGGCGTAATAACTCAGCAGTGAAGTGGTGAGGAAACCGCTGCCCAGGAGAAACAGAAGCACTAACACCAGCGACGTTTGCGTTTGCCATTTGGGGCGCAGGGACATGGATGAATCCGGGGGTGGGCTGATGGCGTGATGCTATCCGCTTGTGCGGGGACAGCGCCAGTTCGCGCTGTAATGAGGTTTGATGCAACTCAGACCGGATGGCCGGTTGTCCCGACCTGGGTGTATGAGGACAGAGTGCCTCCCACAGGGGACCTGCGGGCCCTCATGGGAGGCACTTTTTCATGCTTGCTCCAGCACCACCACGCGCTGCCCGGCACGTACGGGCGAACCTGGCTGTACGCGAACCTCGCGCACGGTACCGGCGACCGGCGCAGTCAGCGGGATTTCCATTTTCATGGATTCCAGAATCACCAGTACGTCACCGGCTTCGACGCTGGCACCTTCCTCGACCTGCACCTGCCAGAGGTTGCCGGCGATATGGCTATCGACGCTGTGCCGGCCGGCCTGGAGCGGCGCGTCCTCGCTGACCTCGGTCACGCCTTCGTCACTTTCGAAATGCGCCTGACCGGAGTCGATCCAGCGCTGGCGCTCGGCGGCGAACGCGGTGCGCTGCTGATCGAGGAAGGCGGCGATGCCCTCGGCTTCGTCAGCGAGGAACTGCTGGTAGTCGGCCAGGGCCAGTTCGCTCTCCTCGATGCGCCTGCTGGGGCGTCAGAGTGCGCCGTCGGCGGCCAGCCTCATATAGTCGTGATTGAAACGCAGGAGGATGCGCTGCGGGCTGCCGACGGCTTGTTCACCGGTGAAGGAGATACCCAGATTGGTCAGGCCCATGCCGCTTTTGCCCAGCAGGCCGTGCGTGTCGGCGAAGCGGGCGACGCGTCGCATCAGGTCCGGCAGCTTGCCGGTGCGGGTGAAGTTGAGCGCCGAGCGCGGCGAGTAGAACGAGCGCAGGGTACTGAGTTGCGCCTCGAAGTCTTCCGGAGTGGTTTCGGCAGCGGCGGCCATCTTCGCCCTGGCCTCACGCCCGGCAGCGGTAGGCAGGCCCAGCAGGCGCTGGGTCTCGAACCAGGCACCGGTCAGCGCGCGGCCGAACTCCGGATGCTTGGCCAGGGTCTGGCTGTCGACTACGGTCAGGTCGAGGATCTCGGCGGGAATCAGGTTGGAGCTGAACACCTGGCTGACATCGGCTGTGCGGCGAATTTCCGAGAGAATCGGGTTCCAGGTAATCACCGCATCGCCCTTGCCGGCGAGGAAGGCCTCGGCGATTTCGGTATCGGAGATGTGCTGGATGGTCACGTCGTCTTCTTTCAGCAGCTCCCGTTCCAGCGCCCGGCTGAGCAGGTAATGGGACACCGAGTTTTCCACCAGCAGCACGGTCTTGCCCTTCAGATCCTGGATCTTCCTGCCGCTGCCGCGCAGAAGCACACCGTCGGCTCCGTTGGAGAAGTCGCCGATGATCAGCGCAGTGCTGTCTTTGCCGGCGGCAGCGGGAATGGTCAACGCGTCCATGTTGGTCATGGTGCAGGCGTCGAACTGGCCGGCGGTGTAGCGCTCGATGGAAGCGACGTAATCCGGCACTTCCTGCACCTGAATGTCGATACCGTACTTGTCCGCCCACTTCTTCACGATGCCTTGTTCGGCGGCGTAGCCCCAGGGCATCCAGCCGGCGAAGATCGACCAGCAAAGCTTGAAGGATTTCGGCGCGGCCAGGGCAGACGGGGTGCCGAGCAGGCAGACGCAGAGCAGGGCGATAAGCAGGGAGCGAATGGTCATGAATACCTCGGGTTTTGGACGAAGGCGCGAAAGCTGGCAGCCGGCTGCACGGGTTCCCGGGGCTTTGCTCCCACCGTGAAAGTCCGCGGCTTTCGGCGAGCCTGGGCTAGCGAAGGCCATGCCAGAGGGGCGGCAATGGCCCTGTGCTGTAGTGGTTTTGCGCCGTCGGTCACAGCCGACGAAGTGAATGGCACCTGTGGCGGTTGGCGTTGTCTGATGGCGCAGGGATCAACATCCCGGAGGCCGACATCGGTCGGCGTCGTCCCAGCGGTCACAGGAGGCCGCCATGCCCCACAAGATGCTTCTTTCTGCTCTGTTCCTGCTTCTTTCCGGTTGTGCCGTCTATGGCGGTGGTTACGACCGTGGCTATCACAATGGCCATGGCTATCGTTACCACGACGCTTACCGGCGCGATTACTACCCGACGCCCCGCTACTATTACGATGATCGTCGTCCGCGTTATTACCACCCGGCGCCGCCGCGCCATGTGCCGGCGCCGCCGCCGCCCAGCCACCATTACGGGCAGCAGCACCATCGCAACGTCGACAAGCGTCATCAACAACCCCGGCATGACTATCGCCGTGACCCGCAGCGTCAGGAGCATCGTGGCGGGAAGGTTCAACAACGTGGCTGGGATACAGGCCGCAGTACCCAGCTACGCTTTTCCAATGGTCGCCAGCACAACGACCAGCGTCGTAGCGGGAAAAATCCACGATGACTTGCACGCGGCCTGCCCACCGCTGAGCTGTGCGTACCCCAGTTGAGCAAGTGCTGGTGGTGCAGCCAGGTGGCGGGCTTAGTGCCCGCCACTTCGCTTAGATGAACAGCTGCTGCACCACCGAGAAATCCTGCTTGCCCTTGCCCTGTTTCAGCAACAGACGATAGAGCTGCAGGGCCAGGGCGCCCATCGGTGCGCTGTTGCCGTTGTGGCTGGCAGTTTCCTGAGCCAGGCCGAGGTCCTTGGCCATCAGCTCGGCCATGAATCCACCGCTGTAACCCTTGGATGCCGGCGCGTTCTCCATAACGCCGGGCCAGGGGTTGTATTTCTCCAGCGTCCAGTTGCCCCCGGAGCTCTGTCGCATGATCTCCGCTAGCACGGCCGGATCCAGGCCGTTGGCCACGCCCATGGCCATGGCTTCGGCGGTGGCGATCATCTGTACAGCGAGTACCTGGTTGTTGCACACCTTGGCCACCTGGCCTGCGCCGTCCGGGCCGGCGTGGAAGATGTTCTTGCCCATGGCAGCGAGCAGCGGCCGGGCTTTCTCCAGTGCCTGTTGATCGCCGCCGACCATGAAGGTCAGGGTGCCGGCTGCCGCGCCGCCCGTACCACCGGATACCGGTGCATCGAGCAGGGCGATGCCGCGCTCGCGGGCTGCGGCGTGTACCTTGCGTGCGGACTCCGGGGCGATGGTCGAACACTCGATCACCAGCGTGCCGGCCGGCAGTCGCGCGAGCAGCCCTTCATCACCCAGATACAGGTTTTCCACATGACGGCTGGCCGGCAGCATACTGATTACCACCTGGGCCTGTTCGATGGCATCTGCAGCGCTTGCCGCCGCCACCGCGCCTTCTCCGGCCAGGGTATCGACGGCGCTACGCACCAGGTCGAAGACTTTCAGCGGGTAGCCCGCCTTGAGCAGGTTGCGGGCCATGGGCAGGCCCATGTGGCCTAGGCCGATAAAGGCGATCTGGGTCATTGCTGCTCTCCTTCCTGTCGAGTGTCGCGGGGGCGCCTGGGCGCACCGATTGTTGGTGGCCCGGATGCAATCCGGGGGACTGGTTCCGGGTTTCCGCGGATTGCATCCGGGCTACGGGCTGAGTCGCGGGCGTTCTACAGATCCGCCAGCGGATGTTCGCCCTCCCACACAGGGGCGAAGTGCGCTTCGATCACTGCGGCCGGAATCGTCGCCACATCCGGCCAGTGCCAGTGCGGCGTCTGATCCTTGTCGATCAGGCGGGCGCGTACGCCTTCGAGGAATTCCGGGTGGCGACAGCAGTTCAGGCTCATGGCGTACTCCATGCGAAAAACCTCGGCCAGCGACAGGTGGCGCGCGCGACGGATCTGCTGCCAGACCAGATGCGCGGTCAGCGGGCAGCCGGTGGCGAGGGTCTTGGCGGCGCGGGCGAGCAGGGCGTCGTCGTCCTGTTGCAGGGCGCTGAGCGCCTGCACGGCAGCCGGCAGGTCTGCGACATCGAGCAGCGCGTCGATGCGCTCGCGACGCGGCAGCCACTGTGCAGCGGGCAGATCGGACTTGGCTTCGTTCTCCAGCGCGCGCAGCAGACTGTGCAGCTGCAGGTCGGCCTGCTCGCGCCAGTTCAACTGCACAAGACCGGTGAGCAGGGCCTCCTGCTGGTCGTCGCGCAGAAAACGATCGGCCAGATTCAGGTCGAGCGCATCGCGGGCATTGATGCCGGCTGCGGTGAGGCCGAGGAACAGACCCAGGCGTCCGGGCAGACGGGCGAGGAACCAGCTGCCGCCGACATCCGGATACAGGCCGATATTGATTTCCGGCATGCCCAGGCGGCTGCTCGGTGTGACGATGCGGATGCCGGCACCCTGCATCAGGCCCATGCCGCCGCCCAGCGCATGGCCGTGCGCCCAGCAGATGAACGGTTTGGGGTAGGTGTGAATGCGGTGATCGAGACGGTATTCGTCAGCGAAGAAGTTTCGTGCCAGAGGCGGCACTTCACCGGGGTGTTCACGGCATTGCTGCACCAGCTGCACCACGTCGCCGCCGGCGCAAAAGGCTTTCGGGCCGTTACCGCGCAGCATCACGCAGACGATGCCCGGGTCTTCGGCCCAGGCCTTTAAACGCGCAGCGAGCGCCTCGATCATCGGCAGGGAGAGGGCATTGAGGCTCTTCTCGGCGTCCAGGCTGGCGATGCCGATGCGGTAGCCGTGCAGACTCGGACGTTCTTCGAAGGTGACATTCATCGTTCGGTTTCCTGCCAGGCGTGGCCCGGGTGGCGCCACGCCCCTTGGGTTATTTGTTACGCCACTGCGGGTCGCGTTTTTCCAGGAAGGCATTGACGCCTTCACGGGTGTCGTCGGCATCGAACAGGTCGACGAAACGCTCGCGTTCTTCCGGCAGCCAGGTGTTCGGGCCGCGTTCGCGGGCGCCCTGGATCAGCGGCTTGATGGTGCGTACCGCCACCGGGCTCTGCCGCGCCACCTTGGCGGCCAGCAGCAGGGCGGTGCCGCGTGCTTCGCCGGTATCCACCACCTGTTCGACCAGGCCGATGCGCAGGGCGGTTTCGGCGTCGACGCGCTCGCCGCAGAGGATCATGCGCTTGGCCCAGCCTTCGCCGACCAGCCAGGGCAGCGCCTGGGTGCCGCCAGCGCAGGGCAGCAGGCCCACGGCTGCTTCCGGCAGGGCCATCAGCGCCTGGCGTTCGGCAATGCGGATGTCGCAGGCCAGGGCGCATTCCAGGCCGCCACCCATGGCGTAACCGTTGATCGCGGCGATGGATACGCCACGGAAGTCGCGCAGTGTCTCGAAGGCTTCACCGAAGCGCCGCGCCATCTCGCGGGCGCGGGCCTTGTCGCCGTCGGCGAACATGTTCAGGTCGGCGCCGGCAGAGAAGAATTTCGCTCCCTGACCGGTCACCACCAAGGCGTAGACCTCGTCGTCGCGGTTGAGATGTTCGACCACCTGCTTGAGGCCGATCAGCGAGTCGCGGTCCCAGGTGTTGGCCGGTGGGTGGTTGATGGTAATCAGCGCGGTGTGCCCGTGCTTTTCCACGGTGAGCTTGTGGGTCAGGTCGAAGATGCCGGACTTGTAGGTTTCGATTGCAGTGCTCATGACAGACCTCGTCGAGTATCTCCCTGCTTCCACTCATGGCAGAGGTGGAGGAGGGAGGGGAATACAGTCGTTACAACAGGCGATCGAGCATGCCGCCCTGCAGGAGCAGGCGGCGGGCGATGATCACCCGCATGATCTCGTTGGTGCCTTCCAGTATCTGGTGTACGCGTGCATCGCGTACCCAGCGTTCCAGTGGGTAGTCATTCAGATAGCCGTATCCGCCATGGAGCTGCAACGCCTCGTTGCAGACAGCGAAGCAATGGTCGGTGGCAAAGCGTTTGGCCATGGCGCAGTAGAGGCTTGCTTCGCCGTGGCCATGGTCGAGCTTGTGCGCCGCCAGGCGCACCATCTGCCGGCTGGCGGTCAGGCTGGTGAGCATGTCGGCCAGTTTGAATTGCAGGGCCTGAAATTCGCTGAGGGCCTTGCCGAACTGTTTGCGTTCTTCCACATAGCGCAGGCTTTGCTCCAGCGCCGCCTGGGCGGCGCCGAGCGAACAACTGGCAATATTCAGACGGCCACCGTCCAGGCCCTTCATGGCGTAGACGAAGCCTTCGCCCTCGGGGCCGATACGGTTGCTGGCAGGAATGCGCACACCCTCGAAGGTGATGGTGCGGGTCGGCTGCGCCTTCCAGCCCATCTTGTCCTCGTTGCGTCCGTAGCGCACACCCGGCGCATCGGCGGGCACCAGCAGGCAGGATATGCCCTTGGCGCCGTCTTCGCCGGTGCGGGCCATGACGATCAGCACGTCGGTACTGCCGGCACCGGAGATGAAGCACTTGCTGCCGTCGATGACGTAGTCGTCACCGTCGCGTCGCGCGCGGGTGCGCAGGTTGGCGGCGTCGGAGCCGGCATCCGGCTCGGTCAGGCAGTAGGACGCCAGTGACCGGCCGCTGATCAGCCCCGGCAGCCAGGCGTCCTTGAGCGCCTGGTCGGCGAAGCTGGCGAGCATCCAGGTGGCCATGTTGTGGATGGTCAGATAGGCGGTGGTGGCCACGCAGCCGGCCGCCAGTTGTTCGAATATCAGTGAGGCGGACAGACGCGAGAGCCCCAGGCCGCCATCTTCCTCGCGCAGATACAGGGCCAGATAGCCCTGTTCTGCGGCGCGGCGAATCACCTCCAGCGGGAAGTGGTGTTCACGGTCCCAGTCCGCGGCATGGGGCGCCAGTTCCCGCGCGGCGAAGGCGCGGGCGCTGTCGGTGAGCAGGCGTTGTTCATCACTGAGTTCGAAGTCCATGGCATCTCATTGCAAGGTCAGGGGTTGGCCGCCGGCCCGTCGCTCGGCCTGCCACTCGTTGAGGCTGGGCAGCGCGGCGCTGGCGTCGAGACGGTCGACAATTTCGAAGTAGTCCTGCTTGAGCGGGTCCTTGAGCACCTCCTCGCGGGTTTTTACCTTTACTGCATAAACGGTCTGCAGGTTCTGGTGGTCGAAGGCACGCCATTGCTGTTCGTCCTTGAGCAGCGTGTAGCGATGCCCTTCGAGTGCCTTGATCAGGGCTTCGCTGTCGAGGCTGTTGGCACGTTTGGCTGCATCGGCCCACTGCTGGACGATGCTGTAGGCCGACGCGGCGGAGCTGGAGGGGTACATTTCGTAGCGGGTCTTGAAGGCTTCGACGAAGGCCTGGCCGCGTGCGGATTTTTCCAGTGCCGGTACGCGCCAGGTCCAGGGTTCGGTGCCGATCACGCCCTGCATCAGTCCGGGGCCGGCCTGCTCGACCATGCTCTGGGTCAGGTTCGGTGCGACGATCTGCATGCGCGAGGTCAGGCCCAGGTCGTGGGCGATGCGCATGGCGCGTACCAGATCCTCACCGAACAGCACCAGCGCAAGAATGTCGGCACTGCTGGATGCCGCCTGGGTCAGGGCGTCGGTGTAGTCGGCCAGACGTGCCCCGGGGAAGGGGATGCGTACGCCGGCATGCTGGCCGGCATTTTCGCTGCCTGTGGCCTGGCGCAGCGAAGCTTCGGTGGTGTGGCCCCAGGTGTAGTCGGCAGTGACATAGAAGTAGCGCTTGTTCGGCAGCGACTTGCTCAGGTACTGACCGAGCACCTTGGCGCTCATCCAGGCGTTGTTGCACTCGCGGAACATGTAGCGGTGGCCATCTTTGCCGGTGGTGTCGTTGGAGTAGGTAAGAGTGCCGAAGTACAGCAGGCCGTGGGCCTTGGCGCGCTTGCCGGCGGCAATCGCGACTGCGCTTGACGATCCCCCGAACAGCATTGCCGCCCCTTCGGAAGCCAGCTTGTCGACGTTCTTCTCGGCCTTGCCCGGACGCGAAGCGGTGTCCTTGCTGGACAGGCGCAGAGGCCGTCCCAGGACCCCACCCTGGGCGTTGATCTCGTCGATGGCCAGCAAGGCTCCGCGCATCTGCGCCAGTCCCTCCTCCTTGTATGGTCCGGTGCGCGGGTAGTTGAGTCCGAGGGTGATGGGCTCGGCTGCCTGCGCACAGGCGGTTAACCCGGCCCACAGGGCCAGGATGACAGACATTTGACGCATGAGTTTCTCCTTATTGTTGTTCTGCAGAGAGTCTTTTACGCCGCTTGTCCAGTTCCTGTGATCGTCTTTTCGTCTAATGAGAACTTCGTCTTCATTTCAATTGAATCGTCATGTTCGGCCCATCGCCCAGCGGAGCGTCGTCGAACCAGCGGCTGGTCACGGTCTTGGTCTCGGTATAAAAGCGTACGGCCTGCTTGCCGTAGGCGTGCAGATCGCCATAGAACGAGCCCTTCCAGCCGGTGAAGGAGAAGAACGGCAGCGGTACCGGAATCGGCACGTTGATGCCCACCTGGCCGACTTCAACCGCATGCTGGAAGTGCCGCGCAGCGCCGCCGGAACGGGTGAACAGGCTGGTGCCGTTGCCGTAGGGGCTGGCATTGACCAGTTCGATGGCCTCTTCGAGGCTGTCCACCTCCATGCACACCAGCACCGGGCCGAAGATCTCCTCACGGTACAGGCTCATCTTCGTTGTCACGCCGCGGAACAGGGTCGGGCCGACCCAGTTGCCATTCGGGTAATCCTCGACCGAGCACTGCGAGCCGTCGAGCAGGCACTCTGCGCCTTCAGCCTTGCCCTCATCGATCAGGCGCAGCACGCGCTGGCGCGCCTGCGGGCTGATCAAGGGCCCATAAGCGGCGCCGCTGTCCTGCCAGTGGCCGGGGCGCAGCGCGGCCATCTGCTCGGCCAGTTCGTCGATCCACTGTTTCGACTCGCCGACGAACACCGCCACGCTGATGGCCATGCAGCGTTGGCCTGCCGCGCCACAACTGGCACCGAGCAGATTGCTGATGACCTGCTCCCTGGGCGCGTCCGGCATGATCACCATATGGTTCTTGGCCCCGGCGAAGGCCTGTACGCGCTTCAGATGCTGAGTGCCGGTGCGGTAGACATGCTGACCCACCGTGACCGAGCCGACGAAGGACACCGCGCGTACCAGCGGATGCACCAGTAGCGCATCGACCTGCTCGCGTCCGCCATGCAGCACCTGCAGCACCCCGGCCGGCGCGCCGGCTTCGAGGAACAGCTCGGCCAGACGATTGGGCGTCATCGGGTCCTGTTCGGACGGTTTGAGGATGAAGGTATTGCCACAGGCGATCGCCAGCGGAAACATCCACAGCGGAATCATCGCCGGGAAGTTGAACGGGGTAATGCCGACGCAAACGCCCAGCGGCTGGATCCAGCTGGCAGTGTCGATCTCGCGGGCGACGTTCTCGACCGTCTCGCCCATCATCAGGCTGGCGATGTTGGCCGCATGCTCGGCCACCTCGATGCCACGCCAGACGTCACCCTTGGCATCGGCGAAGGTCTTGCCGGTTTCCGCTGCGAGAATCTCGGCCAGCTCGTCGTGGTGTTCCTTGAGCATGTGTTGATAGCGCAGCATCAGTCGGGCGCGCTCCGATACCGGCACCTCGCGCCAGGTCAGGAAGGCCTGCTGCGCGCCGGCTACCGCGGCCTCGATCTCATCGGCAGTAGCCTTGGGGGCGAGGGCGATCACGTCCTGGGTAGCCGGATCGGTGACTTCGATCAGGTCGGTGGCCTGGCTTTGCTGCCACTGGCCGTTGATCAGTTGCGGGAGCGTGCGGGGCATGGGCGCCTCCTGTTGTTTTTGTATGGCGTCTTTATAGCCACTCCATGTGGGCTTGTGGATTGACGATCTTGGTCTTGGGATGGACGATCTTGTCATTCAGTTCATCATGATCGGGTGTGACAGGCATGGGCGCACGAGTCGAAACCTCCAACTGGCCGCTGCCGCTTGGCGGGCAACGCTTCACCACTCCGCCGCGTCTACGTCGCTTGCTGGCGCGCAATGCGCTGAGCTCGGGCTGCTTTCCGCTGGCCGTAGGCTTTTATCCTGATGCCGCTGGCCACCAGATGCGGCGTTTGCAGCCGGAGGATCATCTGCTGATCTACTGCCGTTCCGGTAAGGGCTGGCTGGAAACAGTGGATGGACGATTCGAGGTCGCCGCCGGAGATCTGCTGATGTTGCCCAAGGCATTGCCGCACAGCTACGGAGCCGATGGGCAAAGCCCCTGGACGATCTATTGGGTGCACTTCGACGGTGCTCTCAGCGAGGACTTCCTGCGCCTGCCGGGCACGCAGACGCTGCGATGTATCGGCCTGCAACCACGCCTTATTGGCGACTTCGAGGCGCTGCTGGGGCTGCAGCGACAGGGGCTCAACGCGTTGCCCTTCATTCACGCCGCGCACCGTTTGCAGGCCATGCTCAGCTCACTGGCGGTGCTGCCGGCACGGATCAATCTGAAGTCCGGGCGGGTGCTGGATATCGAGGCGGTGCAGGCGGTGATGCGCGAACATCTGCACGGCAGCCTCAATCTCGACGAACTGGCCGGGCAGTTCAGGATTTCACGCTTTCACTTCGCCAAGACCTACCGCGCACTGACCGGCCATGCGCCGATTCAGGACTTCATTCAGTTGAAGATGGCCCTGGCCTGTCGCCTGCTCGATCGTGGTGATCTCGAGGTACGCCAGGTCGCCGAGCAACTGGGTTATGAAGACCCCTATTACTTCTCGCGACTGTTTCGCAAGGTGGTGGGCATGGCGCCCAGCCATTACCGGGCGTTGCACCAGGGGTAGGGCATGCCGTGCGGCGCACTGCCCGAACGGTCAGAAAAAAGCCTTTCCCCTGGGCGCAGGACTGTGCGGCAGGGCGGTCGTGGAGGCGTTCAGGCCAGCAGGCGCAGCCACAATTGCTGTTCGTTCAGCAATTCTTCGCGCAGTTGGCCCAATGGTTGTTCAAGCCCCAGTCGTCGCTGGGCGGGCAGAGGTTCCGGCAGATCGGCCAGCTGAATCTGCAAGGCGCTGGCCAGCAACACCAGGTCGACCAGATCGGCGACGCCCTCAGGCTCGTGCCGCCATTTGTTACGGTGGCGCGCGCACTCGATCAGCGTGGTCGGCACCTGCCAGCGCGTCAGCACCAGGGCACCGATATCCCCGGACAGGTAGTCGCAGAGCTGATCCAGATGTTCGGCATCCCGCGGTACGTCCGGCCAGTGCTCCAGCTCCGCCAGTAGCGGCAGGCTGCCGATATCCTGCAGCAGCCCGGCGAGCATGGCCTCGTCGAGCGGTTGGTCGCAGCGCTGCGCCAGGGCGGCACAGAAAGCGGCACGTTCGCGGGCCTTGCGCCAACGCTGACGAAAGGCCTGTTGCAGGGCCTTCTCCTTGCTGGCGAAGAGATTTCGCGCGGTAAACCCCAGTACCAGGGTGCCGAGCTGGCGGGTGCCGATACGGGCGAGCAGATCGCGCATCGAAACGCACGGCCGGGCGCCGCGGATCAGCGGGCTTTCGGCAAACTGCATGAGATAGGCCGCCAGCGGCGGATCGCTGTTGATCACCCTGGCCAGCTGTTCCAGCGAGGTACGAGGGTCCTCCAGCAACTGGCGGATACGCATGGCCGCCTCCGGCATTTGCGGTACCTTGGCCTGACCTTTGAGAAAACGGGTGAGCAGGGCGAAGCGGATTGCTTCGGGGGACGGCGACATGATGACAGGGACTTTCGTTGGAACCGGGGTGGTGTTGCGGCAATGCTAGCAGAGCCTTGAGCCAAAGCCGAAGCATGGAGTTGCCTTGACTTGCCTGGCTCCCTTCACTAGCGTGCCCGCACATGTTTCGACCCTGCAGGAAAGCCGCATGACCGATGATCGCATCAAGCTCGAAGCCAGCTGGAAGCAAGCGCTGCGCGAGGAGTTCGACAAGCCCTACATGAAGGAGCTGCGCGAGTTCCTGCGGGCCGAGAAGGCGGCTGGCAAGGAGATCTATCCGCCGGGCCCGCTGATCTTCAATGCGCTCAACTCCACGCCGCTGGATCAGGTCAAGGTGGTGATCATCGGCCAGGACCCCTATCACGGTCCGGGGCAGGCACATGGCTTGTGTTTCTCGGTGCAACCGGGCGTGCAGACGCCGCCGTCGCTGGTGAATATCTACAAGGAACTCAAGCGCGACCTGAACATCGACATCCCCGCGCACGGCTACCTGCAGAGCTGGGCCGATCAGGGCGTGCTGCTGCTCAATACTTCGCTGACCGTCGAGCGTGCCAACGCAGGCTCACACGCGGGCAAGGGCTGGCAGTTCTTCACCGACCGGGTGATCGAAGTGGTCAGCGAGCATCAGCCCAGGCTGGTGTTCCTGCTCTGGGGCAGTCACGCGCAGAGCAAGCAGCGCCTGATCGACCCGACCAAGCATCTGGTGCTGCGCTCGCCGCATCCGTCACCCTTGTCAGCGCATCGCGGTTTCATCGGCAATGGCCACTTCAGTCGCTGCAACCAGTTCCTCAGCCAGAACGGCATGACGCCCATCGACTGGCAACTGCCGCCGCTCTGAGGGGCGCGTCAGCGCTCCACCACCGCCCGATCGCACCGTCTCGCGAGCAGAGCCATCGTCGGAGCAACCGTTTGGGGTTCAGGCGATTCGGGCGCCCGAGTCGCGGGCAAAAAGAAACCGCCCCGAAGGGCGGTTCCGATCTCGCGGTCTGCGCTTAGCCGCCGAGGTAGGCGTCGCGTACCTTGGGGTCACTGAGCAGCTCTTCGCCGCTGCCCTGCATGACTATATGGCCGTTCTCCAGCACATAGCCACGGTCGGCCAGCTTCAGCGCCTGGTTGGCGTTCTGCTCGACCAGGAACACGGTCACACCATCCTTACGCAGTTGTTCGATGATGTCGAAGATCTGCTGGATGATGATCGGCGCCAGACCCAGCGACGGTTCGTCGAGCAGCAGCAGGCTGGGCTTGCTCATCAGTGCACGGCCGATGGCGAGCATCTGCTGCTCGCCGCCGCTCATGGTGCCGGCACGCTGGGCGAAGCGTTCCTTCAGACGCGGGAACAGGTGCAGGACCTTGTCCAGCTGCTCCTGGTTGTCCGCCTTGTCACCGAAGAAGCCGCCCATGGCCAGGTTTTCCTCGACGGTCAGGCGGGCGAACACGCGACGGCCTTCCGGCACGATGGCGATGCTCTTGCGCATGATCTCCGGGGTATCCATACCCACCAGCTCTTCACCCAGGTAGCGGATGCTGCCGCTGGATGCGCGCGGGTTGCCGCACAGGGTCATCAGCAGGGTCGACTTGCCGGCACCGTTGGCGCCGATCAGGGTGACGATCTCGCCTTTCTCCACTTCGATGCTGACATCGTGCAGCGCCTGGATCTTGCCGTAGAAGGTTGAGACGTTGTTGAAGCTCAGCATGGTTTACGCCTCCCCCAGATAGGCTTTGATCACGTCCGGGTTGTTGCGGATGTCGTCCGGCGTGCCGTCGGCCAGGGGAGTGCCCTGGTTGATCACGTAGATGTGGTCGGAAATGCTCATCACCAGCTTCATGTCGTGCTCGATCAGCAGCACGGTGACATTGTGCTCGTCACGCAGCACGCTGATCAGCGCCTTGAGGTCTTCGGTTTCGCGCGGGTTGAGGCCGGCGGCCGGCTCGTCGAGCATCAGGATGCTCGGGCGCGTCATCATGCAGCGGGCGATTTCCAGGCGGCGTTGCTGACCGTAGGCCAGGGTGCCGGCGTTGCGATTGGCGAAGTCCACCAGATCGACCTGCTCCAGCCAGTAGGCGGCGTATTCCATCGCCTCGCGTTCGCTGCGACGGAAGGCCGGCGTCTTGAACAGGCCGGCCAGGTAGCTGGTGTTCAGATGGCGGTGCTGGGCGATCAGCAGGTTTTCCACCGCGGTCATGTCCTTGAACAGACGCACGTTCTGGAAGGTCCGTACCACACCCTTGCGGGCGATCTTGTGCCCCGGCAGGCCTTCGATGGCCTCGCCATTGAGACGGATGCTGCCCGAGCTTGGCTGGTAGAAACCGGTCAGGCAGTTGAATACGGTGGTCTTGCCGGCGCCGTTCGGGCCGATCATCGAGACCACCTGCTTTTCCTTGACGTTCAGGCCCACCCCGTTGACGGCCAGCAGGCCGCCGAAACGCATGGACAGGCCGCTTACTTCGAGAATCGTGCGGCTCATCGCTTCAGCTCCAGGTGGGGACGTTGCATCGGCAGCAACCCTTGCGGGCGCCAGACCATCATGAAGATCATGACCAGGCCGAAGATCAGCATGCGGTACTCGCTGAGTTCTCGCATCTCCTGCAGCATCACCATGACGATGGCGGCGAGAATCACGCCGAGCTGCGAGCCCATGCCACCCAGTACCACGATGGCGAGGATCATGGCCGACTCGATGAAGGTGAACGACTCCGGTGTCACCAGACCCTGGCGGGCGGCGAAGAAGCTGCCGGCGAAACCGGCCAGGCTGGCGCCGAGGGTGAAGGCCGAGAGCTTGATCACGGTGGGGTTCAGACCCAGCGCGCGGCAGGCGATCTCGTCTTCACGCAAGGCTTCCCAGGCACGGCCGATCGGCATGCGCAGCAGGCGGTTGACCAAAAACAGGGTCAGCAGCACCAGCAGCAGGGCGATCAGGTAGAGGAAGATCACCTTGTACTGCGAGTTGTAGGCCAGCTCGAAGTAACCGTGGAAGGTCGGCATGTCTGCCGGCACGCGGCGCTCGAAGGACAACCCGAACAGAGTCGGCTTGTTCTCGTTGGCGATGCTCAGGCCGTTGGGGCCCCCGGTCAGATCGGTCAGGTTGCGCAGCAGGATGCGGATGATCTCGCCGAAGCCGAGGGTGACGATGGCCAGGTAGTCGCCACGCAGGCGCAGCACCGGGAAGCCCAGCAGGAAGCCGAACAGCGCGGCCATCATCCCGGCGATCGGCAGGCAGATCCAGAAGCCCAGGCCGAAGTAGTGCGAGAGGATGGCGTAGCTGTAGGCACCGACGGCGTAGAAGCCGACATAGCCCAGATCGAGCAGACCGGCGAGGCCAACCACGATGTTCAGGCCAAGGCCGAGCATCACGTAGATCAGGATCAGCGTGGCGATATCCACCGCGCCGCGGCTGGCGAAGAACGGCCACACCAGCGCCACCATGACCATCGCCAGAATGATCCAGCGCTGGGTGGAGGGCAGGGTGAGGAAGTTGCCGAGCTGGCCGGAGCCGCCTGGCAGCTTGGGCAGCTTGGGCAGCTTGGCCCAGGCCGGGGTGATCTGGTCGCGCAGCAGCTGCCAGAGGAAGATCAGCACAGCGGCGCCGCCGATGCACCAGAGTTCGAAGGCAGTGGCGCCGTCGACCCGCAGGCTGATGCCGGAGGTGCTGAGTTTCAGGCCCAATACGGGATAAGAGATGATCAGCACCAGCAGGGCGCTGAAAATCGCGGATTTGATGTTGCGGCTCATACCTTTTCCACCTCCGGGCGGCCAAGGATGCCGGTGGGACGGAACAGCAGCACCAGCACCAGCAGGCTGAACGCCACCACGTCCTTGTATTGATCGCCGAAGATATCGGCGCCGAAGGCTTCGGCTACGCCCAGCAGCAGGCCGCCGAGCACCGCGCCGGGAATGCTGCCGATACCGCCGAGTACCGCTGCGGTGAAGGCCTTGATGCCGGCGAGGAAGCCCAGGTGCGGGTTGATCACGCCGTAGTTCATGCCCAGCAGTACCGAGGCGATGGCGGCCAGCGCCGCGCCGATGACGAAGGTCAGGGCGATGATGTTGTTGGTGTTGATGCCGAGCAGGTTGGCCATCTTCAGGTCTTCGGCGCAGGCGCGGCAGGCGCGGCCCAGGCGAGAACGGGAGATGAACAGGGTCAGGCCGACCATGGTGACGAAGGTGACGATGAAGATCAGCACCTGCATGTAGGACACCACCACGCCGTTGGCTGCGCTTTCTCCGAAGATAAAGTTGCCGGGCAGCAGGCTGGGGATGGCCTTGTCCTTGGAGTCCTGCGAAAGCAGTACCGCGTTCTGCAGGAAGATCGACATACCGATCGCGGAGATCAGCGGGATGAGTCGGTTGCCGCCACGCAGGGGGCGGTAGGCCACCCGTTCGATGCTGTAACCGTAGGCGCTGGTGACGATCATGGTGGCGGCGAAGGCCGCGATCATCACGAAAGGCACGGCTTCCAGGCCGAACATGGCAAGGCCGGCGATCACGGTGAAGGCTACGTACGAGCCAATCATGTAAACCTCGCCGTGGGCGAAGTTGATCATGCCGATGATGCCGTAGACCATGGTGTAGCCGATGGCGATCAGGGCATAGGTGCTGCCAATGGTCAGGCCATTGAGCAACTGTTGCAGGTAGTGATAAAGATCAGGCATTGCCTAACTCCTGGGCGCTTGCGTAAAGCGGCGCTTGTGGCGCAGCGCGAGGCCGGAATTCTTCTAATAAGCAAAGCCCACTTCTGCAGTGGGCTCTGGGTTCAGAACACTCGTTCATGATCTGCTGCGCGTCGGCCCTGCTGCCAAGAACAGGCTCGGAATGCTCATGTACGAAAGTACACTGCGCTTCCTCGCCTGTTCCTGCTGCATGGCGCTAGCTCGCTAGCTCATGAATAAGTGCCTTCGGCGGGTCTTACTTGGCTTCGGACTTGGTGCCGTCCTGGTGCCACTCGTACACCACGAAGCTGAAGTCCTTCAGGTCGCCCTTCTCGTCGAAGGCCAGGGTGCCGGTGGGAGTGTCGAAGCTGTTGGAGCGCAGCGCAGCTGCTACCTTGGCGGTATCGGTGTCGCCGGCTTTCTCGATGCCTTCGGCGATAACCTGAACGGCAGCGTAGGCCGGGAACACGAACGGACCGCTGGAGTCTTCGTTCTTGGCCTTGAAGGCTTCTACCAGTGCCTGGTTCTTCGGATCCTGGTCGAAGGACTTCGGCAGGGTTACCAGCAGACCTTCGGAAGCCGGGCCGGCAATGGCGGAAATTTCGGAGTTGCCGACGCCTTCCGGACCCATGAACTTGACGTTCAGGCCGCGTTCTTTGGTCTGGCGCAGCAGCAGGCCCAGTTCCGGGTGGTAGCCGCCGTAGTAGACGAAATCGACGCCCGCCTGATTGAGCTTGGCGATCAGTGCGGAGAAGTCCTTGTCGCCGGCGTTGATGCCTTCGAACATGGCGACTTTCACGCCTTTGTCTTCCAGGGTCTGCTTGACTGCAGTGGCGATGCCTTCACCGTACTGCTGCTTGTCGTGGATGACGGCAACGGTCTTCGGCTTGATGTGGTCAGCGATGAAGTTGCCTGCGGTCGGGCCTTGCAGGCTGTCTAGGCCGATGGTGCGGAACACCAGTTCGTAACCGCGAGCGGTGATGTCCGGGCTGGTGGAAGCCGCGGTGATCATCAGGATGCCTTCGTCTTCGTAGATGTCCGAAGCCGGCTGAGTGGAGCTGGAGCACAGGTGGCCAACCACGAACTTGACGCCGTCGTTGACGATCTTGTTGGCAACGGCAACGGCTTGTTTCGGATCGCACGCGTCGTCGTAGACCACGCCTTCGAGCTGGGCGCCATTCACGCCGCCAGCCTTGTTGATCTGCTCGATGGCCATCTTGGCGCCGATGAACTGCATTTCGCCGTACTGGGCAACTGCGCCGGTTACCGGGCCAGCCAGGGCGATCTTGATGTTGTCGGCTGCCATCGAATAACTGGCCGCCCCCGCCAGTGCCATTGCCGCGAACAGCTTGGAAATCTGCTTAGCCTTGTTCATGAGTGCTCCACTCTTATGTTTTTCGTTGTTGTAGTTCTTGCGGCCGAAGCTGCAGAACCGGGTCTGTAACCCCGGTAGTGCCTCCGGCAACTGTACCGGAACAGTGTAGAGCGCGCATTTGCGCCTTGAAAAGCCGGCAGTTGGAGGCGAAACACGGGGGTGTCGCTAAATTGCAAGGAATGTATAGAAATACGGCGTGTCCTGGGCTGGCTGCTGAACGTCGTGCGGTTGCCTGGGATGCCGCCGGCGCTATCATTGCGCGCCATCATTCAAAGTCATCGACACGGGACACACCATGACGGATCAATCTAGCACCCTCTATGCCAAGCTGCTCGGCGAGACAGCGCCGATTCGCTGGCAGGAACTGCAGCCATTCTTCGCTCGTGGCGCGCTGCTCTGGGTCGAGGGCAATCAGGATCTGGTGGCGGTCGCACAGGCCGTGGCCGAGAACGATCAGACGCGTGTCGCGCAGTGGATGAACCAGGGCCTGCTGTGCAAGTTCGAAGATTCACGTGCCGAAGATCTGCTCGCGCGTGATCCGCAACTGTGGGCAGTGGTGGTGGCGCCCTGGGTGCTGGTACAGGAGAGGGCAGGTAGTTCGGCTTTGCACTGAAATGATGCATGCAGGGCTGCGGGTCGCGGGCTAGACTCTGCGGATCCGCCCGTCAGGGTGCGCGCAGCATCAAGACAAAGGAGTGAACCCATGTTCGAACCCGGCCATCTGCATCGCAGCAATCCTCCCGGCCAGAGCGGCCAACCCGGTTACAGCATCGATTTCTACTATGAAGTGCGTGAGGACCCGCAGGAGGGCCCCATGCTGCACGGGCGCCTGGTAGGCGAGATCGAAGGCAAGGCGTTCGAAGAAGTCTTCGAGATGCATCGCGATACCGCATTCAACTTCGCCAGCGTGATTTCACGGCTGACGGCCAGGCATGGTCTGCCCGCCAACCATAGCCTGATCATGTCGGCGCATGCCGAGTACGACGCGATCTTCGAGGATATTCGTGCCAAGCTGCACGCCAGGCCGGGAGACTCGGTAGATCTCGATCACCTGGAGCGTGACGGTCTATAGGCAGCGGCTCGATGTCAGACATGAGGGCATAAAAAAACCGGATTCAGAGATCCGGTTTTTTGTGGGTTCGCGTCGCGATTCAGGCGGCGACGAAGCCGGCAGGATAGGCCAGCGAGGCCTGGCTGCTCTGCACTTCGGCAATGGTTTCGCGAACCACCTGCTTGGCCAGACAGGCGCATTTGCCACACTGGCTGGCGATGCCCAGGCTGCCGCGGACTTCGCGGTAGCTGCAGCAGCCCTCATAGACCGCATCGCGGATTTGAGTATCGGTGACACCTTCACAGAGGCAGACGTACATAAGCAAGGCTCGTCTTGGTGGTTCTGTTCGATGGGACGGATACTAATGTTAATGAGAATGCTTGTCAAAGATCGATTGCGAATGTTCGCAGCTACTGACGAACGGTCCGGGACCTGAGCAGGCATAAAAAAACCGGCGTCAGCCGGTTTTTTATGCGCAGGTGTAGCTGACGGAACTCACTGATCGAACTCGTCCCAGCCGCCCATTTCCTTCCAACGATTGACGATCCCGCAGAACAGCTCGGCGGTCTTCTCGGTGTCATAGCGCGCCGAGTGCGCTTCCTTGCCATCGAACTCGATGCCGGCAGCCTGGCACGCCTTGGCCAGCACGGTCTGGCCGTAGGCGAGGCCTGCCAGCGTGGCCGTATCGAAGCTGGAGAAGGGATGGAAGGGGTTGCGCTTGATGCCACAGCGAGCCACAGCGGCGTTGAGGAAACCCAGGTCGAAGCTGCTGTTGTGCCCGACCAGGATCGCGCGCTTGCAACCGGCCGATTTGATCGACTTGCGCAGGCCCTTGAAGATTTCCCCCAGGGCATGCTCCTCGCTCACCGCCATGCGCAGTGGGTGGTCGAGCTTGATGCCGGTGAACTCCAGTGCAGCCGCTTCGATATTGGCGCCCTCGAAGGGTTCGACGCGGAAGAAGTGGGTGTGATCCGGATAGAGGAAGCCGCTCTCGTCCATGGCGATGGTGGTCGCCGCAATCTCCAGCAGGGCGTCGGTGGCGCAGTTGAAACCGCCGGTTTCCACGTCCACAACCACCGGCAGATAGCCGCGAAAGCGCGCTGCCATGGGCGTGCGCGGCCCGGACGGCAGGCTGGGTTCGAGTTCGTCTTCGTAGTTGTCTTCGCTCACGCCTGGCCCTCCAGCAGTTTCCAGTGCAGGGTTTCGCCGGCGCGCAGCGGTACCACGCTGTTCTCGCCCAGCGGCAGGGTAGCCGGCACGGTCCATTCTTCACGCACCAGGGTGATGGAGTCGGTGTTGCGCGGCAGGCCATAGAAGTCCGGGCCGTGGAAGCTGGCGAAGGCTTCCAGCTTGTCCAGTGCACCACGCTGTTCGAAGGCTTCGGCATACAGCTCGATGGCGGCATAGGCGGTGTAGCAGCCGGCGCAGCCGCAGGCGGCTTCCTTGGCGTGCTTGGCATGCGGTGCCGAATCGGTGCCGAGGAAGAACCTGGCGTTGCCGCTGGTGGCGGCGTCGAGCAGGGCCTCCTGGTGCACGTTGCGCTTGAGAATCGGCAGGCAATAGAAGTGCGGGCGAATACCACCGACCAGCATGTGATTGCGGTTGTACAGCAGGTGGTGAGCGGTGATGGTGGCGCCGACGTTGGCCGAGGCCGCTTCGACGAACTGCACCGCATCACGCGTGGTGATGTGCTCGAACACCACCTTCAACGTCGGGAAACGCTCGACCACGCGAGTAAGGTGTTCGTCGATAAAGGTCTTCTCGCGGTCGAATACGTCGATTTCGCTGCGGGTCACTTCGCCATGCACCAGCAGCAGCATGCCGACTTCGGCCATGGCTTCCAGCGCCGGGAAGATTTTGTCGATGCTGGTCACGCCCGAGTCGGAGTTGGTGGTGGCACCGGCCGGGTAGAGCTTGGCGGCATGCACGTAACCGCTGGCTTTGGCCGCGCGTATGTCTTCGGGGCTGGTGTTGTCGGTGAGGTAAAGCACCATCAGCGGCTCGAAGCGGCTACCAGCCGGGCGCGCAGCGAGAATGCGCTGGCGATAGGCGTCGGCCTCGGCGGCATTGCGTACCGGCGGTACCAGGTTGGGCATGATGATGGCGCGGCCGAAAGTGCGCGCGGCATCGCCGACGGTGTGTGGCAGCACCGCGCCATCGCGCAGGTGAATGTGCCAGTCATCGGGACGCAGAAGAGTCAGGCGGTCGGACATGAAGGGTTCCAGGCGGGTAAAACGTGGCCGCATGTTAACTGAAAAGCGTCTGCTCGCGCTCGCGCCGACGCGACAATCGAACGCAGGGGGTCAAGTTTCCGCGCGCCTGACCGATACCCTGTAAAAATGCCCTGAACCGCCGTGGAGCCTGTCGTGCGTGCGCCTAATTACCTCCTGATCAGCCTGCTGGCTGGCATGCCTCTGTGCCTGCCAGCGCACGCCATCAGCTTCCAGACCCGGCTGGAGAAGGTGGAGTGGACGGTGGAGGGCGATCAGTTCGAATGCCGCCTGAGCCAGCCGATCAGCAACTTTGGCAGCGGCGAGTTCGTGCGCCGCGCGGGTGAGCAGGTCACCTTCCGCCTCAAGGCCCGTGAGCGCTGGATGGGCGCGGGTTCGGCGACCCTGCTGGCGGCAGCGGCGCCCTGGCAGCCAGGGCGCGGCGACATCAATCTGGGTGTGGTCAGCGTCGGCAATGGCGAGGTGCCGTTCAACAGCTCGCAGGAGCAGGGTGCACGCCTGCTCACCGGTCTGCTGGAAGGGCGCAGCCCGGTGGTGCGCCATCGCACGCTCAATGGCGGCGACAATCTGGAAGTGCGGTTGCTGCCGGTGAAGTTTCACAAGGCCTATGACGATTACCAGGCGTGCACCGCCAAGCTGCTGCCGGTCAATTTCGATCAAATTCGCCAGGCGCAGATCGGCTTTCCCGGTGGCGGCATCGATCTCGACCCAATGGCCAAGGCCAAGCTCGATATCATCCTCGACTTCGTCAAGGCTGACCCGAGCATCAACAGCTTTCAGATCGACGGTCACGCCGACAACAGCGGCAATCGCCTGACCAATCGTGATCTTTCCCGTCGCCGTGCCTTGGCCGTGCAGGAGTATCTGATAGCCGGGGGTATTCCGGCCGAGCAGATCACCATGCGCTTTCATGGCGAGCGTTACCCGCTGGTGCCGAACAACAGCGAAGCCAATCGTGCCAAGAACCGCCGCGCAACCTTGCGTCTGGATCGTGTGCCGCAGCAGAGCGTTCCCGATCCCGCCACCACGCCGGTCGAGGCGTCAGGTAGCGAGCCCAGCTGAGCGACTTTGGCGTCGCCTGGTCAGCTCCGTCTGTCGCACCCCTGTAAATTGGACCGCTTGGCCAGTAGAATTACCGGCTTTCCGTACAACCCGTGGAGTGGATGGCATGGCGGACGTCAAAAAGGTAGTTCTGGCCTATTCCGGTGGCCTGGACACCTCGGTGATCCTCAAGTGGCTGCAAGATACCTATAACTGTGAGGTGGTGACCTTCACCGCTGACCTCGGTCAGGGCGAGGAGGTCGAGCCGGCCCGCGCCAAGGCTCAGGCCCTGGGCGTCAAGGAAATCTATATCGATGACCTGCGCGAAGAGTTCGTCCGCGACTTCGTCTACCCGATGTTCCGCGCCAACACCGTCTACGAAGGCGAGTACCTGCTGGGTACTTCCATCGCCCGTCCGCTGATCGCCAAGCGCCTGATCGAGATCGCCAACGAGACCGGCGCCGACGCCATCTCCCATGGTGCCACCGGCAAGGGCAACGACCAGGTTCGCTTCGAGCTGGGCGCCTATGCGCTGAAACCGGGCGTGAAGGTGATCGCCCCCTGGCGCGAGTGGGATCTGCTCTCGCGCGAGAAGCTGATGGACTACGCCGAGAAGCACGCCATCCCGATCGAGCGCCACGGCAAGAAGAAGTCGCCGTACTCCATGGACGCCAACCTGCTGCACATTTCCTATGAAGGCGGCGTGCTGGAAGACACCTGGACCGAGCACGAAGAAGACATGTGGCGTTGGACCAAGTCGCCGGAAGCGGCGCCGGATACCCCGACCTACATCGAGCTGACCTACAAGGCCGGTGACATCGTCGCCATCGACGGCAAGGCCATGACCCCGGCGCAGGTGCTGGCCGAGCTGAACCGCATCGGTGGCGAGAACGGCATCGGTCGTCTGGACATCGTCGAGAACCGCTTCGTCGGCATGAAGTCCCGCGGCTGCTACGAGACCCCCGGCGGCACCATCATGCTCAAGGCCCACCGTGCCATCGAGTCGATCACCCTCGACCGTGAAGTGGCTCACCTGAAAGACGAGCTGATGCCGAAATACGCCAGCCTGATCTACAACGGCTTCTGGTGGAGCCCTGAGCGTCTGATGCTGCAACAGATGATCGACGCCTCCCAGGCCAGCGTGAACGGCGTGGTACGCCTGAAGCTGTACAAGGGCAACGTCATCGTCACTGGCCGTAAGTCCGACGATTCGCTGTTCGACGCCAACATCGCGACCTTCGAGGAAGATGGCGGCGCCTACAACCAGCAGGACGCGGCGGGCTTCATCAAGCTCAATGCCCTGCGCATGCGCATTGCCGCCGGCAAGGGCCGCAAGCTGGTCTAAGCTGAGCTGTTGCGTCACCGGAACCCCGGCCCATGTGCCGGGGTTCTGCATTATTACGGGAGCACAACCTGATGAGACTGCTGCATACGATGTTGCGCGTCGGCGATCTGGAAAAGTCCATCGCCTTTTACACCGAAGTGCTGGGCATGACCCTGCTGCGGCGCAAGGATTATCCGGACGGCCAGTTCACCCTGGCGTTCGTCGGCTACGGCGACGAAGCGCACAACAGCGTGATCGAGCTGACCCACAACTGGGGCGTCGATCACTACGAGCTGGGCACCGGCTACGGCCATATCGCTCTGGAGGTCGAGGACGTCTACAAGGCCTGCGAGGACATTCGTGGGCGCGGTGGCAAGATCACCCGCGAGCCCGGCCCGATGAAGCACGGCACGAGCATTCTGGCCTTCGTCGAGGATCCGGACGGCTACAAGATCGAACTGCTCTCGCCGTCGCGCAGCGACTGAGTAGAAATGAAAAGCCCCGCGATTGCGGGGCTTTTTCTTGCGACGTATTCAGATATCGAAGTCGTATTCGGCCAGCTGCTTGTGCAGGCGACGCTCTTCGAGAAAATTGTCGATGATACGGCGCTTGGTCAGGTTGGTCTTGGCGACTTCCACCACAGGCTCGGCATCGTCTGCATCGTCCGCGACAAAGTCTTCGTCCAGTTCGAGATCTTCTTTGTCAGTGCTCATCTATTCCACTCCAGGCCAGCTACCGGGGGCCATTTGCGCACCTTATAGCGGCAAAAATTGAGCGGGTAAAAAAGATTTTTTCAATCAGAAGATCGCCAGATTCTATGGTCGATCAATCGTCGGAGGTTTTCGCCTTGTACTCGCACAGATCCTCGATGCGGCAGGCGCCGCAGCGTGGTTTGCGCGCGGTGCAGACGTAGCGCCCGTGCAGGATCAGCCAGTGGTGGGCATCGAGCAGGTAGTCCTTGGGCACGAACTTGAGCAGCTTCTTTTCCACTTCCAGCACATTCTTGCCCGGCGCGATGCCGGTGCGGTTGCTGACGCGGAAGATGTGGGTGTCGACGGCCATGGCCAACTGGCGAAACGCCGTGTTGAGCACCACGTTGGCGGTCTTGCGGCCGACGCCGGGCAGGGCTTCGAGGTCCTCGCGGTTGTCCGGGACCTGGCTGCCATGTTTCTCGATCAGGATGCGGCAGGCCTCGATGACGTTCTTCGCCTTGCTGTTGTACAGGCCGATGGTCTTGATGTACTCGGAAAGGCCCTCGACGCCCAGGGCATAGATGGCCTCCGGCGTATTGGCCACCGGAAACAGCTTGGCCGTGGCCTTGTTGACGCTGACGTCGGTGGCCTGGGCCGATAACGTCACCGCCACCAGCAGCTCGAAAGGTGTGCTGTAGGCCAGTTCGGTCTTCGGCTCTGGGTTGTCTTCGTGCAGACGGCGGAAGATTTCCAGGCGTTTCGCGGCGTTCATTCAATGACTCCGGTAACCCGAACGCGACGGCTTTGCGCTGGTACTTCGGGCGCGGCCGCCTTGGCCCGCTCGGCGGCAATCTGATCGATGCGGTTCTTGCCGGCGATCAGCAGGCCCAGAACGATAAAGGCGCCCGGTGGCAGGATGGCCAGCAGGAAGCCGCGGTAGTCGTGCGCCAGGGTAAGTTTCCAGTCTGCGGCAATGGGGCCGAACAGCAGGTGCATGTTGGCGAACAGCGCGCCGGTGCCGAGCAGCTCGCGGATGGCGCCGATCAGCACCAGCACCAGGCCGAAGCCCAGGCCCATCATCAGCCCGTCATAGGCGGCGCGGGCCGGGTCATGCTTGGCGGCGAAGCCGTCGGCGCGGCCGAGAATCACGCAGTTGGTGGTGATCAGCGGGATGAAGATGCCGAGGATCTGATACAGCTCGTAGGTGTAGGCCTGCATCAGCAGCTCGATGCAGGTGGTCAGCGCCGCGATGATCATGACGAAGGCCGGCAGGCGCACGGCAGTGTTGACCACGCCACGCACCAGCGACACGGCGGTGTTCGAACACACCAGCACTACCGCACTGGCCAGTGCCAGGCCCAGGGCGTTGACCGTGGAGTTGCTCACCCCGAGCAGCGGGCAGAGACCGAGCAGTTGCACCAGCGCCGGATTGTTCTTCCACAGGCCGTTGAGGCTGATTTCGCGGTAGCTGGTCATTGTTCTCCCTCCGCCTGGCCCAGCAGCTGGGCGCGATGCGTGTCGAAGTAGCGCAGGGCGCCGTGCACGGCCCTGACCACGGCGCGTGGGGTGATGGTGGCACCGGCGAACTGGTCGAAGTCGCCGCGATCCTTCTTCACCGCCCAGCCGTCTTCGCCGGGATCGTTCAGGGATTTGCCCTCGAAGCTGCGTATCCAGTCGCTCTTGGCCAGTTCGATCTTGTCGCCCAGGCCGGGTGTTTCCTTGTGGCCGAGCACACGCACGCCAGCCAGGTGGCCATCGGCGAAGATACCCACCAGCAGGTGGATGGCGCCGCTGTAGCCGTCCGGCGCGGTCACCGGCAGGATCAGTGCGCTGGGCTGACCGTCCCTGAATCCCAGGTAGGCCGACTGCGGGCTGCGGTGACCCAGCTCGGGGGCGTTGAGCTCGATGCGGTTATCCAGCAGGTGGTTGTCGTAGCTGCCGTCCGGCAGGATCTCCGCCAGGGCGCGCACCTGCGCTTCGCGCTCGGCATGGGCGATGCGCTCGGCTGTGCCCTGTTGCAGCAGGGCGACTGTGCCGACGGTGCCGATGGCGAACAGGCCGAGCACCAGGGCGTTCTTCAGCATCGAGCGGCTGATTTCCGGCAGCATGCTCATTCTCCCAGCTTGAAGCCACTATTGGGCTTGCGGTGGCCGTAGCTGCGCGGCCGGGTGTAGTAGTCGATGGTCGGCGCGGCCAGGTTCATCAGCAGCACGGCGAAGGCCACAGCATCCGGGTAACCGCCCCAGGTGCGGATCACGTAGACCAGTACCCCGACGCCGATGCCGAACACCAGGCGGCCGCGATTGCTGGTGGCGCCGGATACCGGGTCGGTGACAATGAAGAAGGCGCCGAGCATGGTGGCGCCGGTCAGCAGGTGGAACAGTGGCGAGCCGTTGGAATCCGAGCCGCTGCCATTCCAGAACAGCAGGCTCATGACGAACAGGGCGGCAAGCATGCCCACCGGCGCGTGCCAGGTGATCAGGCGCTTGTGCAGCAGGTACAGGCCGCCGGCGAGAAACGCCAGGTTGATCGCCTCGCTGCCGGCACCGCCGAAATGGCCGAAGGCAGGGTTGCTGGCGTGCAGTTCATCTATGGTCAGGCTCTTGTTGACCTTCAACGCGTCCAGGGCAGTGGCCTGGGCCCAGCCGTCGGGCAGGCTGGCAATCCCGAGGATGTGCTTGATGCCGTCCAGTGCGGCGACACCATGTGGTGCGGGCCAGCTGGTCATGTCGACCGGGAAGGAGATCAGCACCACTACGTAGCCGACCATAGCCGGGTTGAACGGGTTTTGCCCGAGACCGCCATAGAGCTGTTTGCCGAAGCCGATGGCGAAGCCGCAGGCGATCAGTGTCAGCCACCAGGGCGAGTAGGGCGGCAGGGCCAGCGCCAGCAGCACGGCGGTGACCAGGGCGCTGTAGTCCTTGAGAAAGAATGCGACTGGGCGTTTGCGCGCAGCCAGCAGCGCAGCTTCGAAGCCCAGCGCACAGGCGCAGGCCCAGATCAGGTTGAATAGGGTGCCGGCGCCAAACAGCCAGGTCAGCGCGATAATGCCGGGCACGGTGGCCAGCAGCACCTGCAGCATGACCTGCTGGGTACGGTTGCTGCCCGTGGCGTGGGGCGATGTGATGCGGGGCAGGGCCATCGGCGCTCCGGTGGTTCTGTTACTGCGTCCGTGGTGATCGCAGTGGTGTTCATTCCCCGGATTGCATCCGGGCTACGGTTGTCTGTGTCGCCCGGATGCAATCCGAACGGTTGTTACGACTGGTACTCGGCCAGTTTGCGTTCGGCTTCGGCCAGGCGGGTACGCGCCTGTTCCAATGCGTCGGCGGCGGCGCTTTCGTCACGCTCCAGCTTGCGCAGGTCGGCACGGGCGAAGGCCACTTCGGTCTTCAGGGCTTTCAGCTCGGCGTCGACCCCCGGGCGTTCGGTGCGTACCAGCTCCGGTGCCGGCTTGCCCGAGGCAGCCTCGGCGGCATGCAGGGCCTGCTCGGCGGCGGCCAGGGCCGCGCGCAACGGTTGCAGTGCGGCTTCGTCGCTGCCGGCCTTCTCCGCCTTCTTCAACTCGGCGCGTTTCATTGCCAGTTCGATCTTGGCCTTCTTCAATGCCTCTTCGCCGGCGGGTTTGGCTGCTGGTGCAGGGGCCTGGCTCTGCAGCTCGGCCAGAGACTTCTCGGCTTCTTCCAGTTGCTGGCGCAGGCGGGCGATTTCGGCCTGCTGATCGTCGTCCGGCGCTTCGATCTTCTCCAGCTTTCGCAACTGGGCCTTGAGCATGGCAGCTTCGATCTTGGCCTTTTTCAGCGCTTCGTCACCGGCAGGTTTGGCAGCAGGGGCGGGGGCCTGGTTCTGCAGCTCGGTCAGGGACTTCTCGGCTTCTTCCAGTTGCTGGCGCAGGCGGGCGATTTCGGCTTGCTGATCGTCGTCCGGCGCTTCGATCTTCTCCAGCTTTCGCAACTGGGCCTTGAGCATGGCGGACTCGATCTTGGCCTTTTTCAGCGCTTCGTCTCCCGCCGGCTTGGGCGCGGGAGCGGGGGCTGCCGCCTGGGCATCGGCCAGGGCCTTTTGTGCAGCTTCGGCAGCGGCGCGCAGTTCGCTGACCTGCGCCTGCAGTTCGGGCGTATCGTGGGCGGCCAGCTGTTTTTCTGCCTTCTTCAGCGCGACCTGAGCCATGCTGGCTTCGATCTTGAGCTTCTTCAGGGCTTCGTCGGCTGGCGAAGCTGCTGTTGCAGGAGGGGCTTCGGCCTGCGCTGCCTTGGCTCGGGCGGCTCTTTCCGCGCGGGCCTTGCGTTCGGCTTCCTTCTGCTCTTCGGCGCGGCGCAGGCGTTCCTGGCGTTGCTCGAAGCGCTGTTTGGAATGTTCGGCCTTGAGCTGTTTCTGTTCCAGCTCGCGAATTTCCGCCTTGGCCACGCGGTAGTACTGCACCAGCGGAATGCTCGAGGGGCAGACATAGGCGCAGGCGCCGCACTCGATACAGTCGAACAGGTTGTGCGCCTTGAGCTGCTCATGCTCCTGCCCTAGGGCGAAGAAGTGCAGTTGCTGTGGCAGCAGGCTGGCCGGGCAGACCTGGGCACATTCGCCACAGCGGATGCACGGCATGGCCGGCGCTGGCGTTGGCAGTTCTGCAGCGGTACTGGCCAGCAGGCAGTTGCTGGTCTTGATCAGCGGCACATCGAGACTGGGCAGGGTAAAGCCCATCATTGGCCCGCCCATGATCAGGCGGTTGAGCTTGTTCTGGTCGAGCCCGGCAAAGCTCAGCAGCTCGCCGACCGGCGTGCCGATCAGCGCCTCGACGTTGCCGGGGCGCGCCAGCGCTTCGCCGGTCAGGGTGGTGATGCGCGAGATCAGCGGCTTGCCTAGCAGTACGGCATCGTGGATGGCCACGCAGGTGCCGACGTTCTGGCAAAGAATGCCGATATCCGCCGGCAGGCCGCCGCTCGGAACCTCGACGCCGGTGAGAATCTGGATCAGCTGTTTTTCGCCACCGGACGGGTATTTGGTCGGGAACACGCGCACCTGATAGTCGCGGCCAGCGCAGGCAGCGCGCACGGCGGCGATGGCCTCGGGTTTGTTGTCCTCGATGCCGATCAGCACCTGCTGCGGCTGGATCAGGTGAGTCAGCACGTCGATACCGGCTACCAGTTCGGCGGCGCGTTCGCGCATCAGCAGGTCATCGGCGGTGATATAGGGTTCGCATTCGGTGCCGTTGATGATCAGCGTGTGGATTTTCTGCGTCGGCCGTGCAGTGAGCTTGACCGCCGTGGGGAAACCGGCGCCGCCCAGGCCGTTGATGCCGGCCTCGCGGATCAGCGTCAGCAGGTCGCCATGCTCCAGGCTGCGGTAGTCGGCTGGTGGCGTCAGCTCGATCCACTCGTCGAGGCCGTCGCTGTCGATGACGATGGCTGGCGCCAGCATGCCGGAAGCATGTGGATAAGGCTGTTCGCCGATGAAGGTGACGGTGCCGGAGGTCGGCGCGTGCAACGGCACGCTGACGAAGCCGCTGGCATTGGCGATCTTCTCGCCCTTGCGCACGCGCTGGCCAACGCCGACGCAGGGCTCGGCGGGCGCGCCGATATGCTGGCCGAGCGGCAATATCAGGCGCCTGGGTAGCGGCACCTGCCGAATCGGCGTGCGGTTGGACAGTTCCTTGCGTTCGGCCGGATGAATCCCGCCCGGAATGTCCCAGATTTTCATGGCGTCAGCCTGGTTTGCCTGCGCTGCGCCCATGTTGTCCTTCGACATGACACTCATGCGGCCTGCTCCCGGTCACTGGCGATCAACTGGCCGGGTGGCAGCGGTTTGTCCCACTTCCAGCTCTGCACCGTGCTGCCGACTTCGATCATGTCGATGCAGTCCACCGGGCAGGGTTCGACGCACAGGTCGCAACCGGTGCACTCGCTGACGATCACCGTATGCATCTGCCGCGCCGCACCGACGATGGCATCCACCGGGCAGGCCTGGATGCACTTGGTGCAGCCGATGCATTCCGCTTCGCGGATGAATGCGACCATCTGCGGCTTCTCGCCTTCCACCGCATCCAGTGGTTCGGGCTCGACGTCGAGCAGATCGGCCAGCGCAGCAATGGTGGCTTCGCCGCCGGGCGGGCATTTGTTGATCTTGTCGCCGCCGGCGATGGCCTCGGCGTAGGGCTTGCAGCCGGGATAGCCGCATTGGCCACATTGGGTCTGCGGCAGCAGGGCGTTGATCTGCTCGGCGATCGGGTCGCCCTCGACCTTGAAGCGTACGGCGGCGAAACCGAGGATGGCGCCGGCGATCAGGCACAGCGCGAGCAGGGCAAGGACCGCGACCAGAACCAGGCTCATAGCTTGATCAGCCCGGAGAAGCCCATGAATGCCAGCGACATCAAGCCGGCAGTGATCATGCCGATGGCTGCGCCCTGGAAGGATTTCGGCACGTCGGCGATGGCGATGCGTTCACGCATGGCGGCGAACAGCACCAACACCAGGGAGAAGCCCAGTCCGGCGGCGAAACCATTGGCGGTGGCAGTGATAAAGGTGAATTCGGCCTTGTTGGCGTTGAGCAGGGCGACGCCGAGGACGATGCAGTTGGTGGTGATCAGCGGCAGGAAGATGCCCAGCACTCGATAGAGCAGCGGGCTGGTCTTGTTCACCACCATCTCGGTGAATTGCACCACCACGGCGATCACCAGGATGAAGCTGATGGTGCGCAGGAATTCCAGATCCAGCGGCTTGAGGACGTATTGCTGCACCAGGTAGCTGCACATCGCCGCCAGGGTCAGCACGAAGGTGGTCGCCAGGGACAGGCCGATGGCGGTTTCGATCTTTTTCGACACGCCCATGAACGGGCACAGGCCGAGGAACTGCACCAACACGAAATTGTTGACCAGGATGGCGCTGACCATGATCAGGACGAGTTCGGTCATCGGTTTGCCGTCGAATGCCCAAAGGCCTTAGGAAAAGGGCGCCTATTATCGGGAAGCGGCCCTGGCCATACAAGCCGGATGCGCCGATTTGCCTGCCGTTGGCGACCTTTCGTCACGCCTCGTTCAACGACTGGTCAGGCGTTTCCACAGTTTGCGCGGCCCCAGCGCATCAGGCTGAGGAAGGGTAGGCCGATTGCTCGGAACAACCGGCCGGTGCTGCCAGCAGCGCCACTACCATCCATGGCTTCATCCTCGCCTCCTGGCGTTTGGCTTACTTGACGCGTTGGCCCGGCTTGGCGCCGCTGTCCGGGCTGAGCAGGTAGATTTCCTCGCCACCGGGGCCGGCGGCCAGGACCATGCCTTCGCTGACGCCGAACTTCATCTTGCGCGGTGCCAGGTTGGCCACGTACAGGGTCAGGCGGCCTTCCAGCTTGCTCGGGTCCGGGTAGGCGGACTTGATGCCGGAGAACACGTTGCGTTTCTCGTCGCCAATATCCAGCGACAGGCGCAGCAGCTTGTCGGCCCCTTCGACGAACTCGCACTTCTCGATCAGGGCGATGCGCAGGTCGACGGCGGCAAAAGCATCGAAGTTGATCTCGGGGGCCAGCGGGTCTTTCACCAGTTCGCCGTTGCCGGTGGGCTTGGTGGCCTCGGCGGCCAGGTCTTCCTTGGACGCTTCGACCATGGCGTCGATCTTCGCCGGCTCGATGCGGGTCAGCAGCGGGTTGAACGGGTTGAGCTGGTGGTTGGCCAGCGGCAGCACGAGGTCGGCCCAGGTTTGCGGTTTCACGTTGAGGAAGGCTTCGGCGTCGGCAGCCAGTTTTGGCAGCACAGGCTTGAGCATGATCACCAGCTGGCGGAACAGGTTGATACCCAGCGCACAGATTTCCTGCACCTCGGCCTGCTTGCCTTCGACCTTGTTCAGAGCCCAGGGCGCCTTGTCGGCGATCCAGGCGTTGGCGCGGTCGGCCAGCGCCATGATCTCGCGCATGGCGCGGGAGAAATCACGTGCTTCGTAGGCCTCGGCGATGCTCGGCGCGGCGGCCTGGAAGGCCTCCCACAGTTCCGGCTCGGGGTTGGCGGCAACCAGCAGGCCGGCGTTGCCCTTGTGGATGAAACCGGCGCAGCGGCTGGCGATGTTGACCACCTTGCCGACCAGGTCGGAGTTGACCTTCTGCACGAAGTCTTCGAGGTTCAGGTCGAGATCGTCCACGCCACGGCTCAGCTTGGAGGCGTAGTAGTAGCGCAGGTATTCCGGGTTCAGGTGATCCAGGTAGGTGCGCGCCTTGATGAAGGTGCCGCGGGACTTGGACATCTTCTGCCCGTTCACGGTCAGGTAGCCGTGCACGTTGACCCCGGTCGGCTTGCGGTAGCCGGCGCCTTCGAGCATGGCCGGCCAGAACAGGGCGTGGAAGTTGACGATGTCCTTGCCGATGAAGTGGTACAGCTCGGCAGTCGAGTCCTTGTTCCAGAACGCATCGAAGTCCAGCTCCGGGCGCCGCGAACACAGGTTCTTGAAGCTGGCCATGTAGCCGATCGGCGCGTCCAGCCAGACGTAGAAGTACTTGCCCGGCTCATCCGGAATCTCGAAGCCGAAGTACGGCGCATCGCGGCTGATGTCCCACTCCTGCAGGCCGCCATCGAGCCATTCGGCGATCTTGTTGGCCACGGCGTCCTGCAGGGTGCCGCTGCGGGTCCAGCTCTTCAGCATGGCCTCGAAGTCGGGCAGCTTGAAGAAGAAATGCTTGGAATCCTTGAGCACCGGCACCGCACCGGAAATGGCCGAGCGCGGGTTCTTCAGCTCGGTCGGCTCGTAGGTGGCACCGCATTTTTCGCAGTTGTCGCCGTACTGGTCCTCGGCCGCGCATTTCGGGCAGGTGCCCTTGATGAAGCGGTCGGCGAGGAACATGCCCTTCTCGGGATCGAAGTACTGGGTTACCGAACGGGTAGCGATATGCCCGGCATCGCGCAGCTTCAGATAGATGGCCGCGGACAGCTCGCGGTTCTCCTCCGAGTGGGTGGAGTGGTAGTTATCGAAGTCCACCCCGAAGCCGGCGAAGTCGGCCATGTGCTCGGCGCGCACGTTGTCGATCAGTTGCTCGGGCGTGATGCCTTCCTTTTCGGCGCGCAGCATGATGGCCGAGCCGTGGGCGTCGTCGGCGCAGACGTAGATCGCCTGGTTGCCGCGCAGTTTCTGATAGCGCACCCACATGTCGGTCTGCACGTACTCGAGCATATGGCCGAGGTGGATGGAGCCGTTGGCGTAGGGGAGGGCGCTGGTAACGAGAATCTTGCGGGCTTCGGTCATGGTGATCGGCTGCACTGGTAAAACGAGGGAAGTCGGCAACTATAAGGGAAGCGACAAGCTTCAAGCTACCTGCGGCAAGGAAAAGCGCATGCTGCATTGCATTGGAAGGCTGCTGTTATGATGAGGGCCTGTTTTTCTGCCTGCCTTCTGGAGTCCTTGCATGAGTGCCGTCACCCGCGAAGCGGTCGAAGCCTGCCTGCGTCAGTTCACCGACCCCCATCTCGATCAGGACCCGGTCAGCGCCGGGTGCCTGCGTGAGGTCGATATTCAAAGCGGGCGCGTCGCCGTGCGCCTGGAGCTGGGATACGCTGCCGGCCTGTTCAAGAACGGCTGGGCGCAGATGCTGCAGATGGCGCTGGAGAACCTTGGCGGTGTCGACAGCGCGCGGGTGCAGGTCGATTGCGTGATCGAGTCGCATCAGGGCCAGGCACAGGTGCCGGCGCTGGCCGGGGTGAAAAACGTGATTGCCGTGGCCTCGGGCAAGGGCGGCGTGGGCAAGTCCACCACGGCGGCCAACCTGGCGCTGGCGCTGGCCCGTGAAGGCGCACGCGTGGGCATTCTCGACGCCGATATCTACGGCCCCAGCCAGGGCATCATGTTCGGTATCGCCGAGGGTACGCGGCCACAGGTTCGTGATCAGAAGTGGTTCGTGCCGCTCGAGGCCCATGGCGTGCAGGTGATGTCCATGGCCTTTCTCACCGACGACAACACGCCGATGGTCTGGCGCGGGCCTATGGTCAGCGGCGCCTTGCTGCAGCTGATCACCCAGACTGCCTGGAACGATCTGGATTATCTGGTGGTGGACATGCCACCGGGCACCGGCGACATACAGCTGACTCTGGCGCAGAAAGTGCCGGTGGCCGGCAGCGTGATCGTCACCACCCCGCAGGACCTGGCCCTGCTCGATGCCAAGAAGGGCGTGGAGATGTTCCGCAAGGTGCATATCCCGGTGCTGGGCGTGGTGGAGAACATGGCCGTGCACATCTGCTCCAACTGCGGCCATGCCGAACATCTGTTCGGCGAAGGCGGGGGCGAGAAGCTCGCCGCGCAATACGGCGTGGAGCTGCTGGCGTCGTTGCCGCTGTCGATGGCCATCCGCATGCAGGCCGATGATGGCAAACCGACCACCATCGCCGATCCGGAAAGCCAGATCGCCATGATCTATCAGGACCTGGCGCGCAAGGTCGGCGCGCGTATCGCCCTGGCCGGCAAACCGGCGATGCCGAGCATCGAGATCAGCGAGGACTAAGAGCGGCCGCGACGCGGCCTTCTGATGACCCTCTCCCATTTATGGGAGAGGGTGCCCGAAGGGCGGGAGAGGGCGATGGACGACTGCGATGCTGATTCTCTGCCGCTTGGGGAGACGTCTGCATGGATGCAGGAGGCAGGGCGACGCAGGACGCCAAAGCCGAGGGTGCTCGAAGGGCGGGAGTGGGCAATGCAGGCGACCCGGTCCTGGCTGGGCGAAGCCCAGTCAGAACACGCTTCTGTAGGAGCGGCTGGGCGGCATTCGGCTTCAGCCGCGAATCGCGGATAAATCCGCTCCTGCAAAGGCGTGCAAACAGCCATAAAAAAACCCCGCACTAGGCGGGGCTTTTTTCAAGCGGGGTAGCGCAGGTTAGATAACCTGAACTTCCTCAGCCTGCATGCCTTTCTGGCCACGGGTAGCCACGAAGGAAACCTGCTGGCCTTCCTTCAGGGTCTTGAAACCGTCGCTCTGGATGGCTTTGAAGTGTACGAACAGGTCGTCACCGGATTGCGGGGTGATGAAGCCGTAGCCTTTCTCATCGTTGAACCACTTGACGGTGCCAGTCTGACGATTGGACATGTGATGTCTCCTAACAAAAGTAATAACAGCCCTGGAAAAGCCCAGGCCGGGACTGAGTGCAACGAGTACTAGGAGTCGGACGATGTTTGGATCGAAATCTGGGCATCTAGTAGCGATTCGCGGTGACACATGCAGCACAGTGGAGACACCATACGTGTTTTTATCGCCAAGTGCGAATAGTCGATGCAGCTTTTTTGCAAATAATGACTAGCGGGTGCGCTGGCAAGCTTTGAAGCGTGGCCCTCGCATCGGTAAGATGCGCTCACTTTTCCAGTAACCGCCCACTCAGGACACCCCCGCCATGAGCATCAAATCGGACAAGTGGATTCGCCGCATGGCCCAGGAACACGGCATGATCGAGCCGTTCGTAGAGCGCCAGGTGCGTGGCGCCGACGACAGTCGGGTGATTTCCTACGGCGTGTCCAGCTACGGCTACGACGTGCGCTGCGCCGACGAATTCAAGGTGTTCACCAACATCCACTCGGCTGTGGTCGACCCGAAGAATTTCGACGAGAAGAGCTTCGTCGACATCAAGAGCGACGTCTGCATCATTCCACCGAACTCCTTCGCCCTGGCCCGTACCGTCGAGTACTTCCGCATTCCGCGTGACGTGCTGACCATCTGCCTGGGCAAGAGCACCTATGCGCGCTGCGGCATCATCGTCAACGTCACGCCGCTGGAGCCGGAGTGGGAAGGCCACGTGACCCTGGAGTTCTCCAACACCACCAACCTGCCGGCGAAGATCTACGCCAACGAAGGCGTGGCGCAGATGCTGTTCCTGCAGTCCGATGAGGCCTGCGAGGTCTCCTACCGCGACCGCGGCGGCAAGTATCAGGGGCAGACGGGCGTAACCCTGCCGAAAGCCTGATCAATAATGCGAGTATCAGAAGCCGGGCAATGCCCGGCTTTTTCATGAGCGCGAGCGTTTGGTCGGATAGGCTGAATTTACTTCCTGTATGGGGCTCCACCGGTAACCCCATGCACAGGAGACGCCCCATGCCTTTGCTCGACCTCAACATGGCAAGCATTCCCGGCCAGCCCGAACCTGATATTCCCGATCAGCCAGGTAAACCCGTGCCGCCGCAGGAGCCGGGCGAGCCGACGCTGCCGGATCAACCGCCACCGGCGCCAGTGGCGCAGTGTCGGCCTCGGGAGATTTTCGAGCGCTGTGTGGCGCCAGCAGAGCGCATCGCCGGCGAGTGGCATTGAGCAGGTACGCAGACGAAGAAGCCGGGCAATGCCCGGCTTCTTTTTTTTAGCAGCAGAAGTCAGGGCGCCAGCGGCAGCTCGCGCTTGTGACGCGAGGCGTCATAGGTGCGCACGATGGTGGCGTAGGCCTCGTCGCTGACCTTCTGGCCATGCAGGAAGGCGTCGATCTCGGCGTAGGTGACACCGTGGGCTTCCTCGTCCGGCTTGCCGGGACGCAGTTCCTCCAGGTCGGCAGTGGGCGTCTTCTGCACCAGATGTTCCGGCGCGCCCAGGTGCGCCGCGATGGCGCGTACCTGGTGCTTTACCAGGCCCGACAGCGGAGCGAGGTCACAGGCACCGTCACCGAACTTGGTGAAGAAACCCATCACCGCTTCGGCGGCATGATCGGTGCCGATCACCAGGCCGTTGTTGGCGTTGGCGATGGTGAACTGGGCGACCATGCGAATGCGCGCCTTGACGTTACCGATCACGAAATCGCGTCGGGCATCGTTCAGCTGTTGCAGATGGCTGACCTGCTGGACCAGGCCGTTGACGCTGTCGGCGATGTTGACCGTAACGTTCTCGTCGGCACGGATGAAGTTCAGCGAGGCCTGGGCATCGTGCTCGTCATGCTGGGTGTTGTGCGGCAGGCGTACGGCGATGAAGCGATAGCCGGCATCGCCGGTTTCGGCGCGCAGCTCCTCGACCGACAGTTGGGCCAGGCGCCCGGCGGTGGTCGAGTCCACGCCACCGCTGATGCCCAGCACCAGCACTTTGAGGCCGGACTGTCTGAGGGTGTTCTTGATGAAGGTCTTGCGGCGTTCGATTTCGGCGCTCAACGCGGCGTCGTCGGCAAACGGCGGCACCACGTCGAGGGCGGCGGCGATTTCGGCTTGGCGGTTGCTCATGTCTGGCTCCTCACTGGGTCACGCGAAAGACGTGTTTCAGGTAATGGACGAAGTTCTCGTCGCGGCACTGGGTTTTGCCGGGGGTGTCGGAAATCTTGGCTACCGGTTGACCGTTGCAGGCGATCATCTTGATCACGATGTTCATCGGCTCGACGCCAGGGATGTCGCAGGTCAGGTTGGTGCCGACTCCGAAGCTTACGTGGATTCGCCCGGAAAGTGCACGGTAGAGCTGTAGCGACTTGGGCAGGTCGAGCCCGTCGGAGAACACCAGGGTCTTGCTCATCGGGTCGATGCCGAGTTTCTCGTAGTGGGCGATGGCCTTTTCCGCCCATACCAGCGGGTCGCCGGAATCGTGGCGCAGGCCGTCGAACAGCTTGGCGAAGTACAGGTCGAAGTCGGCCAGGAAGGCATCCATGGTGATGCAGTCGGTCAGGGCGATGCCGAGCAGGCCACGGTATTCGCGCACCCAGCAGTCGAGCGCGGCGATCTGGCTGTCGATCAGACGCGGGCCGAGCTGCTGGTGTGCCATCAGCCATTCGTGGGCCATGGTACCGATGGGCTTGAGGTCGAACTCACGCGCCAGGTGCACATTGCTGGTACCGACGAATCGCCCGGGAAAGTCGCGCTTGAGGATGTGCACCGCCTGTTCCTGCACGCGGTAGGAGAAGCGACGACGGGTGCCGAAGTCGGCAAGCTGAAAACCGGCCAGTTCGCGTGGCGTCGCCTCAGCCTTGAGCCAGTCGAGCTTTTCGTACAGGCGTTCGGCGGCCTGCTCCAGCAGCACTTCGCGGTAGCGATAGCGGTTGCGTACCTCGCTGACCACAGCCAGCAGCGGCACTTCGAAGAGAATCACGTGCAACCAGGGGCCGCGCAGGCGGATGCTCAACTGGCCGTCCTCGATGCTGGTGTGCACGTAGCGCAGGTTGAAGCGGAACAGGCTGAGGAAACGAATGAAGTCCGGTTTGAGGAAGGGGATGCGTTCGAGAAAGGCCAGCTGATCGACGCTCAGGCTGAGTTCGCTCAGGCGTTCGATCTGGTAGCGGATCTCGGCCAGGTAAGGCGTCAGGTCCTCGCTGCTGCGGCAGCGAAACTCCCATTCCACCTCGGCGTTGGGGTAGTTGTGCAGTACCGCCTGCATCATGGTCAGCTTGTAGAAATCGGTATCCAGCAGGTTCTGCACGGTGCGTTCGGCGAAGATGCTTTCGCTCATCGCAGGTTCTCCTTGGCTAAGACGCGGTCCAGCTGTTCTAGGCTGGCGACAAGAGTGATGCCGTGCTCGCCCATGATGAGACAGGCAGTTTCGGCGGTTTCGCTGGCGATGGCCCGGCAGGCTGGCAGATACACGATCACCTCGAAGCCGGCGCGGCGCAGTTGCAGGGCGGTGGTCTTGACGCAGTAGTCCAGTGCCAGGCCGCCGACCAATACTAGGTCGACGCCATTTTGCCGAAGAAATTCGATCACGCCCGTGCTGCGCTTCTCGGCCAGATCGTGGTAGCAGGCGCCATAGGGGTGCAGGTCCGGTTCCACGCCCTTCCATACGAAATAGTCGTAGTCCAGCGGGGCGGGCAGACCGTCGAGCAGTTCGAAGCCGGGCGTGCCGGGTACGCAGTGGCTGACCCAGGTCAGATCGGCATTGGCCAGCGCCAGCGGTTGCAGCATCTGCGTGTGGTCGGCTACCACCCAGGCCGCCTGCGGGCTGTGGGCGTCCTTGCTGCCAACGCGCAGCTGAGCACGGGCTGCCAGCAGATTCAGTGCTGGGGCGATGGTATCGCCCTCGGGTACGGGCAGTTCATTGGGGCAAAGCGGCGTAAAGCCTTTCTGGGCGTCGACGTCGAAGCTTGCGATCTTCATGGTGCGCCTCCTTGTTGCGCTTGGAATGACTACATATTTCATCTGATGAAATATGTAGTCAAGCCTTTTCTGCCAATTCAGGCGTGAACAAAGATGAATTATTGGTCAAGATGAAATAAGTCCGTGATGGAGGCGAATGGAAGGATGAGTTCAGTGGAGGTGCTGGCCGGGGTGGATATCGTCGCCCTGCGTCTGAGTGAAGAGGGGATATTGCAGGTGCTGCTGCTGCGCCGGCAGCGCGAACCCTTCATGGGCCAACGGGCGCTGCCGGGCGTGCTGGTCAACGGTCGTTGCGCCGATGCCAGCCTGGATGCCTCCGCCGCTCGTGCTCTGGCGGACAAGGCGCGCCTGCAACCGCAATATCTGGAGCAGGTGACAACTGTGGGCAATGGAGTACGTGATCCGCGTGGCTGGTCGCTGAGTATCTGCTACCTGGCGCTGCTGGCGCCTGACGTTGTGCCGCAGGATGAAAACCTGGAGTTTGTCGAGTTGGCCGCTGTGACTTCCGGGCAGCAGGCATTGCCATTCGACCATGCGCATCTGGTGCGCCTGGCGGTCGAGCGTCTGCGTGGCAAGTCGGTGTACAGCTCGCTGCCGCTGTATCTGCTGGCTCCACGCTTTACCGTGACCGAAGCGTTGGCGGCATTCCAGGCCTGCCTGGGCGAGCCGGTACAGCACACCACCCTGCGGGGGCGGTTGGAGCGGATGAAGACCCAGGGCTGGATCGGCGAGACTGGCGAGAAGAACTACCCGAAGATGGGAAGGCCGCAGAATCTGCTGGAGCATCGGCCTTTGGCGGCCGAAGTGTTCGTTTTCGACCGCAATCTGCTGGCCTGACAACCTTGCGATTTGCCGGCAGCAAGTGCTCGAACGTGTGGTTGGAAATAATGCGGGCAAAAAAATAGGCGCCAGAGGCGCCAGGGGAGCATTTCAATCGATGCACAGGTTCTGAACCGGCTTCGAGGAGAAAGTTCAGTCCGTAATGCAAAATGCCATCTTTTTCTACAGGCAAAAGAAAAGGCGCCAGAGGCGCCTTAAACGATGATCTATGGAGTAAGTCCATTGCTCAGAGTCGAGCGCTGAGCGAAAGGTTCAGCGCTTCCCGACGAACGGTCATCATTTGCCTGGCATCAGCAGCAGGCGCTGGTTGCCATAGACCTTGTCCAGGTTTTCCGACTTGAACGGGAAACTCATATAGCCGCCCTTGAGCCAGGACTCGATGCCGTCGGCATAGTGCGGGCTGGCTGGATTGCCCGATTGGCCTGAGCTGTTGACGCCGATCAGCGGTTCGTCGGCGGAGAAGTCCACCACGATGCGCATTGCCGGGATCAGGAAGGTATTGAAATCCTGGCCCCAGGCGTAAGCCGAGACGTTCAGCGTGCTGTGGTCGCCGCCGGCCGCATAGGGGCCGCGATCCAGATAGCCTTTCAGGGCGTTGATGCTGGTGCGCTGGCTGGCGCTCATGTAGGGCGCCATGCGAGTGGTGTCGGTCACCCATTCGTAGGTATGCAGCTTGCCCCACTGCCAGTTGCGACGCTCCGTACCCAGGCGCTTTTCCAGCAGCTCGATGCTGGCGGCCAGGCTGCGCGCCAGGATGGTCGGCTTGTCTTCCTGCTCTGGGGTGCGGATGTCGTCCCAGAACGGACTGTCGACACGACCGAGCAGGTGATCGGCCTGCGCGGAGTACGAGGTATTGGCGGTTTCCACCAGGGCTTGCCAGGCCGGGCTGCGTTCCGGGCCGAGTTCGTCGAGGAAGATCTGTCGCGCGCTTTCATGCAGGAAGGCGCCGTAAATGGCGGCGTCGGCCGAGCTGGCTGTGAGCTTGCCGTCGAAGGCGAGCAGACGCTTCAGGGCTTCGTCTGCACGCTCGCGCTGGCCGGCGGGCAGAGCAGCTATGGCCTGGCGCAGCGGGTCATGCATGGCCGGGTCGTTGAGCATGGCCTGCAGCTTGGCTACGAAAGGAGAGGTCTGGTCGTACTGCATGGCGATCATGCTGCGGCCATCGTGTCGGCCGGTGCCGGCCAGTTCGGCAATACGCTCAGCGCGCTCCGGGTAATACCAGGAGCTGGACAGCTGCATGCCGTAACCTGGCGGCACGCTGCGTTCGTTGGCGGTGCCCAGCCAGCCTTGCGGCGGGTCCTGGTCGTAGGGATGCAGCATCGGATCGGCGAAGCCGTCCCAGGCGTAGCGCTCGTCCCAGCCTGGGGAAGGCAGCAGGCCGCGTCCTTCGCGCCGATTCGGGTAGCGGCCGGTAACCTGCCAGCCGATGTGCTGGGCATCGGCGAATACGATGTTGAGCGGCATGGCGCGGATCTCGCGAGTCGCCTCGAAGGCCTGATCCACCGATTGTGCGCGCGACAGATCGAAGAAGGCGTCGAGGCTCTTATCACGCTCGAACTGCGTGGTCTTCAGCGCCAGGCCGTAACCACTCTGCAACGGTAGAGGTTGCAGCATGTGCTTGCGTTCGCCGACCACCGAATTCAGCAGCGGGCCGTTGCGGGTCTCGTACAGCGTTTCGCGGATCGGGCGCTGGCCGCGGATGAAGAAGGTTTCCTGACGCTCCGTGACCGGCAGCCACTTGCCGTCGGCCTGGTACATCAGGCGGCTGCCCTCGCGTCTGATGCGTTCGAGATAGATGTCCTGGTTATCGCCCATGACCATGGTCATGCCCCAGGCCAGCTTGCCGTTGTAGCCGGCCACCACCGCCGGTACGCCTGCGAGGGAGACACCGGCAGCCTGGTACTTGGGCGAGCGGATCTGTACGAAATTCCACAGCGACGGCATGCTCAGTGGCAGATGGGTGTCGTTGGCCAGCAGACTCATGCCGCCACGGCTGCGCTGCGGTGCGATAGCCCAGTTGTTCGAGGCGGCGACGCCGAGCATGTGCTGTTCGGCGATCTGCGCCGCCGTACGGGAAATCGCCTGCAGGCCTGGCAACTGCCCCTTGAGGTCGAGCCCAGCGAGCTTCTCTGCTTCGACGAAGGGCAGTGGTTCGTCCGGGTAGATCGGCAGCAGCCAGGGCAGTTTGTCGGTGCCCACCTGCTGGGCCAGGGTCAGCGCAGCGATCTCTTCCTGCAGGTTCACCGCGAGGCCGAAATTCAGCAGGCAGAACAGCAGAACCGAATCCTCGGGTTTCCAGTATTCGGGACGGTAGCCGGATTCGGCCAGGTCCATCGGCAGGCGATTGCGGTAGCGGAACAGGTAGGCGTTGACACCGCGCGAATACACTTCGAAGAAGCGTTTCAGGCGGGGCGAGGCGTCGGCGTAGAGAATGTCCGCGCTCTTCTTCAGATTGACCGCGCGCATGAACCGGTCCATTTCCAGTGCGCCCGGACCGGTCATCTCCGCCAGACGACCCTGGGCCAACAGGCGCATGCCGACCATCTGACTGAGACGATCACCGGCATGCACATAACCCAGGGTGAACAGGGCGTCGTGGAAGGTGCCCGACTCGATCAGCGGCATGCCAAGCGCATTGCGCCTTACCGATGCGCTTTCAGCCACGCCCTGAATGCGTTCGACGCCACGGGTAGGTGGCACGCTGTCGGCGTAACGGCTGTTGAGCAGGGACTGACAGCCGGCGAGGCCGGTCAGGGAGGCAGCGAGAGTCAGGCAGGCCAGCGTGCGCATGGCGAATATCCTTGGTATGCGAACAGGCGAGGCCGGTCGCGCAGCAACCGGTCACAAAGGCGCCAAGGTAATGAGGCGGCTGGTGCCTGGCAAGAGCCCTCAGCCGATCGCCTGAGACCCCTTCAGCCCTTCATCCAGCAGCCAGCGAGCTGCTGTACGCGCGGCGGCCTTGTGTTGCAGCTCCAGCTCATTGAAGCGCTTCTCGAAGCGGCGCCGCTGCGACTTGTCCAATGCCTTCCAGGCCGCGTGGGTGGGCACGTCGGCCGTGGCTTCGAACAGCGTATGGAAGACCTGGCAGCGGCTGTCGTTGCTCAGGGTGCTGTCAAAGTTGTCGAGCAGGACCTTGATGCGAATGGCGCCCTCGATCAGCGGCAGCTGCTCGTCGAGCAGGCTGCTGGCCAGGATGTTCAGGTCGCCGCCGATGCGCTGCTGGCGCTCCTGTTGCGCTTCGTCGCGGGCACGCTGATTGGCCCACACCCGGCGCCACAGGTGCCAGGCATAGGCCGCCAGGGCTGCGATCAGCAGCAGGCCGGTCAGTAGCAGGAGGAGGGGCAGAGCATCCATGTGCGGTTCAGGCACCGTGGCATTTCTTGAATTTCTTCTGGCTGCCGCATGGGCATGGGTCATTGCGGCCGACATCCTTCAGCGCGTTGCGTACCGGCTCCTGATGGCCGTGATTGCAGTGCGGGCCGTGCACATGGCCGTGATCGTGATGATCGTGGTCATGGTTGCAGTCGGGGCCGTGGACGTGAGGTTCGTTGCTCATGGTGTTACTCGTGCAGGTTATTCGGGGATGAAATCGCCGGGAATTATCTCTCCATTGCGCGCCATGTGCACGCTGCGGCCGAACAACATGCCGGTTTTCACTTCTCCCTTGAGGCTGTAGCGAATCGGTACATCGGGTTTTTCCAGCGCCTTGACGATCTGCCGCACATGGCGCCAGAGATTGGTACGTACCGGCACATCGAAGGTGTGATGACCGTGAGCGGGCACCGTGAACCACTCGCTGGAGTGACCTTCGGCCAGCTGGATGCCGTTGAGGTGCACGTTATAGTTCAGCCCGCGCACAGGCAGGCTGACCCCGTTGGGATTGTCGATCCGAAAGCGCAGGCTGAACTCCTGTTCGAGCAGCCTGGCCTTGATCACATCAACTTTGATGAGTTGGACGTCCGGGTCCTTGAAGCCACCTGTCATCCAGGTGGAGCATCCTGTCAGGCCCGAAAACAGGCCGAAAAGCATCAATAGGCTGGTAATTCTTATCATTTGCGCCTGATAAAACATTTCATACCCCCGTTGCGGCCCAGTGTAACAAGCAAGCGCTTGGCTGCAACGGGTGGGCAGGCATTATTTTCCTGATGACAGCTTCATGGCTCGGCATATTGGTTGATCGCAATGGCATGGATGAGAAGCCTGCAGTGTCAGGGCGAGGGAACCTGCGCCATACTGAGCGGCGAATAGGACAGGAGTGTGACCATGAGTCGCTACGAGATCGCCTTCTCCGGGCAACTGGTGCCGGGGGCACAGCCGGAGCTGGTCAAGGCCAATCTGGCCAAGTTGTTCCAGGCCGATACTCAGCGTATCGCCCAGTTGTTCTCCGGGCGTCGCATCGTGATCAAGAACAACCTCGACGCCGCTGCGGCAGAAAAATACCGTGCGACCCTCGAGCGGGCCGGTGCGCGTGTCGAGGTTGTCGATATGGACATGCTGATCGAGGAGGTCGAACTGGCACCCCCACCGCCAGCCGACCCGGTACCGGCTCCGTCGGCCCCTTTGCCCAAGCCGGTTGCGGCCAGCCCGGGGCGATTGCAGGTCGCACCGCGTGATGAGTACATGGCTGCTTTCAGCGAGGTGGATGCACCGGATTTCGGTATCGCCCCGGTGGGCAGTGATCTGCAGGACGCCAGGCCCGAGGCCGAAGCGCCGCGGGTCGACCTTTCGCAGTTCAGCCTGGCGCCGGTGGGCAGCGACATGGGCCAGGCGAAGGCAGCGCCTCCGGCTCCCGCGCCGGATACCTCGCATCTGAAACTGCAGGACTGACCGCGCGCAGGGAAGCTGCGCCGTGAGCTACGCAGGTAGCCACGGCGTTGTTGCATCGGGTGCGGTTAGCCCGCCTTGCATTTGTCTTGCGCCTGCTCCGGTTTGAGATGGCGTACGCTGGTGAAGAACAGCTCGCAGGTTTGCAGTTTTTCCGTCATCTGCCATTTCTGGGTGCAGGCGCTGAGCAGTTGCTGCGCATCACGCGTTGGTTGCCGGCCCATGCCGGCCTGCCAGCAGGCGGCGCTCAGATCCTGCCCCATGACCTTGATCCCCGCCGCGTTGGCGGCATCCTCGCTGCCATTGTTGTTGGCCGGGTCGGCGGCATACCAGATGTAGCTGGGGTGGTTGGCGCCGAGTACGGCAACCTGCCGTTCGGATGTCGCATCGACCTGACCCAGGCCCAGGACGGAAAGGTTCACCCCGTACTGCTGCTTGATCCAGCTGCGCACTGGGCTGCCGAAGGCCACCATCGGCAGGCTGGTACCGTCCGAGCTGGCGCTGAGCTCAGCGACCATACGCCGCTGGTAGTCGCTGAAATAACCGTACACGCCTTCCAGAGCGCTGCCGGCACTGGCCGGGGCGGCAATGGGGGCGATGTCGACGATGGTCTGGTAGGCCGGTGTCTGCTCCGGCGCAATGCCGTTGTAGCTGAGCAGGTCGGCCCAGCGATCGGTGGTGCTCGAGCGCAGGTAGTCCTGAGCCTGGGTCAGCGAGTAGTCCGGCGGAAAATGCAGCAGTTCGACACTCTTGCGGTTCTCCAGGGCCATGCCCAGTGGCAGGAAGAAGTACCAGTTGTACTGCCACTTGCCGTCACGGTTGAGCTGGCTGGCGCCCTGATAGGCCAGATCGCCGGTGTCGAGCAATTGCCGCAGGGGCTTGGCGTACTCGGCAGGTACACCTTCGAAGTAAGCGTGTACGCGTTTCCCATCGCGCTTGACGCGTACGCTGGCCTGCGGGTAGCCGTCGCGGGTCAGACTTTGTTGCAGGTAGTGCTCCACCGTCTGCTCCAGCGTCCAGTCGCGGTAGCAGATCACGCTGCAGTTGTTGGGGTAGGCAAACAGACGGCTGACGCGCTGGCTGTCCCCCAGATCCAGTGCCTCTCCCTGCAGCCCTCCAGGCTGACTGGCGCAACCAGTCAGCAGGCTGGCCAAAACGAGAGCGATACCACTTTTCTTGTGCATGGCTTTCTCCTTGTCGAGTGTCCCCGAAGGACGATTCAACTCAAGCAGAAAGTGCGTCCGACGCCAGTCAGCCCTTCAGATGGGGCGCGCAGCACTTCTTGAACTTCTGCCCGCCCTGACAGGGGCAGGGGTCATTGCGCCCAACCTTCATTGATACGGTCGGATCGAGGAAATACCAGCGTCCATCCACCTGAACGAAGGCGGAGCATTCGCGATGACGATGTTCGCCATGCTCGTCATGCCAGTGGGCGACGAAGCTGACCTGGGCATGTTCGGGTTTGCCGCCGAAGACTTCACTGCCTTCCACTTCCAGCCCCAGCCAGGTGCTTTGTGCGCTCCAGACGGCCATCGCTTCACGGTCGAGCGCCTGCTGCTGGGCGGGCAGGGTCGTGGCCACCAGATAGTCCACCAGGCCCAGAACATAGGCGCTGTAACGCGAGCGCATCAGCAACTCCGCGCTGGGCGCGGGTGTGCCTGCGTGGTAGTGGCCGCAACACTGGCTGAGCGGATTGCCGCTGCCACAGGGGCAGTGGGGATCAAGTGGGTTCATCTCGTTACCACCAGTATTTGCCGAAGTTTTGTGGATTGGCCCAGAACTTTGCATTCAACCAGTCGGGAACTTGCTTGTAATCGAGCAGATCATAGGTGAACAGATGCAGGGTCTGTCCCTCGCGCTGGAACTGCTCACTGGCCTGCATGGCCAGTGCGAACAGGTCGGTTTCCTGCCAATCACCCGCCTTGAGGTCGAGCAATACGGCGACCCGGCTGGCGTTGAGGTTGCGGATACCGCCCAGTAGTTGCAGACCATCGCGCTTGGGTAAGTGCTCCAGGCAGTCGACCAGCAGTGCCAGGTCGAAGCGCTGTGCGGCCAGTTCCGGCGCCAGGGGAGCAGCAGGTGCAGTGGTGACCTGACACTGCGGGTGGGCATTGCGAAAAGCGCTGACTGCGGGTAGTTCGCTGGCACCGAGCAACAGCAGTTTCTCGGGCGTGTAGCGGGCAAGCAGTGCGGCAATTGCCTGCTGTGGAGTACGGGTGCTAAGGCTGGCGGTCATCGAACTTCCTCGAAAAGTCTGCAAAGACTAACGTGGCGTCAGTATCAGGCCTAGAGTGATAGAAAATTATCCGCAGAAGTTCTTACAACTGGCGGATTGAACAACTCCAGTCTTTACTACTATCGAGTCGGTTATGGGCCGATGAACATTGGAGACCTAAAGTTATGAGTATCACAAGGAACGCAGTCCCCCTGATTCTGGCTAGTACCTTGCTGACCGGCTGCGCCGGTCTGCAGAAAACCGACTGGCCCACTTGCGCGGCGGTAGGCGGTGTAGGTGGTGCAGCGTTAGGGGCAATCGAAAGCTCCAGCTGGGCTGGTGGTGGTGCACTGTTGGGTGCCGGTCTTGGCGCCGCTTACTGCTGGGTACATGGTGCCGAAGCGCAACAGGTTGCTGCTGTCGAAGAAGTCGTGGTCGAGGAAGTCGCCGTGGCCGAGCCGGCCGAGGCCGTTCGCGTCGAGCTGGACGTCAAGTTCGACTTCGACAAGGCTCAGGTCAAACAGGAAAGCTATGGCGATATCAAGGCCCTGGCTGACTTCATGAAACAGTACCCGCAGACCAGCACCGTGGTTGAAGGTCACACCGACTCCGTCGGTAGCGATGCCTACAACCAGGGCCTGTCCGAGCGCCGCGCCAGCGCCGTTCGCGACGTTCTGGTCAATCAGTACGGTGTCGAGTCCGGTCGTGTGCAGGCAGTGGGTTATGGCGAGAGCCGTCCGGTTGCCGACAACGCCACTGCCGAGGGTCGCGCAATCAACCGTCGTGTAGAGGCCGAGGTCGAAGCTCAGCCGTAAGGCGCTTCTGCCTTACCGCATCAACGACGCAGGCCCGGCCGGTTCTCACCGGCCGGGCCTTTTCTTGTGTGAATTCCAGCCGCCGTCTTTACTCCTGTGATACCGGCAACATGCCGGTATCACAGGAGACACCACCATGAGAATCCAGCTTCTACCCTTTCTCCTGGTCAGCAGTGTTCTCTCGGGTTGTGCCACGACTTCCAGTACGGGAGACGCGCCGCTCAACCAGGGGAACTGGCCCCTGTGCAGTGCGATTGGAGCCTTGGCCGGTGGCGGCCTCGGTGCAATCGAGAGTTCTACCTGGGCGGCAGGCGGCGCGGTCGCCGGCGCTCTGTTGGGCACCATCATCTGCTATGCGCAGGACGGCGACGAGGATGGCGACGGAGTGTTCGACCGTCGTGACCGCTGCCCCGGCACGCCTGCCGGGACCTCGGTCGGTCATAACGGCTGTCCGTTACCGCAGTACCCCGCCAGCGTCGCGACCGAGCCGGTTATGGAGACGCCGGTGCAGAATGAGGTCATCGTCCTGAGCGATCTCGGCAACGTATTGTTCGCCTTCGATTCTGCTGATCTGACAGCCGATGCGCAGCGCCTGCTTGCCGATGTCAGTACGCGTCTGACCGGTGCCAGCCTGGTCGCGGTGAAGGTGGTCGGGCATACCGACAGCGTTGGCTCTGATGCCTACAACCAGGGGCTGTCCGAGCGCCGTGCACGCAGTGTTGCCGACTTTCTGGTTGCCCAGGGCGTACCTGCCGACAAGCTCAGCACCGAAGGGCGGGGTGAGAGTCAACCCGTGGCGGACAATGGCAGCGACGCCGGACGCGCTCAGAATCGCCGTGTGGAGTTGCACGTTTCCCGTTGACGCAGGGCGGCGTGCCCCTGGCCATTCGGCCTGGGGTGCGCCCTTTTCAGTGGTGATACGTTGAATCATGAAAATGGTCTTCCACTCTGGTGGTCCACGCTGCGACCGGTTAACGTGCTGCGCTATTAGAAAAACCAGGTGCGAGGGCGGGGATGAAAGCATTGTTGATCATGGGCAAGGCGTTGGCCTTGGTCTTCTGGCTGGTGTTCGGCGCGGCGCTGGCCAAACGCCTGGGGGCGCCATTCGAGCAGCTTGTCTACGTGCTCGCAGCCTTCCTTTCGCTACTGCATGGCGTGCAGTTGTGGCTGTTCTCCAGCGTTCTGTCTGGTCGCGCCAGTCCCTGGCTGGACCGTGTGCAGGTATTGCTGTTCGGCATTTTTCACCTGTATCCGCTGAAGGTCGTGCAACAGCCTGATAGTGCGGCTGCAGCGTCCGTCGGGGAGGCTGCACATGCGTAATCTCGCTCTGCTGCTTTGTCTGTGTGCCGGTACCGCGCTGGCCGGTACCCAGGTGCAGGTGCCTTCCAATACCCTGATGCGTCTGCCCGTTGCCAGCAGCAGCCTGCAGCTCGATCGCCTGGAAGTGGCGGATCAGGCAACCCTGATGATTCCCGCCACGGTCACGGAGTTACGTATCGGCGAGCTGCTGATGGGGCGTGAGGCCCGTATCGGTGTAGCGCCGAGCGAGCAGCCGCTGCGTCTGGAAATCGCCGACGCCGATATCGGTGCCGGTGCCTGGATCAGCGCCAAGGGCGCCGCCGGTACCTATACCCGGCCAGCGACGCCGGGGCGTGAGATCAGCCTCAAGCTGCACAAGCTGACGTTCGAGTCGTTGACGCTGGACGTGCGAGGTGGTCAGGGTACACCGGGCTACGCCGGCCTTGATGGTGCGCATGGTCAGCCGGGCGGTTGCACTTGGGGCCAGGCCAGCGCGGGCTACGACGGGCAGGATGGCACCGATGGCCAGGATGGGGCTGCCGGCGGCAAGGTAACGCTGGAAGTGCCGCATTATGTCGAGGTCGAACGCTTGCAGGTGCTGCTCGATGGCGGCGCTGGCGGCGCAGCCGGTTCGGCGGGTCGGCCCGGTCGTGGCGGCGCAGCCAAGGGCTGTCTGCTTTACGGCGTAGAGGGTGCCCCGGACGGCAAACCTGGCCAGCCTGGACGTGAGGGGACCGCGGGGCGCAGTGGCGCCATGCAGGTGTTGCGCTTCTAGATCGCAGCGGCCTTCGTTTGCCCGGAGCAGACGAAGGCCGTCCACTCAGAATGAAGGACGCATGGCCACCAGCGTGATCAGTGCCAGGCCGATCAGCAGGTTGCTGCCCACTACCTTGCGAATCCGCCCCAATACTTCGCCGCCTGCCGGCCAGTTTTCGGCCTCCACGGCGCGCCGCAGTTCCGGCAGTTGCAGCGCCTGAATACGCAGGAACAGGGCAAGCATCACCAGGTACAGCCCCATCATGATGTGCACGTAGCGCGGTGCTGCGTCGAAGCCACTGTAGCTCATGTGCACCATGCCAAAGCCGGTCACCGGCAGGGCCACTACCGCCAGCCAGACCCAGACGAAGAAGCGCTTGAACACACCGAGCCACAGGCGCAGCCGTGCGGGCGGCTCCAGCGTTTCGACCGCGGTCGGGCGCAGGATCATCCAGGCGAAGAACATGCCGCCGACCCAGATCACGGCGGCCAGCAGGTGTAAGGCATAGAGCGGTGCGTAGGGTGTCATGTGGCGTCTCCATCGGGCCGTTTGGCAGTTCATTGCGTTCGATCGGTACGCGAGTCTGCGCCGGATCGATTGGCGCGCTATGATAGCGGCCGCTCCGCGAATACTGAAAATTTATCCAGCCTTTTTCGTTTCAGAATCCATGCTCAGTACCGAACTCAAGACCCAGATCCAGGGCGCCTATTCGCGCTTTCTCGAGGCCAAGTCGCTCAAGCCGCGTTACGGCCAGCGCCTGATGATCGCCGAGATCGCCAAGGTGCTCGGAACCATCCGGAGCGACGACGAGGGCAAGCGCCTCGGCGACCCCGCTGTGGTGGTGGTGGAGGCGGGCACCGGTACCGGCAAGACGGTGGCCTACAGTCTGGCCACCATTCCCACCGCCAAGGCCGCCGGCAAGCGCCTGGTGATCGCCACGGCCACCGTGGCGCTGCAGGAGCAGATTGTGCACAAGGATCTGCCGGATCTGCTGCGCAACAGCGGGCTGAACTTCAGCTTCGCCCTGGCCAAGGGCCGTGGTCGCTACCTGTGCCTGTCCAAGCTCGACCATCTGCTGCAGGACGGAGCCGCGCAGAGCGCCACCGCGCAACTGTTCGAGGAAGAAGGCTTTCGCATCGATGTCGATGAGCAGGGCCAGAAGCTGTTCACCGCGATGATCGAGAAACTCGCCGGCAACAAATGGGACGGCGACCGCGACAGCTGGCCGGAGGAGCTGGAAGACAGCCGCTGGGCGCAACTGACCACCGATCACAGCCAGTGCACCAACCGCCATTGTCCGAACTTCCAGCAGTGCGCCTTCTACAAGGCCCGCGAGGGCATGGGCAAGGTCGACGTGATCGTCACCAACCACGACATGGTGCTGGCGGACCTGGCGCTCGGCGGCGGCGCCGTGCTGCCCGACCCGCGCGAGACCATCTACGTGTTTGACGAAGGTCACCACCTGCCGGACAAGGCGATCGGCCATTTCGCCCACTTCACCCGGCTGCGCTCGACCGCTGACTGGCTGACCCAGATCGACAAGAACCTGACCAAGTTGCTAGCGCAGAATCCGCTGCCCGGCGATCTCGGCCGGCTGATCGAGCAGGTGCCGGAGCTGGCACGCGAACTGAAGACCCAGCAGCAGTTCATGTTCACTGCCTGTGAAGAGATCGCCGATTTCAAGGCCGGCGAGGACATGGAAGGGCGCGAGCGGCCGCGCCATCGCTTCGTCGGGGGCGTGGTGCCGGAACATCTGACCGAGCTCGGGCTGGAGCTGAAAAAGGGCTTCTCCAAGCTCAACGATCTGTTCACCGGCGTTACCGAGCTCCTCAAGGAGGCAATGGACGGCGAGGGTGCCGTGGGCATTGCCAGTCACCAGGCCGAGGAGTGGTATCCGCTATTCGGGAGCCTGATGGCACGCGCCAAGGGCAACTGGGAGTTGTGGCAGGCCTTCACCGCCGAAGATCCGCAAGAGAGCCCGCCCATGGCGCGCTGGCTGACCCTGGCCGAGAGCGGCGCGCTGTTCGATATCGAGGTCAATGCCAGCCCGATCCTGGCCGCCGAGACCTTGCGCCGCAACCTGTGGAACGTCGCCCATGGCTGCCTGGTGACCTCCGCCACACTGACCGCGCTGGGCACCTTCGATCGTTACCGCATGCGCGCCGGTCTGCCCAAGGTGGCGGTTACCGCCATCGTGCCGAGCCCCTTCCATCACGCCGATGCAGGCCTGCTGCGAGTGCCGGACTTGAAGGCCGATCCGCGTGAGGCTGCGGCGCACACCGCGGCGATCATCCGCGATCTGCCGGATCTGGTGACCGGCAGCCGTGGTTCGCTGGTGCTGTTCTCGTCACGCAAGCAGATGCAGGACGTATTCGATGGCCTCGACCGTGACTGGCGCAAACGGGTGTTCATCCAGGGCAGCCTGTCCAAGCAGGAAACCCTGAACAAGCACAAGGCGCGTGTCGACTCGGGCGAGGAAAGCGTGCTGTTCGGCCTGGCCAGTTTCGCCGAGGGTGTCGACCTGCCCGGCGCCTATTGCGAGCATGTGGTGATCGCCAAGATTCCCTTTGCCGTCCCGGACGATCCGGTGGAAGCGGCGCTGGCCGAGTGGATCGAGGCTCGCGGCGGCAACCCCTTCATGGAAATCGCCGTGCCGGACGCCTCTCTGCGCCTGGTGCAGGCCTGTGGCCGTCTGCTGCGTACCGAGGCCGACCGCGGCACCATCACCCTGCTGGACCGGCGCGTGGTGACCCAGCGTTATGGCAAGGCCATCCTCAATGCCTTGCCGCCGTTTCGGCGGCAGATCGACTGACGCTGCTGTTCGCTGCCCCTGCTGCGCCAGGCTGTAGCCCGGGCGGCAGGTGCAGGCCGGTACCCGTGCCAATGGTCGCGTCGATGAGGATTCCCGTGTGGTGAGCCAGGCGGGGCGCTATTTCATGAGGTTCAAGAACACTGCATGATAAGCGGCCACTATCATCGGCCGCATTTGGCCAAGCAGTGAAACGGGAGAACAGCGTGCAGATTCAGGGCTATTTCGACTTGCGCTTCGAAGCGGTGAGAGATGCATTCGCCGCACTGTTCGACGATGCGCAGGAGCGGGGCGCGGCCCTGTGCGTAAAGGTCGGCGGTGAAACCGTGGTCGACCTGTGGGGCGGGGTGATGGACAAGGATGGCCAGCAGCCCTGGCACAGCGACACCATCGCCAATCTGTTCTCCTGTACCAAACCCTTTGCGGCGGTCGTGGCCCTGCAACTGGTGGGCGAGGGCAAGCTCGATCTGGACGCTCCCGTGGCGCGCTACTGGCCCGAGTTCGCCGCTGCCGGCAAGGAGCGCATCAGCGTGCGTCATCTGCTCTGCCATCAGGCAGGCTTGCCGGCTTTACGTCAGATGCTGCCTGCCGAGGCACTGTACGACTGGCAGACCATGACTGGCGCGCTGGCGGCCGAAGAACCCTGGTGGCCGCTGGGCGAGGGCCATGGCTACGCGCCGATCACCTACGGCTGGCTGATCGGCGAGCTGATCCGCCGGGTCGAGGGTCGCGGCCCGGGCGACAGCATCGCGGCGCGCATCTCCAGGCCGCTGGGGCTGGATTTTCATGTCGGCCTGGCCGATGGCGAATTTCACCGCGTCGCCCATATCGCCCGCGGCAAGGGCAATCTCGGTGATGCTGCCGCGCAGCGCCTGCTCAAGGTGATGATGACCGACGCCAGCGCCATGAGCACGCGCTCGTTCACCAATCCGCCATCGATCATGACCAGCACCAACAAACCGGAATGGCGACGCATGCAGCAGCCGGCCGCCAACGGCCATGGCAACGCGCGGAGCCTGGCGGGTTTCTATGCCGGTCTGCTCGATGGCAGCCTGCTCGATGGTGATCTGCTCGACGAGATGACCCGTGAGCACAGCGTCGGCGATGACAGGACCCTGCTGACCCGTACGCGTTTCGGCCTCGGCTGCATGCTCGATCAGGCCGACGTTGCCAACGCCACCTATGGCATGGGAGCAAAAGCCTTCGGCCACCCTGGTGCAGGTGGCTCAAGCGGCTTTGCCGACCCCGAAAGGGATGTGGCATTCGGCTTTGTGATCAACAATCTAGGACCGTTCGTCTTGATGGACCCCCGTGCGCAGAAACTTGCGCGCCAGATTGCGGACTGTATCTGATTGAACGGCTAAACTCGCGCCAATCGTTCAGTTGCAACCATAACGAATCGACCATTAGATCTGTGTGACCTCGGGGGCTACATGCGTGCCAACAAGATTTTTGCCTTTACCTGCTGCCTGCTGATCGCAGGTTGCGCCGGCTCGGAAAAGAAGGGAGTCGCCAAACCGGCCGTCATGCCGCCGCCTCAGGTCACTCGCGCCTGGCTGGACGAGTACGAGCCGAAACTGCGCGACGCGGTCAAGGGCAGCCAGTTCGAGTTCGAGCGTCGGGAAAATCTTCTGGTGGTGACGGCTCCGGTGCAGAGCTCCTTCAATCCGGACCGTCCGCATATGCTTTTGCCGGCCAGCCTGGGTCCGATCACCCGCGTCGCCAAGTTGCTGGAAGCCGATGAAGATATCGCGGTGGTGGTTCTCGGTCATGCCGATAGCAGTGGCGATGCAGCGCTGAACCGCGATCTGAGCCAGCAGCGCGCGCGCGCCGTGACCTCGATCTTCCGCCTGAGCGGCCTCAAGCAGAACCGCCTGCAGGTCATGGGCCTGGGGTCCGACATGCCGCGTGCCGCCAATGACAGCGCCGCCGGTCGTGCGCTGAACCGCCGTGTGGAAATTCTCCTGACTTCGCGTGACACCATGCAGGGCCTGGTCGCCAAGTACAGCCAGCCGGCCAAGGCGGAGCTCAAGGACGCACCCAAGGTAGCTGCTGCAGATCAAGGAAAAGTGGGCAAGTCGGAGTAAGCTTGCAGGCATTTCCACATTGCGAGGGCAGGCGCCGGTAACCAGACGGATTGGTTTCCGGCCCTGTTCTGAGGAACTGCCATGACCCAAACCCTGGCCGATATGCGCCGTGACTACACCCGCGACGGTCTGAGCGAAGCCCAGGCGCCGCTGGATCCCTTTGCCCTGTTTCGTCAGTGGTTCGATGACGCAGTGAAGACCGAGCAACTGCCGGTCGAACCCAACGCCATGACCCTGGCCACCGTCGACGAACAGGGGCGCCCCCACTGTCGTGTCCTGCTGCTCAAGGGCCTCGACGAACGCGGTTTCACCTTCTTCAGCAACTACGACAGCGCCAAGGGCCGTCAGCTGGCGGCCTGTCCGTTTGCCGCCATGACCTTCTTCTGGCCCAGCCTGGAGCGCCAGGTGCGCATTGAAGGGCGCGTGGAGCGCGTCACAGCTGCCGAATCCGACGGTTATTTCCAGGTCCGCCCGCTGGGCAGCCGCATCGGTGCCTGGGCCTCGCCGCAGAGCAGGGTGATCCGGGACCGCGCCGAGCTGGAAGACCTGATGGTGGAGACCGAAAAGCGCTTCCTCAATCAGGCTCCGCACTGCCCGCCACATTGGGGCGGCTATCGCCTGCTGCCGGACCGCATCGAGTTCTGGCAGGGCCGGCCGAGCCGCCTGCATGACCGCCTCAACTATCGGCTGCAGGGCGAAGCCTGGATTCGCGAACGGCTGGCGCCTTAATCTCTGGCGGAGATAGCGGACAGCGGTTCGCGGGCTTCCACCAGGCCTTCTGAGCGGCGATTGGCAGGGTGTGTCGGGATGCCTGCGTTGTCTGGAAGGCGCACGGCAACAAGCTTTGCGGCCCCTGCTCTTAACAACCGTCGGGCAAGCCAGCTAGCAATAGGGCTGTACGAAACCAGCACATAAGATACCCTTGCGCCACGAATCAACCGGGATGCTGTGAATCGAACAATGGGTTTTGAACAACTAGCCGAGCTACGTGACCGCCTGCGGGCTGAAAAAGAGCAGGTAAAGACCGAAAACGCGAAGCCGCCAAAGCGCAAGTCCAAGCCGCCGCAAAAAGCCAAGGCGCGCGAGCAGGATCCGGCTGTCGAAGCGATCTGGCGGCTGCAGAAGCATTTCCCTCTGGCTTTCCCGGTCAACCCCGCGCCCAAGGTGCCGTTGAAAGAGGGCATCCTCAAGGATGCCGAGCAGCATCTATCGCTGCTCGGCATCAGCCTTGAGCAGCTCAAGCTGGGTATTGCCGCCTGGTGTCGCGGCGGGCGCTACTGGTCTGCGATGACCGAGAACGCGCCGCGTCTGGACCTGCAAGGCCAACCCGTTGGTGTGGTGACGGCCGGGCAGGCGTTGCACGCCCGGCAGCAGGCCAGGCGGCATCGCATGGAAGCCCGGCGTAACCAGGCCAAGGCGAAAGTGCCGGCGAATGACACGGCCGTAGGCAGCGTCGAGCAACCAAGCGCCGAGTGAAACGTCTGCAGTAGCCCGAGGATTGCTCGGGCTCTCCAGCGCATTGGCCTGTCCAACGGCCTACAATGGCGACCTCATTCGCGAGGCCGTTCCCGATGCTCGAACTCGACTCCACCCTGGCGCAGCATATTGTCGACCGCGCCATGGCTATCCTGCCGTACAACATCAACGTGATGGATGCGCAGGGCATGATCATCGGCAGTGGCGACCCCAGTCGGCTGCATACCCGCCATGAGGGCGCGCAGCTGGTGCTGGCCAATCGTCGCGTCGTGGAGATCGATGCCCAGGCCGCGGCCTGCCTGCGTGGTGTCAAACCCGGGGTCAACCTGCCGTTGCGCCATGCCGAGCAACTGATCGGCGTACTCGGCATTACAGGCGATCCCGAAGTGGTACGACCCTATGCCGAACTGGTGCGCATGGCCGCAGAAATGCTGGTCGAGCACCGCGTGCTGCAGGCCGAGCGGCACTGGCAGCGGCATCAGCAGGAAGCCTGGTTGCGCCAACTGCTCGACCCGCAACAGAGCTTGTCCGGCCTGGAGGCGGAAGCCGAGCGTCTGGGACTGAATCTGAGCTGGCCGAGGCAGATGTGTCTGCTGCGGCTGGCGGAAGAGGGTGATCCGCTGCCGCGCCAGGCCCGTCTGCTGGCTGCGCTCGGTGGCAAGGGCGAACACCTGGTGGCCCCGCTGGGGCGTCACGAGCTGCTCTGGTGCCGGCCCTACAGCATCAGCCGCGACGATCAGGCCTGGTTGAGTCAGGCCGATGAGCGTGACTGGGGGATAGGTTCTGTGGCGCTGAGTGACCCGCTGGGCGATCTTGCCGAACTACGCCAGGCGAGCCTGGTGCTGCGTGATTTGCAGGCCTACGGCCAGGCCCGTTTTCCCCTGCGTCGTCTGCTCTATCTGCAAGAGCTGCGTCTGCCGACGCTGCTGTATGCCCAGCGCCACAGCTGGCTGTTGCAGGGCTGGCTGGCGCCGCTACGCCAGGTGCTCGCCCAGGATGTGCAAGGCAGTCTGCGTGCCACCCTGGAGGCCTGGTGCGCGTACGACGGTCAGGTGCAGAGTTGCGCCCGGGCGCTGGGTATCCACCGCAACACCCTGCGTTATCGCCTGGAGCGCATCGGCGAACTGAGCGGGCTCGACCTCAACAGCTTCGAGCAGCGCCTGCAGTTATCGCTCGGACTCGGCCTGCTGGATGTGCAGGGTGACGAGTATTCCTGATTCTCGGCGTTGTGCGCCTGAACAAAACGGCTCGTTCGGGCCTCTTATCTTTTGGTGCGGCCGCACAGGGTCTGCTGGCGGAGCCTGAGCCACAATGGCCTGCCTGTCGGCATTTCCCGCCGGATACTGCGTCCGGTCATAACAACAACGAGGAGACTGGTCATGAGCCTGGTCCTGATTCTGGTGGCGCTTATCGCGTTCATCGTGTTGTCCACCACTCGCTTGAAGCTGCATCCCTTCCTTGCCTTGCTGGGCGCCGCGATCATCGCCGGTTTCGCCTATCAACTGCCTGCCGGTGAAATTCTCAAGACCGTCGCCTCTGGCTTCGGCGGCATTCTTGGTTACATCGGTATCGTGATCGCGCTGGGTACCATCATCGGCGTGATCCTGGAGCGCAGTGGCGCCGCCATTACCATGGCCGAGACGGTTATCCGCCTGCTGGGCCAGCGCTTCCCGACGCTGACCATGTCGATCATCGGCTACCTGGTTTCCATTCCGGTGTTCTGCGATTCCGGCTACGTCATTCTCAACTCGCTGAAGAATGCACTGGCGGCGCGGATGAAGGTTTCCGTGGTGGCCATGAGCGTGGCTCTGGCCACGGGCCTGTACGCCACCCACACCTTCGTGCCGCCGACGCCCGGGCCGATTGCTGCTGCCGGCAACCTGGGGCTGGAAACCTCGTTGGGTCTGGTCATCGCCGTGGGTCTGGTGGTCGCGCTGGTCACGGCGCTGGCCGGTATGCTGTGGGCCAACCGTTTCCTCAAGCAGAACGATCACGACCTGCTGGAAGAGGCGCCGAGCGAGCTGCTCGCCGACGAGGTTGACTTCGATGCGCTGAAGGCGCGCTACGGCAAGCTGCCCAGTGCCTTCCAGGCCTTTGCGCCGATCTTCGTGCCGATCCTGCTGATCTGCCTGGGTTCCATCGCCGTGTTCCCCAGCAAGCCGTTCGGCGAGGGCATCCTGTTCGCTCTGCTGAACTTCTTCGGCCAGCCGATTGCTGCGCTACTGGTCGGCCTGGCGCTGGCCTGCACGCTGCTCAAGAGCGCTGACAAACGTCAGGAATTCCACGACTTCGTGGCCGAGGGCCTGGTATCCGCCGCGCCCATTCTGCTGATCACCGGCGCCGGTGGTGCCTTCGGTGCGATCCTCAAGATCACTCCGCTTGGCGACTATCTGGGGACCACGCTGTCGGCGCTGGGTATCGGCCTGTTCATGCCGTTCGTGGTGGCTGCCGCACTGAAGAGCGCGCAAGGCTCGACGACGGTGGCGCTGGTCACCACGTCGGCGCTGGTGGCGCCGCTGCTGGGTCAACTGGGCCTGGACAGCGAGATGGGCCGCGTGCTGACCGTGATGGCCATCGGGGCCGGCGCGATGACCGTTTCCCACGCCAACGACAGCTTCTTCTGGGTGGTTACCCAGTTCAGCCGCATGAAGGTTTCCACGGCTTACCGTGCGCAAACCGTCGCGACCCTGATCCAGGGTGTCGCCGGCATGATCACCGTCTGGCTGCTCAGCCTGATTCTGCTGTAATCCGCTATATCGGCAGGCGACCAGAGGTCGCCTGCCTCCTTTCGAGGTTCCGATCATGAAAATCGTCATCGCTCCCGACTCCTTCAAGGAGAGCCTCAGCGCACCCGACGTGGCTGCTGCCATCGCCCGAGGCTGGCTGCAGGTGTTCCCCGATGCCGAGTGCCTGCTCCGGCCCATGGCCGACGGTGGCGAGGGAACGGTGGATGCGGTTCTGGCCGCCGTGGGTGGCGAGCGTCGCGAATGCCGGGTACGCGGCCCCATGGGTGAACCGGTGACGGCGCACTGGGGCTGGCTGGGGCAGGGCACTGCGGTGGTCGAGATGGCGGCCGCCAGCGGCCTGCACTGGGTGCCGCGTGAGCAGCGCGACGCTCGCCGGGCCTGCAGCTTCGGCACAGGCGAGCTGATTCGCGAGGCACTGGACGCCGGCGCCACACGCATCATTCTCGGATTGGGCGGCAGTGCTACCAACGATGCCGGCCTCGGTCTGCTGCAGGCGCTGGGCATGCGCTTTGTCGATGCTCAGGGAAACCCGCTATCGCCAGGCGGTGCTGCCCTGGCGAATCTCGATCAGCTCGACCCGAGCGGTCTTGATGCGCGCCTGCTGAAGGTGCAGATCGAGGTCGCCGCCGATGTCGACAACCCTCTGTGCGGCCCTCGCGGCGCTTCTGCCGTGTTCGGCCCGCAGAAGGGGGCGACGCCTGAACATGTCGCCCAGCTCGACATGGCGCTCGGACGTTTCGCCCGTGTCGCAGCTGCCACGCTGGGCGAGGATCACGCTGAGTTTCCGGGTGTCGGTGCAGCTGGCGGGTTGGGTTTCGCAGCCCGTGCTTTTCTCAAGGCTAGCTTCCGTTCCGGTATCGAACTGGTAGCCGAACTCTCTGGCCTGGCCGCGGCGGTGGAGAATGCAGATCTGGTGATCACCGGCGAAGGGCGCATGGATGCCCAGACCCTGCACGGCAAGACCCCCGTCGGTGTCGCGCGTGTGGCGCGCGAGGCCGGGGTGCCGGTTATCGCCCTGGCCGGTAGCCTGGGCGACAACTATCAGGCGTTGTACGAGGCAGGTATCGAAGCCGCGTTCAGCCTGGCGCCGGGACCGCTGTCGCTGGAGCAGGCGATGGCCGGCGCGGCGGGCGAACTGCAGGCGCGCGCCACGGATATCGCCAGGCTCTGGCGTCTCGCCCGGGGCTGACGGGACGAACCCGGCTGAACTCGGTCTGTCTGACTTAACAATTGTTAAGGTTCTGTCGTGACAGTTGCGCGCGTCCGGCGTCTAATGGATTACGACACTTCAGGAGGAATTGCTATGCGTAAACCTACTCTGCTCATTACCTCGCTGGCCGCGCTGCTGGCCCTCGGCGGTTGCCAGTCCAGTCTGACTGGTGACACCTACAGTCGTGACGAGGCCCGAGCGGTGCAAACGGTACGCATGGGTACCATCGAGTCGCTGCGTCCGGTGAAGATCGAAGGTACCAAGACTCCGATCGGAGCTGGCGCCGGTGCGGTGATCGGCGGGGTAGGCGGTAGCGGGCTGGGCGGTGGTCGAGGCAGCGCCGTGATGGCGGTGGTCGGTGCCGTCGCCGGTGGCCTGCTGGGTGCCGCAGCCGAGGAAGGCCTGACCCGTACCCAGGGTGTGGAAATCACCGTACGTGAGGACGATGGCACCATGCGTGCCTATGTGCAGGAAGTCGAGCCGAACCAGGTGTTCCGCGTCGGTGAGCGCGTGCGCGTCATGACCGTCAACGGTACCAGCCGCGTCTCTCACTGATCCTCGTACAGGAGCCGGAGCAGTCGATGCTGCTCCGGCTTTTTTTTGTCCGGCTATAGTGGTGGGGCGATTGTCGGCATCGCGTTATGGACATGCGTAACCAAGTGTGTGTGACGATAACTCAATGCATGACGTTGCGTTGATAGTTATGGATAATCGCCCGTTATGCTTGTGCCGACAACGACTTAGCTGATTCGTTGTGGTGCATGGAATATCACCGTCAGGGAGTCTCGACTCCAATCCTGTGGATGAAACCGCATCACCTGACGTGCCTGCATAAGGGGTTTTCCGATGGCGCTTGCGCTGATTGTCGCCTTGCCATTTCTTGGATTGTTTCTGCCGGTGCTTGCCGACCGGCTCGGACGCTCGGCCTGTGCCGCTGCTGCGGCTCTCGCGCCCATCGTGGCGCTGGTACTGCTGTTCAACCAGCAGTCCGCGGTGTTCGCCGGAGAGGTGCTGCGGGTCAAGCTGGAGTGGCTGCCGCATCTGGGGCTGAACCTCAGCCTGCGTCTCGATGGCCTCGGCTTCCTGTTCGCGCTGCTGATTCTCGGCATCGGTCTGCTGGTCATCCTCTACGCCCGCTATTATCTGGCCAAGACCGAGCCGATGGGGCGCTTCTTCGCCTTCCTGCTGCTATTCATGGGCGCCATGCTCGGCGTGGTACTGTCGGAAAACCTGCTGCTGATGCTGATGTTCTGGGAACTGACCAGCCTGTCGTCGTTCCTGCTGATCGGGTTCTGGGGTTCGCGTTCCGAGGCCCGCAAGGGCGCGCGCATGGCCCTGGCAATCACCGGCGGTGGCGGTCTGGCGCTGCTCGCCGGCATCCTGCTGATCGGTCACATCGTCGGCAGCTTCGAGTTGTCCCAGGTGCTGGCGGCCGGTTATGCGATCCGGGCGCACGAGCTGTATCCGGTAGCGCTGGTGCTGGTGCTGCTGGGGGTGTTCACCAAGTCGGCGCAGTTCCCGTTCCACTTCTGGCTGCCGCACGCCATGGCGGCGCCTACGCCGGTGTCGGCCTATCTGCACTCGGCGACCATGGTCAAGGCCGGGGTATTCCTGCTGGCGCGCCTGTACCCGGCGCTGGCTGGTTCCGAGTGGTGGTTCTACATGGTCAGCCTGACCGGCCTGGCCACACTGCTGGTGGGCGCCTGCATGGCCCTGTTCCAGCATGATCTCAAGGGCCTGCTGGCCTATTCGACTATCAGCCACCTGGGCCTGATCACCCTGCTGTTCGGCCTGGATACCCGGCTGGCTGCGGTGGCTGCGGTGTTCCATATCATCAACCACGCCACCTTCAAGGCCTCGCTGTTCATGGCGGCGGGCATCATCGACCACGAGACCGGCATTCGCGATATGCGGCGCATCAACGGCTTGTGGAAGTACATGCCGCATACGGCGGTGCTGGCGATGGTAGCGGCTTCGGCCATGGCTGGCGTACCGCTGCTCAACGGTTTCCTGAGCAAGGAAATGTTCTTTACCGAAACCCTGCACCAGCACCTGCTGGGTGGTTTCAACTGGGTAATTCCGGCGGCTGCGACCGTGGCCGGCGTGTTCTCGGTCGCCTACTCGCTGCGCTTCATCCATGACGTGTTCTTCAACGGGGAACCGATCGACCTGCCCAAGTACCCACCGCACGAGCCGCCGCGCTACATGAAGGTGCCGGTAGAGGTGCTGGTGTTCCTCTGCCTGCTGGTGGGTGTCGTGCCGGCTTATACGGTGGCGCCGCTGCTGGCCGCTGCTGTCTCTGCGACACTGGGCGGCGAAGTGCCTGAGTACAGCCTGTCCATCTGGCACGGCCTCAATCTGCCGCTGTTGATGAGCTTCATCGCACTGTTCGGCGGCATCATCGTCTATATCTGCCGCAAGCCGCTGTTCCGCTGGTATGAAGGCTTGCCCAATCTGGATGCCAAGGATGTCTTCGATCAGGTGGTGCGTTACGCGACCCGCCTATCCGTGCGCATCACCAGCCGCCTGGAAAGCGGCTCGCTGCAGCGCTACCTGGCCTGGATGCTCGGCAGTGCCCTGACCCTGACGGTGATCGCCTTGTCGCCGCTGGAGCAACTGAGCGGCAGTGTGCCGATGACGCCGATCGATCTGCTGACTGTCACCGGCATGCTGATTCTGATGGTGACGGCAGTGCTCACCGTGGTCTTCCACCGTCGCCGCCTGGTCGCTCTGATGATTCTCAGCGGCGCGGGGCTGATGGTGGCGCTGGCCTTCGCCCGTTTCTCCGCCCCGGACCTGGCGCTGACCCAGCTGTCGGTCGAGGTGGTGACCATTATCCTGCTGACCCTCACCCTGTATTTCATGACCGACCGCACCCCGGCCGAGTCCAGCAGCCTGCGTGGCTTGCGCGATCTGGTTCTGGCACTGGGCAGCGGTACCATGGTGGCGATGCTGACCTATGCGGTGTTGACCCGTCCCTACCAGAGCATCTCGTCGTTCTTCCTCGAGAACAGCGTCTCCGGCGGTGGCGGTACCAATGTGGTCAACGTGATTCTGGTGGACTTCCGCGGCTTCGATACCCTGGGCGAGATCACCGTGCTAGCGATCGCCGCCATCGGCATTTACGCGCTACTGCATGGTCTGCATCTGCCGCACCCGACCCACGACAAGAATGGTCGGCCATGGTCGACCGATGCCCACCCGATGATTCTCGACAACCTGTCGCGTGCGATGCTGCCCATGGCACTGCTGATTTCGGCATTCATCTTCCTGCGCGGCCACAACCTGCCGGGTGGCGGCTTCATCGCCGGTCTGATCACCTCGGTGGCGTTGATTCTGCAATACATCTCTCACGGCGTGACCTGGACCCAGGAGCGCCTGAGGTTCAGCTATCACGCCACCGCCGGCTGGGGTGTGCTGATCGCCGGGTTGACCGGTCTGGGCAGCTGGGCGTTCGGCTCGCCGTTCCTGACTTCGGCGTTCGGCCATTTCCATATTCCGCTGATCGGCGAAATCGAACTGGCTACCGCCATCCTCTTCGATCTCGGGGTATTCCTGGCGGTCGTTGGTGCGACCCTGCTGATTCTTTCCAACATCGGCCATGTCAGTCAGGACGAGTCGTGCAAGGAGGTCATCTGATATGGAGGCATTATTTGCAATCACCCTCGGGGTGCTGACTGCCAGCGGCGTCTACCTGCTGCTGCGCGCGCGGATCTTCCCGGTGGTGATGGGGCTGACCCTGATCTCCTATGCGGTCAATCTGTTCATCTTCTCCATGGGCCGCCTCGGTACGGGCGTGCCGGCAGTGATCGGCAAGAGTGCCGAGTACGGTGACCCACTGCCGCAGGCGCTGGTGCTGACCGCGATCGTTATCGGCTTCGCCATGACGGCGTTCGTCGTGGTGCTGGCCCTGCGTGGGCTGGGTGAGCTGAAAACCGATCACGTCGATGGCGAGGAGCCGCGCGCATGAGTCACGCCATCATCCTTCCCATTCTCCTGCCGCTGTTCTTCGGCGCGTTGCTGCTGATTGGTCATGGCTGGTCGCGCGGGGTCCGGCGGGGTATTTCGCTGGTGGGCTGCCTGGCCCAGCTGCCGGTATCTGCGTACCTGGTGGTGCTGGCCGGGGCAGGGCAGTTGCAGGTTTACGCTCTGGGCAACTGGGCAGCGCCATTCGGCATCATGCTGCTGCTCGACCGCTTCAATGCTGCATTGCTTCTGGTTACCGCGCTGCTGGCCAGCCTGGCGCTGATCTACGCCTGCCGTGGCGAGGACGAGCGCGGGCCGAACTTCCATGCCCTGTTCCAGTTCCAGCTGCTGGGCATCAACGGTGCCTTCCTCACCGCGGATCTGTTCAACCTGTTCGTGTTCTTCGAGATCCTGCTGATCTCTTCCTACGCGCTGTTGCTGCATGGCAACCGTGCCAGTCAGGTCAGGGCGGGCGTGCATTACGTGGTGCTGAACTTGCTGGGGTCGTCGTTCTTCCTGATCGGCGTCAGTCTGCTGTACGGCCTGACCGGGACCCTGAACATGCCGGACCTGGCGCTGAAGGTGGTCAGCGTCGATGTCGCCGACGCGCCACTGATCAAGGCTGCCGCCTACCTGTTGCTGATCGTCTTCGGTCTCAAGGCCGCGGTATTGCCGCTGTGCTTCTGGTTGCCGCGGGCCTATTCCTCTGCGCCCGCTTCGGTGGCGGCCCTGTTCGCGATCATGACCAAGGTCGGCTTCTACGCCATCGTCCGCGTGTTCACCCTGATATTCGGTGAGCAGGCCGGGCCGCTGGCCAATTTCGGCCACGAACTGCTCTGGTGGCTGGCACTGCCGACCATTGCCTTCGGCGTGATTGGCGCTCTGGGTGCGCGACAACTGCAGGCGCTGCTGGCTTATCTGGTGGTGGTTTCGGTGGGTACTCTGCTGGCCGGCTTCGCCATCGGCAATGCCGCGGCGCTGAGTGCTGCGCTCTATTACATGCTGCACAGCACGCTGGTTAGCGGTGCGCTGTTCCTGCTGGCCGGCCTGGTGGTTGCCCAGCGCGACAGCGCAGGCGGTGATCTGCAGCAGGAGCGCGTGCTGCGTCAGCCGCTGGCGCTGGGCTGCATGTTCTTCTTCGCGTCCATTTCCGTGGCCGGGTTGCCGCCTTTCTCCGGTTTCCTCGGCAAGATGTTGTTGCTGCAGGCAGTGGAGCCGGGTTGGCAGGCCTGGAGCCTGTGGCCGGTGGTACTGATTGGCGGCTTGCTGACGCTGGTGGCACTGAGTCGTGCCGGTACCAGCCTGTTCTGGCTGGGGCATGGCGCGGATGCCTCGCCGTCCCAAGCCGAGCCGGCTGACCGCATCAGCCTGCTGGCTGCGCTGGGCCTGTTGCTGGCCAGCCCGCTGTTGCTGATTGCTGCCAGGCCCATCCTTGCCTATCTGGAGGCGGCCGCGGCGCAATTGCTCGATCTGCAACCCTATCTGTCGATCATCGCCGGAGGTGCAGCATGAGGCGTTTCTTCCCCCACCCGCGGATGATCCTGGTGCTGGCCGTGCTCTGGCTGTTTCTGGTCAACACCTTCAGCCTGGGGCAGCTCCTGCTCGGGCTGTTTCTTGCCTGGGCCATCGTCAACCTGTGTGGTGATTTTCTGCTGAGCGTACCGCGGGTGCGCAAACCGCTGGGGCTGTTGCTGTTCATCGGCAAGGTGTTCTACGACATCGTCGTAGCCAATCTGCAGGTGGTGAGGCTGGTGCTGGGCCCCAAATCGCGACTGAACCCTGCGTTCGTCGAAGTGCCGGTGGAGATCGAGGATGAGTTTGTCCTGTCTGCGCTGGCCTGCATCATCTCGCTGACCCCGGGCACGGTCTCTGCCGGCCTCAGCTCCGACCACAAGACACTATTGCTGCATGGGCTCGACGTACCGGACCGCGACGTGCTGATTGCCGAGGTCAAGAGCCGTTACGAAACGCCGCTGCTGGAGATTTTCGAATGCTCGAGAACGTAGTCTTTCTGTGCATGGGCATCCTCTCGCTGGCCATGCTGCTCAATGTCGCGCGCCTGGTGCAAGGTCCGAGCATCGTCGACCGGGTCCTGGCCCTGGATACCCTGTACATCAACGCGCTGGCGCTGATCGTGCTATTCGGCATCTGGCTGGCATCGGATCTGTTCTTCGAGGCAGCGCTGCTGATCGCGGTGATGGGCTTCGTTGGCACGGTTGCAGTAGGTAAACATCTGCTGCACGGCGACATCATCGATTAAGGGGGAATGACCATGCCGTTCTGGCTGGAACTGTTGATTTGCGCCTGCCTGATCCTGGGCAGCCTGTTCGCCCTGATCGGTGCCATCGGTCTGTATCGCCTGCCGGATTTCTTCACCCGCCTGCATGGCCCGACCAAGGCCACCACGCTGGGCGTCGGCAGTACGCTGATCGCATCCATACTGTTCTTCGCTCAGCATACCGGCAACATCAGCATTCACGAGCTGTTGATCACCCTGTTCCTGTTCATCACCGCACCGGTCAGCGCGCATATCCTGTCCAGGGCGGCGATGCAGCAGAAGGTCGAGCTGACCGAGCAGACCCGTGGTCAGCCGTGGGAGGATGATCACTGATTCACTGTCAGGTAATTTCCGACACGTTCGAGCGTGTTCGTTGATGGCGCGGCGGCGGATAGCCATTATCCTGCTCGCTGCTGCGCAGATGCTGTTTGCATGGGTGCTTTACAGCGTGGCGTTCGCCGCGATAGTGCTGCCGCTTCGCTTCAGAGGGCCCGGCCAGGTCGCTGACGTCCGGCCGGGCAGCGCTGCTTAGCGATTCAGCCCGAGCATGTCCTTGGCCACGGCTTCGGCCACGCGGATGCCGTCGACCCCGGCCGACAGAATGCCGCCGGCGTAGCCCGCACCTTCGCCGGCCGGATACAGGCCCTTGAGATTCAGACTCTGCAGGTCATCGCCACGGGTGATGCGCACTGGCGAGGAAGTACGCGTCTCGATGCCGGTGAGCACCGCATCGGCCAGGTCGAAACCCTTGATCTGCTTGCCGAAGGCCGGCAGGGCCTCGCGGATGGCTTCGATGGCGAAGTCCGGCAGCGACGGCGCCAGATCACCCAGTTTCACCCCCGGCTTGTAGGACGGCTGCACCTCACCCAGAGCAGTAGACGGTCTGCCTGCGATGAAGTCTCCGACCAGCTGCCCCGGCGCCTCGTAGTTGCGCCCGCCGAGCACGTAGGCGTGCGACTCCAGGCGCTCCTGCAGTTCCACACCGGCCAGCGGGCCGCCCGGGTAGTCCTGTTCGGGAGTGATGCCGACGACGATGCCGGCGTTGGCGTTGCGTTCGTTGCGCGAGTACTGGCTCATGCCGTTGGTGACCACGCGCTCGGGTTCGGAGGTGGCCGCGACCACCGTGCCGCCCGGGCACATGCAGAAGCTGTAGACCGAGCGGCCGTTGCTGGCGTGGTGCACCAGCTTGTAGTCGGCGGCGCCGAGTTTCGGGTGCCCGGCGTACTTGCCCAGGCGTGCACGGTCGATCAGCGACTGCGGATGCTCGATACGGAAACCCACGGAGAAGGGCTTGGCTTCCAGATACACGCCACGGGCGTGGAGCATGCGGAAGGTGTCGCGCGAGCTGTGGCCGAGGGCCAGCACCACGTGACGGCTGAGCAGCTGTTCAGCATTTTCCAGCACGACGCCGGTGAGCTGGCCGTCTTCGATGAGCAGGTCGCTGACGCGCTGCTGGAAGCGCACTTCGCCGCCCAGGGCCTTGATTTCCTCGCGCATGGTGGCGACCACACCGGTGAGACGGAAGGTGCCGATATGCGGCTTGCTGACGTAGAGGATCTCGTCCGGTGCGCCGGCCTTGACGAACTCTTCCAGCACCTTGCGCCCGTAATGGTTCGGGTCCTTGATCTGGCTGTACAGCTTGCCGTCGGAGAAGGTGCCGGCGCCGCCTTCACCGAACTGCACGTTGGAAGTCGGGTCGAGCACGTTCTTGCGCCACAGGCCCCAGGTGTCCTTGGTGCGCTGGCGCACTTCCTTGCCGCGCTCCAGCACGATGGGGCGCAGACCGGCCTGAGCCAGGATCAGCGCAGCGAAGATGCCGCAGGGGCCGAAACCGACCACGATGGGACGCTCGTCCAGCGGCAGGTCGGCCTTGCCGACCGGCTTGTAGGTGATGTCCGGCGCCGGGCCGACATGCTTGTCAGCGCCCAGGCGAGCCAGCAGTGCCGCTTCGTCTTTTACCTCGCAGTCGACCGTGTAGATGAACGGCATGTCGCCATACTTCTTGCGCGCATCGTAGCTGCGCTTGTACACGCTGAAGTCCAGCAGGTCGGCATCGGCGATGCCCAGGCGCTGCGCGATGGCCGGGCGCAAGGCGTCATCGGCATGGTCGAGGGGCAGTTTCAGTTCGGTCAGACGAATCATGGCAGTGTCCTGGTTGGCCGGTGGTGATCCGGCAAGGTAAAGAAGGGCGGCGATTGTACGGGATTCACTGGAGGAAAGGGGCTGGCTCGTCGAGCAGTAGGCCCGGTGATAGTAGGTCAGTCAGGGCGTTGCGCTAGCGTCTTTCCAGCGCCCGGCCGCGGGTGAACATCAGGGTGGCGCCGGCCAGGGTGGCGACCGCGGCATAGAGAATCACCGCCCGTGCGCCGAGAGCGTCGATAATCAGCCCTCCCAGCACGGCGCCCGCAGCGATGGCCACCTGGAAGGTGCAGGACAGCAATGCGCCGGCGCTTTCGGCGTTATCGGCGGCTGCGCGCGCATTCCACACCGAGATCGACACCGGGAAGGCACCGAAGGCGAAGCCCCAGAGGGCGGTCGCCACGAGTGCGACTTCCGCCTGTGTGCCGAACAGTGCCAGGGCGAGCGCCATGATGGTGATCATGAACGAGCAACTGGTAACGGCCCAGGCCGGACTGCGCGCAGCGACGAAGCCTCCGACCAGATTGCCGAGAAAACCGCAGACACCGAATGCCAGCAGAGCCAGCGAAACGGTGGCCACGTCCAGGCGCGGTACTTCCTCGAGAAAGGGGCGAATAAAGGTGAGTGCGGCGAAGTGCCCGGAAATGATCAGCAATCCCGAAGCGAGGCCGGTGGCGACCGAGGGGCGCGACAATGCGGCTCGGAACGAAGCCAGGTTCGGCGCGGTGTCAGTCGGCAGTCTGGGCAGGGTCAGCATCTGGATCACCAGCGCCACCACGCCGATGCCGGATGCGGCGAGAAAGGTCATCCGCCAGCCCCACAGATCTCCGAGAAAGGCCCCTAGCGGCGCAGCGAACACCGTGGCGAACGAGATGCCCATGAGGATGATCGAGATGGCCTTCGGCACCTTGTCAGGCGGCACCAGACGCAGGGCCAGTGCGGTCATCATGGCCCAGAAGCTGCCCAGGGCGAAGCCCAGCAGGCCGCGTGCGATCAGCAGGTCGGCGACGGTCGAGGCACAGGCGCAAAGAATGCTCGAAAGCACCAGCACCACCATCAGTCCCCAGACGATCTTCTGGCGATCCAGCCGGCCGGCACCCAGCACCACGAGCGGGCCGGCAAATGCCGCGACCACCGCCGTAGCGGTAATGGTCTGGCCGACGATGCCGTTGGACGTCCCCAGCTCGGTCGCCATGGGCGTAAGCAGGCTGATCGGCAGGAATTCCGCCGTCACCAGCCCGAAGGCGCCCAGGGCAAGAGAGATGACGGCCCACCACGCAGCTGACATGGATCGGATGTCAGTAGCGGATGAATCGGTATGGGGCATGATGGAATCCTTCTTTTTCGTCTCCGGTTAGCTCAGCCGAACTGCACCAGTTCGAGCGAGGGTAACGGTCCACCGGGAAATTGCGTGAGGCGCCCACCTTCGACCAGCTTGCCAAGGTCGATAGCGACGAAGCCCAGCTCATTGATCAGTGCGCTGACCTGGTTTTTCGCGCAATTGTCGTCACCCGCCAGGAACAGCACACGCCGGCCGCCGCGCTCGGCGGGATCGGCGATGAGCAGTCTGGGGTTCAGGTGATTGAACGCCTTCACCACATGGGCGCCCGGCACCAGGTCGGCAAACACTTCGCTTGAGGTGCGGCCATGCAGATCGATAGGGTTGAACAGCGGAGCTTCGATCGGGTTATTGCTGTCGATGACGATACGCCCGGCGAAGTTCGCCAGCCCGGACAGCGCGGCTGGCAGCTTCGACCAGTTCACCGCGACCAACACGATGGACTGCGCTGCCGCCTGCTCACGGGTGCCGGCACGGATGCTCGGGCCGATGGATTGTACCAGGCCTTGCAGGCTCTCTGGCCCGCGGCTGTTGGCGAGGATTGCCGGAATGTTCCGACGCGCCAGGGCGCGAGCGAAGGCCACGCCGATATGACCGGCACCGATGATGCCGATAGAGGACAATTTGCTCATGCCGGGGCTCCTTGAGACTGAGGTGTCGTAAACCATGGGGCAGGCTGAGTGGCCTGCCCCGGCGCACTCAGGAGGTCAACCCGCCATCAGCGAGGATGTCCGCACCGGTAATGAACGAGGCTTGCGGGCTGGCGATGAATGCCACGAGGCTGGCAATTTCGTGTGGCTCTCCATAGCGACCCACTGCCATGCGAGACGTCAGGAGCTGGGCAACCTCGCTATCGGCCGGGTTCATGTCGGTGTTCACTGGCCCTGGGTGGATGCTGTTGACCGTGATACCGCGTGGCCCCAGATCATGTGCCAGGCTGCGGTTGAAACCGGCGACGGCGCCTTTGGTCAGGCTGTATGCGGCAAGTCCGGGCACACCTGCGTACTTGGTGACCGAGCTGGCTATGTGGATGACACGACCGCCTGCCTGCATGTGCCTTACCGCTTCCTGGGTGGCGACGAAGACACCGGTCACGTTGACCGCGAGCATCTTCTGGTAATCCTCGAAGCTGGTTTCTTCGAACTGACTGAACACGCCGACACCGGCGTTATTCACCAGAATGTCGAGGCCGCCGAAGGCTTCTACCGTCTGCGCGACGGCGGCACGCACGGCCTCGGGATCGGCTGCGTCTGCCTGGATCGCCAGCACGCGCCCCCCTGTCGACTCGATGGCCGCTGCGGTTTCCTTGGCCTGTTGGGGCGAGCCATTGTAAGTAAAGGCAACCTGGGCACCGTCGGCGGCCAGGCGTTTGGCGATAGCCGCGCCGATTGAGCGAGAGCCGCCTGTTACCAGAGCCGTCTTGCCGGACAGGGGAAGGGTTGGGGAAGAAGTTACGTTGCTCATGGTTCACTCCGTTTGATTGCCGAGAAATTCGGTGGAGTGACTATCGCGTTTTCATTTCTCTTTGATTAGCGGCTAATCATTTGGATTATCTTCAAGTATCTATTTAAGATCGGCTGATGGAAACGCTCACCAATCTTGAATCCTTCGTGCGCAGCGCCGAGAGCGGCAGCTTCTCGGCGGCTGCACGCCGCCTTGCTCTGACACCGGCAGCGGTGAGCCGCAACGTCGCCATGCTGGAGCGCAACCTGGGCGTACGGCTATTCCAGCGCTCGACACGCAAGCTGACGCTGACCGAGGCCGGGGAGACGTTCCTCAATGCCATCGGCGACAACTTGGAGTCCCTGCAGCACGCCATCGCCGCAGTATCCGCCGATGATGGCCAGCCGGCCGGTGTGCTCAAGATCAGCGTGGCGCCATCTTTCGGGCTCGATTACCTGCTACCGCTATTGCCCGAGTTTCTCCAGCGCTATCCCCGGGTAAGGCCCGAGTGGCACTTCGAGAACCGTGCGGTCGATCTGATTGCCGAAGGTTACGATGCGGCCATTGGCGGTGGCTTCGAACTGGCAACTGGCGTGGTTGCCCGAACGCTGGCTGCGCTGCATGTCATCGCCTTCGCTTCGCCCGCTTATCTGGCCCGTAACCCGTTGCCAGCCGATCCTTCGGGGTTGATCGAGCTGGATGGCATCGTCATGCGCTCCCTTTCTTCGGGGCGTATCCGCACCTGGAACATGCGCACCGTGCAGGGCGATGAGGTGGCCGCCGCGATGCGAGAAACCATCGTGGTCAATGATCCTACGGCCGTGCGAGAAGCGGCGCTGCTGGGCCTGGGGGTGGCGATGCTTGCCGTGCCCGATGTGTTGCCCTGGCTGGAGTCGGGCGAGCTGGTGCGGGTGCTGCCGCGCTGGTGGGCGGATGCCGGCGCGTTGTCGCTGTATTACCCCAGCCGTCAGTTGCTGCCGGGCAAGACGCGCAGCTTCATCGACTTCGTGGTCGAGGCCTTCGAGCGGGAAGATTATGCGCGGCGTTTCGCCGGCAGTCTGGGCTAGCGGTTAGCGCGGTCGCACGCTTCGTGCGGGTGACCCTGCGCAGGATCACCCACAGACCAACGGTCAGTTACGCGCGCCGCCGAAGTGTGCGCAGCCACGCATCACCTGGCCGTCGAGACGCAGCTCGGCGCTGAGGTGATTGACGGCGCCACTCATGTCGTCGACGCAGCGCTGCGGGGCAACCCACAGATCGAGGCGCTGGCCGTTGGCTTCGCTGCTGAAGTTGAGGCGGCCGTCCGGTAGCTGCTCTTCCAGATAGGGCAGCGCCAGCGGCTCATGCTCGGGGCGGTTGAGTACCAGGCCCTTGCTACCGACTTCCAGCTGCCAGAACGGCTCGTTGCCACTGGCGCGCAGGGTCAGACGTTTGAAGTTGAGGTCGTCGCAGCCGAGACCTTCACCCTGCAGGCGATAGACCTGGCTGACCCCGAAGCTGCCATCGCTGCCCTTGCCCTGACTGCCGCCCAGTTGCCCGGCCAGGTCGGCGAACAGGCTGCTCTGGCCATCACGGGCGAGCTGCCTGGCCTCACGCTCGACAGTGCCAGCCTCGCCATTGAGCAACACGAAGCGGCGCTGCTCCTGACAGGGCATGAAGACCAGTTGGCCATTCTCGACCTGTACCTGGCCCTGCAGACGTGTGGCAGCGGGCGGGCCTTCCGGTTTGCCGGTGTAGACCTGGCAGGCGGCCAGTAGCGGGAGTAGGGCAACGCTGGTGAGCAGGGAGCGGGTGATGGACATGGGTCTCTCCGGATTCGAGCGGCCACCATAGCCACAGCGCGGCCCTGGCTCAAGCCGTTTGCTTTGACTGAGTACCGCGAGTGCGGCCTAATTCGCCCCTCCAGTCCGATCGAGCTCCTTCTGCGATGCCCAGTTCCGTCATGCGCCCCAGCACCCTTCATCTGCCACAGGGCAACTGGGACACGGTGCTCGATTGTCTTTGCGATCACTTTCCCGCCATTGATCGCGCTACCTGGCTGCAGCGTATGGTGCGCGGGCGTGTGCTGGACGCGGCTGGCGCGCCCATCGATGCCGCGCATCCCTATCGCGTCGGGCTCAAGGTGCGCTATTTCCGCGAGGTGCCCAACGAGACGCCAATTCCGTTCGTCGAGCAGGTGCTCTGGCAGGACGAGCATCTGCTGGTTGCCGACAAGCCGCATTTCCTGCCGGTGATGCCGGCGGGTGAGTATGTCGAGCAGACCCTGCTGGCCCGGCTGATCAAGCGCACCGGCAATCCGGACCTGGTACCGATCCACCGTATCGACCGGCTGACTGCCGGTCTGGTGCTGTTCTCGGTCAACCCGGCCAGCCGCAGCCAGTACCAGGCGCTGTTTCGCCAGCGTGCCGTGGAAAAACGCTACGAAGCCATCGCACCCGCGTTGCCGCAGCTGCAGTTTCCCTACCTGCACCGTTCACGAATGGTCGACGGAGAGCCCTTCTTCCGCATGCAGCAGGTGGCCGGGGAGGCCAATAGCGAGACGCTGATCGAGGTCATCGAGCAGCGTGGCGAGCTGTGGCGTTACGGCCTGTCGCCGGTAACCGGGCGCAAGCATCAACTGCGTGTGCATCTGGCCGGGCTCGGCGCGCCCATAGTCGGCGACGACTTCTATCCGCAGTTGCTGGAGTCACGCAACCTGCCGGATGACTACAGCAAGCCGCTGAAGTTGCTGGCGCGTGGTCTGCGCTTCGTCGATCCGCTCAATCACCAGACGCGCGAGTTTGCCAGCCAGCTGCAACTGCAGTGGTAGAAGCTCGTTCCTGGTAGACGACAGCCGCCGGCTCTGTGCTGCTCCCTGGCAGCGTATGTCGGCGCCACAGCCTGCCATGAAAAAGCCCGCACGAGGCGGGCTAAGCGTGGCTCTTGCACCAGAGCCTGAACAAGGGCTCGGCGAGAAACATCACCAGAAACAACCGTAGTACCTGCAGGGCAGTTACCAGCGCGACCGACAGCTGGAGGGCTTCGGCGGTCAGGCATAGTTCGGTGATGCCGCCGGGCATCATGCCGAGCATCAGTGAAAGGTGATCTTCGCCGGCCAGCCAGCCCATGACTTCACCCAGCATGGCGGCTGCCAGCATGGCGAGCAGGGTGAAAACCAGCACGCGGGCGAGAAAGCCCGGTGCGCTGCGGAAGAAGGCGTGATCGAAGTGGCAGCCCAAGGCGCAGCCGATCAGCCATTGGCCAAGCTGGCCCACGCCCTGTGGCAGACCCAGACGCAGGTCGAAGCTGGCGCTGGCCACGGCACAGGTGACCAGCGGACCGAGCATCCAGGGGTTGGGTTGTTTCAGTCGTCCCCAGAACACCGCCAGCACGGCGCCGGCAGCGAGCAGGCCGAGCAGCCAGCTCCAGTCCGTTGGGGCGCGAGGGGGAGCGCTGACCTCGGGCAGGCCCCAGGTGAACAGCGCCGGAATCAGCAGTACCACCAGCAGCAGGCGCAGGCTGTGAGCCGCCGCCACACGTGCGGGTTGCGCATCGTGGCGCAGGGCCAGGTTGACCATTTCGCTGGCGCCGCCAGGCATGCTGGCGAAGAAGGCGGTCGCGCGGTCGACGCCGGAACGGCGCAGGATCGCAATGCCGATCAGGCTGAGCAGGAGCGTGCCGAATGCGCCCATCACGATCACCGGCAGATGGCTGACGACCTGTTGCAGCACGTCGCTGGTGAAGTGCAGGCCGATGCTACTGGCAATCAGCCATTGTCCGGCCTTGCGTCCGCCCGGCAGTTCACTGAAGGCGCGATTGGCCAGGCAGCGCAAGCCGATCACTGCCAGCAGCGAGCCGACCATCCACGGCAAAGGCCAGCCGGCCAGGCTGGCCAGATAACCACCCAACGCGCCGGCCAGTGGCGTAGGCCACCAGCCGCGTGGGTTAAAGGAAGCGATGCTCAGGGACACGCATCTTCCTCAGGCGGCGTCAGCCACTTCTGCCTGATGCTGGCTGCGCTTGCGCCAGCTGCGGTAGAAGGGCAGGGCGATCATGCCGACGATCAGGGTCCACACGCCCCAGGTGATCGGGCTGGCGAACAGGATGCCAAGCTCGCCGTTGGAGATTGACAGTGCACGACGCAGGTTCTGCTCCATCAGACCGCCGAGGATGAAGCCCAGCAGAATGGCCGACAGTGGGAAATCCAGCTTGCGCAGGATGTAGCCGGCGACGCCGATGGCGATCATCAGGAACAGGTCGAAGGTGGTGGCGTGTACTGCGTAGACACCGATCGAGGTGATGATGGCGATGGCCGGTACCAGTGCCCAGTAAGGCACGGCAAGGATCTTGGTGAAGATCTTGATCATCGGAATGTTCATCACGATCAGCATGACGTTGGCGACGAACAGCGATGCGATCAGACCCCAGACGATGTCCGGCTGGTTCTGGAACAGCAGCGGGCCGGGAGTGATGTTGTACAGCGTCAGCGCGCCGAGCATCACCGCAGTGGTACCCGAGCCCGGTACGCCGAGGGTCAGCATTGGCACCATGGAGCCGCAGGCCGAAGCGCTGTTGGCGGTTTCCGGAGCAGCCAGGCCTCGCAGATCGCCGTTGCCGAACTTGTTGTCCTTGTGCGCCAGACGTTTTTCGCTCATGTAGGCTACGGCGCTGGCCAGGGTAGCGCCTGCGCCCGGCAGGATGCCGAGGATGAAACCGAGGCTGCCACTGCGCAGGTTGGTGCCCAGTACCGAAGCGCCTTCCTTGAGATTGAACAGCATGCGACCGCTGGCTTCGATGGCTTTCTGGCCATGGTGGCTACGCTCGAGCAGGACGAGGATTTCGCTGACCGAGAACAGGCCAAGCACCAGCACCACGAACTGGATGCCGTCGGCCAGACCGAGGCTGCCGAAGGTGAAACGATACACGCCGCTGTTGGAGTCGATGCCGACGCAGGACAGGAACAGGCCGATGCAGCAGGCAATGGCGGTTTTCATCGGTTTGTTGCCGGCCATGCCGGCCAGACAGGTGATGGCGAACACCATCAGCACGAAGTATTCCGCAGGGCCGAACGCTACCGCCCACTTGGCTAGCAGCGGGGCGAAGATGACCACACCGCAGGTGGCGATCAGGCCGCCGACGAAAGAGCTCCAGGCGGAGATGGACAGGGCAACGCCCGCTTTACCCTGACGTGCCAGCGGGTAGCCGTCGAGGGTGGTCATCACGGCCGAGGCTTCGCCCGGGATGTTCAGCAGAATCGAGGAAATACGGCCGCCATACTCGCAGCCCAGATACACGGCCGCCAGCAGGATCAGCGCGGTTTCCGGCGGCAGACCGAGGGCGAAGGCGATGGGGATCAGCAGCGCCACGCCGTTGATCGGGCCCAGGCCGGGAAGCAGGCCGACGACCGTACCGATCAGGGTGCCGCACAGGGCAGTGAGCAGGTTGTAGGGGCTCAGGGCGACGCCGAAGCCCTGACCGAGATAGCTGAGGGTATCCATGATTAATTCTCCAGCGCGGCGAGGATGCCGAGCGGCAGGGGTACGTCGAGGGCTTTGTCGAACAGCAGATACAGACCGACGCCGAGTGCCACGCCAGCGATCACGCTGACCTTCCAGGAGCCTTCATACAGGCGGGCCATGGCGATGGCGAAGATGATGCTTGCCGGAATGAACCCGAGGAGTTCGAACACGGCGGCGTAGATGCTGAGAATCACCACGCAGCCAACGACCTTGCTCAGTACGTGGCGATCCAGCGGCGGCTCGTCATGCTCCACCGTTGCGCTGGCTGGCTTGGCGATCAGGTAGAGGGCGCCGAGCCCCATCAGCGCCAGCAGCAGCAGCGGGTAGGCGCGAGGCCCGACAGGTTCGTAGGAGAACGGCGCGTGATAGCCCCAGGCGGTGGCGGCCAGGCCCAGGCAGCAGAGCAACAGCATGATGCCGAAGATGCGTTGGTACATGAGGAAATCCTCGTGGTGTTGTGTTGCCTGCCGGGTTTCCTGGCGTGAACGACGCCAGCCCGTGAGCACGAAGCTCCAGGCGGTTGGTGATTTGCGGGTTGCGGAAACTGCCAGAGCGCCAACACCGCTAGGTGTTGGCGCCCTGGCGGGTTACTGCTGGATCAGGCCGAATTCCTGAGCCAGTTGTTTGTACTGAACGACCTGCTTCTTGACGTAGACATCCAGTTCATCGCCGGTCATGGCGAAGGGGTAGAGCTCGCGCTGTTCACGCAGCTTGGCGAAGTCTTCCGAGGCCAGCAGCTGGTCGAAGGCGTTCTTCCACCAGGCGTAGGCTTCGTCGCTGACTTTCGGGCCAACGTAGAAGCCGCGGATCACCGGCCAGGTCACGTCGTAGCCTTGTTCCTTGGCGGTCGGTATCTTCGAGACCACTTCACCCGGCAGGCGCTCGTCGGAGAACACCGCGAGGATGCGCATGTCACCACTTTCGATGTGCGGCACGGAGTCGGAGATATCGGTACTGGCGACCTGGATGTGACCGCCGAGCAGGGCGGTAGCCAGTTCACCACCACCTTCCATTGCCACATAACGCAGTTGGCGCGGATCGATACCGGCAGCGCGGGCGATCAGCGCGGTTTGCATCCAGTCCTGGCTGCCAACGGTACCGCCGGAGCCGATCACCACCTTGCCGGGTTCCGCCTTGATGGCAGCGACCAGATCGTCGAGGGACTTGTACGGCGAATCGCTGCGCACGGCGAGGGCGCCATAGCTGGTGCCAACGCCGGCCAGCCATTTCACCGCGTTCTCATCGAAACGGCCGAACTTGCCTTGCGCCAGGTTCAGCAGGGAGCCGCTGGAGAAAGCGGTGATGGTGCCGGCTTCGGACGGGCGCTGTGCGACCACCGCGTTGTAGGCCACGGCGCCAACGCCGCCCGGCATGTAGGTCACACGCATCGGCGAGGACAGCAGTTTGCTGTCCACCAGCGCGCTTTGCGCCAGCTTGCAGGTCAGGTCGAAACCACCGCCTGGGGCTGCCGGGGCGATGCATTCGGGGCGCTTTGGTTCGGCGGCCAGCAACTGGCCGGTGAAGGCCAGGCAGGAGGCGGCGACAGCGGCGCGGATCATGGCAGTTTTCATGGTTGGGTTCTCCTCGCGAATCTTATTGTGGGTTACCAGATCGGCAGCGTGTAGCCGACGATGACACGGTTTTCGTCCGCATCGCGGGCGAAGTCGGAGCGGAAGCTGGCGTTGCGTACGCGTACGAAGAGGTCCTTGAGCGGCCCGTTCTGCACCACGTACTTGAATTCGATGTCACGTTCCCACTCGCCACCGCGCTCGTTGGAGCCGGCGATCCGGGCGTCGTCACCGCGGATGTAACGGGTCATGAAGGTCAGGCCGGGAACGCCGATGCTGGCGAAGTTGTAGTCGTAGCGGGCCTGCCAGGAACGTTCGTCAGCGTTGGCGAAGTCGTTGATCTGCACGAAGTTGATCAGGAACGGATCGCTGCCATCGATATAGGCAAAGCCGGTGTCACCGCTCATGTCCTGGAAACCCAGGCCGAACTTGTGCGCCCCGATGCCGTAACTGACCATGGCGTTGACCGCGCGGTTGTCGACCTTGCCGGCTTTGGCTGCGCCGCTGTCGCGGCTGTAGATCAGGCGCAGGTCGCTGCTCAGGGTGCCGGCGCCGAGCTTGTGGCTGGTGAGCAGGCCGAGGAAGTGCTGGCGATAGATGTCGTCCAGGTCGGCGAAGTAGTAACGGCCGGTAAACCCCGGGGCGAACTTGTAGTCGACACCTGCGAGGTCAAGGTGGTCAGCGCTGATGCCGCCGGCGAAGCGGCGGTTCTTGCTGTTGAGCACCATGTCCTCGTCGTCGGTCGACGCACGGTCGATGACCTTGTCGAGGCGGCCGCCGGTGAAGGTCAGGCCTTTGAGTTCGGAGGAGGTCAGCAGTCCGCCTTCGAAGACCTGTGGCAGCAGGCGGCTGTCACTGGCCTTGACCACGGGCAGCTCGGGAACGTGCGAGCCATAGCGGAATTCGGTTGCCGAGACCTTGACCTTGGCGGTCAGCCCCAGGCGGCTGAACTCGTCAGCGGAGCGATCGTCGTCATGCACAGGCAGCAGGTCGGTGCCGGTGCGGCCGCGGCCGGAATCGAGCTTGATGCCGAGCAGGCCCATGGCATCGACACCGAAGCCGACGGTGCCTTCGGTGAAGCCGGACTGCAGGTCGAGGCGAAAGCCCTGGCCCCATTCTTCACGCTTGTTCTGACCCGGATCTTCGCGGAAATCGCGGTTGAAATAGATGTTGGTAGCGGTGAGGCTGGCGCTGCTGTCTTCGATGAAGGCTGCATTGGCCAGAGGGGCTGCGCCGGTAGCGGCGATGGCCAGGCAGAGCAGGCGTACAGGCGGCAGGGCCTGGCGTGAGGCTGCGTGCATCATGTGGTCTCCATTCTTGTTCTTGTAACGGCCTGGCACCACTGCCAGGTCGCTCGAGCGGGTGGATCGAGCCACCTGGCAGCGATGCTATGAGGGCAAGCTTTCACTAGCCTTTCACCTGTGAAAGTTTTCCGTGGCAGATTTCAGGGATGCGGACTGGCCCACCGAAAGCGGCGCACAGGACCTGCTTTGGCACTTGGGCAATTCACAGTCGCGGTTACGGCGCTAAACTGCGCGCCATCTGAGGATGGTGCAGCTGGAGGTGGTGGTGCGGATTCTGCTGGTCGAAGACCACCCGCAATTGGCGGAAAGCGTGGCCCAGGCGCTCAAGGGGGCCGGCTGGACGGTGGATGTGCTGCACGATGGCGTGGCCGCCGATCTGGCACTTTCCAGCGAGGACTATGCGCTGGCGATTCTCGATATCGGCCTGCCGCGTCTGGATGGTTTCGCCGTGCTGGCGCGCCTGCGTGACCGTGGTCAGACCCTGCCGGTACTGATGCTGACCGCGCGCGGCGAGGTCAGGGATCGGGTGCATGGTCTCAATCTCGGCGCCGATGACTATCTCGCCAAACCCTTCGAGCTGACCGAGCTGGAAGCGCGGGTCAAGGCGTTGCTTCGGCGCAGCGTGCTCGGTGGCGAGCAGGTGCAGCGCTGTGGCGATCTGGTCTACGACCTCGGTGCGCGCCGCTTCAGTCTGCGCGGCGAAGCGCTCGGTCTGACGGCCCGTGAGCAGGCCGTGCTGGAGGCGCTTATCGCCAGGCCGGGTCGGGTGATGAGCAAGGAACAGCTGGCGGCGCAGGTGTTCGGCCTGGACGAGGACGCCAGCCCTGATGCCATCGAGATCTACATTCATCGCCTGCGCAAGAAGCTCGAAGGCAGTACCGTGCGTATCGTCACTTTCCGCGGGCTTGGCTACCTGCTGGAGACGGTCGAGGCATGAGCCGTGGCGTCAGCCTGCGCGGGCGTTTGTTGCGGCGCCTGGCACTGCTGCTGTCGCTGATCCTGTTGCTGAGCAGTCTCACCGCCTATTGGAGCGCCCGTCGTGCAGCTGATACGGCTTATGACCGTACGCTGCTGGCGTCGGCGCGAGCCGTGGCGGATGGCCTGCACGCCGATGACGGCCGGCTGCGCGCGAATATTCCCTACGTGGCACTCGATACCTTTGCCTACGACAGCGCCGGGCGCATCTACTATCAGGTGCTCGATCTGCAGGGCAATCAGATGTCCGGCTACGAAGATCTGCCGCCTGCTCCGCCGGGGACACCGCGCACCGACGATTACCCGGCCCTGGCGCACTTCTACGATGCCGAGTATCGCAATCAGGGGGTGCGGGTGGTCAGTCTGCTGCAGCCAGTCAGCGAGCCGCAGCTCAACGGCATTGCCGAGATTCGCGTGGCGGAAACCCAGGGGGCGCGCGAACGCATGGCGCGCGAGCTACTGGTTGGCACCTTGTGGCGTATGGGGTTGCTGTCGATCAGCTCACTGTTGCTGGTATGGCTGGCCGTGAACCTGGCCTTGCGCCCCCTGGAGGCATTGCGCCGGGAGGTGGCCGAAAGAGCCAGCGACGACCTGCAGCCGCTGCCGGACAGCGGCCTGCCGCGTGAGGTGTTGCCTCTTGTGGAAACCCTGAATCAGTTCAACGAACGTTTGCGAGGGTTGTTCGAGCGGCAATCGCAGTTCATTGCCGATGCGGCCCATGAACTGCGCACCCCACTGGCGGCGCTCAAGGCGCGGATCGCCCTGGGGTTGCGTGCCGAACAGCCCGAGGAGTGGCGCAGCACGCTGGAGCAGGTAGCGCAGCAAGGCGATCGCCTGACTTCGCTGGCCAATCAATTGCTTTCCCTGGCTCGGATCGAAAGCGGGGCGCGGGCCATTGCCGAAGGTGGAGCGCAGCGCATCGACCTAAGCCAGCTGGCTCGCGAATTGGGCCTGGCCATGGCGCCGCTGGCGCATGCCCGTGGCGTCGCGCTGGCGCTGGAGGCTGATCAATCCGTATGGATAGACGGTGAGCCGACGCTGCTCAACGAGCTGCTGAACAATCTGCTGGATAACGCGCTGGCGAATACGCCGGCCGGAGGCAATCTGGTCATCCGCACTCTGGCGCCGGCCGTGCTGGAGGTCGAGGACGATGGTCCGGGCATTCCCGAGGCCGAGCACGAGAAGGTCTTCGAGCGTTTCTACAGGCGCAGTAACCAGGGCAGCGGTGCCGGTCTGGGCCTGGCCATCGTTGGCGAGATCTGTCGAGCGCATCAGGCCCGGGTCAGCCTGCATCAGGCGTTGCCGCACGGTCTGCGGGTGCGTGTCGAGTTTCCCCCCGCAGCGGGCGAGCCATAGTGGCTCGTATACCGGCAATGCGCAGGTCTTGGGCAGCCTTCCAGTCAAGCGTCAGGCATCCCTGTTCGGCCGCTTGCGTGCTGCCGAACAGGACGAATGCATAACGCATGGCCTCTACTTGCTCAGGCGCATGACCTGAATAGAGGCATCTGCTATCCCTGGTGCGGTGCTTTTATTGCAGCATGCTCATGGCCGCTTCCATGGCGGCGGAGAGATCTTCATCGGCCTGCATGTCGACCTGCGGGTCCAGACCGAGCTTGGCGAAAGCCGGCACGGTGCTCCAGTCCAGCTGGGTGTAGGGGTGCTCGCTGCCCAGATAGCTCTGCAGGGTGGCGACCTGGACGATGTCGACGTAGTCGACCTTGGCCGAGTCGCGGGCGAAGTTCAGGTATTGGCTGGGCACGATGGCGATGGGCTCGGGGAATTCCCAGGTGCGCAGGATCTTGTCGCCGATGATCGGATGGATCTGTTCGATCACATGGTTGAGGCTGATGGAGTCGGCCAGCAACTCGTTGTGCTCTTCGGCATAGGTCAGGATCGGCAGCACGCCAATCTGATGGACCAGGCCGGCGAGGGTGGCCTGATCCGGCATCAGGCGGGTGTAGTGGCGGCACAGTACGTGGCAGATACCGGCGATTTCGGTGCTCTTGTTCCATACTTCGCGCATCTTGCGGTCGACCACGTCACTGGTGGCCTGGAACATCTGCTCCATGGCCAGGCCGGTGGCCAGGTTGCAGGTGTAGTTGATGCCCAGACGGCTGACGGCCATCTGCAGGTCGGTGATTTCCTTGTTGCTGCGCAGCAGGGGGCTGTTGACCACCTTGATGATGCGTGCGGTCAGAGCGGCGTCGTTGCCGATCACCTTGCTGATCTGCGGGATGCCGACATCCGGGTCTTCGGCGGCCTCGCGAACCTTCAGTGCCACCTCGGGCAGTGTGGGCAGCACCAGCTCATCGTTCTCGATGGCGTGGATCAGTTCCTGTTGGACTTTTTCAGCAAGCTTGCTCATGAGTGATTCTCTTAGGGATTCGAAGCGGCGCCGGGGGGAGTCAGCGCTGGATTTCCTTGTCGGCATCCAGCTGGTAGGGCAGATCGAGCAGGGTCAGCGTCGGGCCATCGCTGCTGCCCAGATGAATGCGACCGTCGTTCACGGCATCCTCTTGCAGGACTGCGAGCAGCTCGATGGCCTCGCCGGCCTGGGCCGCCAGCACCACTTCACCGACGCTGGAACCATGAACGGGGGAAAACAACTCGACACCGACAGCCGGCAGTGCCGTACCGGGCAGGCACAGGCGGTACAGTCGGCGTTTGAGTTTGCCCAGGTACTGCATGCGCGCGACGATTTCCTGGCCGGTGTAGCAACCTTTCTTGAAGCTCACACCGCCCAGGGCCTGCAGGTTGATCATCTGCGGAATGAACAGCTCTCGCGTGGCGCCGAACACCTGGCCGACACCTACGCGGACCTGAGCCAGCAGCCAGTCGTTAAGCGGCGCCTGCGGCAGCAGCGTAGCCAGGCGGCTTTGCAGTGTCTCGGCTTCGGTGCCCGGCGCCCAGAGTTCGGCGCGGCCGTCGCTCAGCCGCACTGCAAGCAATTGGCCGGTGCTGGTCAGAGCATCGCCGGTGGTGTCCAGTTGCAGGCCGAGCTCGTTCAGCGCGGCATCACCGCCTGACAGGCCGAAACGTACCCAGGCGGCGCTTTCATCAGTGAGCCTGGACTTGGAGAACACGGCGTACTTTTGCAGGTCGGCCAGCTGCGGCTCGACAAGCTCGCGGGCCATGGCCAGCAGGTAGCCGTCCTCCACCGGGACGATACGAAAACTGGACAGCATGCGGCCCTTGGGGGTGCAGCGGGCGCCGAGGCTGGATTGACTGGCACTCAGGTAATTGAGATTGCAGGTTACCTGGCCCTGCAGAAACTTGGCCGCATCCACGCCGCGTACGGCGAGCAGGCCTTCGTGATCGAGAAGGGTGAAGTAAGCGCTATCGGCCATGATGCAAATCGAATCACTGAATAAAGGTCAGGGGCGTCATCATAGTGGGCGCGATAGGGGCTTGTCAGCGCAATTGCACTGCGTCATGGTCAACAGCGAGGCAATTCGCCGTTATACTGCGGCCCTCGTTCGAGGAGTCCGTTGCATGGTTGAGCAAAGTGAACTGAATCGCCTGTTCTGGCATAGCCGTCGTGGCATGCTGGAGCTGGACGTACTGCTGGTGCCTTTCGTCCAGGAGGTGTACCCGACCCTGGATGAAGAGAATCAGGCGCGCTACCGCAAGCTGCTGGAGTGCGAGGATCAGGACATGTTCGGCTGGTTCATGCAGCGCGGCGAGCCCGAGGATGCCGACCTGCGCCACATCGTGCGCATGATTCTGGATCGTGTCCAACCCAAGTGATGCCTTCGAGTGCCGCTGGCAGCCATCACGCTGGCTGCTGAGGCTCTATCTATCGGTCCTGGCGCTGGCTTTGCCGGCGCCCTGGCTGGCCGACATTCCCCTCTGGTTGCAGCTGTTGTTATCCCTGGCCTGTCTGATGCATGCGGCCTGGGTGTTGCCGCGCCACCTCTTGCTGACTGCGCCACGCGCCATCACCGGGCTGCGTCGTGATGCCTTCGGTTGGCATCTGTACAGTGCTGAAGCCGGCTGGCAGGCGGTGCAGTTGCACCCGGACAGCCTGGCGTTGCCGCTGGCAGTGGTGCTGCGCTATCGACTGCCGGGGCAAAGGTTCAGTCGCGGGGTGTGCATCGCTCGCGACGCATTGGCGCCGGAGCAGCACCGGCGCCTGCGCTTGCGCCTGAAGTTCAGCCGGCGACGCTGGGCTGAGCCTGGGGCGTCGGCACCAGAATAGTGTCGCGTGCCTCGGTCAGTTGCTCGGGATAATCGAGGGTGTAGTGCAGGCCGCGACTTTCATGGCGCTGCATGGCCGAGCGGATCATCAGCTCGGCCACCAGTGCCAGGTTGCGCAGCTCGATCAGGTCGCGACTGACCTTGTAGTTGGAATAGAACTCGTCGATTTCGTCCAGCAGCAGACGTACCCGATGCTGCGCGCGCTGCAGGCGCTTGTTGGTCCGCACGATGCCGACGTAGTCCCACATGAACCGCCGTAACTCGTCCCAGTTGTGGGCGATGATCACGTCCTCGTCGGAGTCGGTCACCTGGCTGGCGTCCCAGCTCGGCAGGGCAGTGGGCATCGCTACTTCGTCCAGCCGGGCGACGATGTCGGTGCAGGCCGAACGGGCGTAGACGAAACATTCGAGCAGCGAGTTGCTGGCCATGCGATTGGCACCATGCAGGCCGGTGAAGCTGGTTTCACCGATGGCATACAGCCCCGGCACATCCGTGCGGCCTTGCTGATCGACCACTACGCCGCCGCAGGTGTAGTGCGCCGCGGGCACGACCGGAATGGCCTGCCTGGTGATGTCGATGCCGAAACCCAGGCAGCGTTCGTAAACGGTAGGGAAGTGGCTCTTGATGAAGTCGGCCGGTTTGTGGCTGATGTCCAGGTAGACGCAATCTATCCCCAGACGCTTCATCTCATGGTCGATCGCACGAGCGACGATATCGCGTGGCGCCAGTTCGGCGCGTTCGTCGAAGCGCTGCATGAAGCGTTCGCCATTGGGTAGCTTGAGCAGGCCGCCTTCACCGCGAACGGCTTCGGTGACCAGAAAGCTCTTGGCCTGCGGATGATACAGGCAGGTGGGATGAAACTGGTTGAATTCCAGATTGCCGACGCGGCAGCCGGCGCGCCAGGCCATGGCAATGCCATCCCCGCAGGCGCCGTCCGGGTTGCTGGTATAGAGGTAGACCTTGGCCGCACCACCGGTGGCGAGAATCACGAAGCGCGCGCTGAAAGTGTCCACTTCGTCGCAGCTGCGATCCAGCACGTAGGCGCCCAGGCAGCGGTCACCATCGAGCCCCAGCTTGCGCTCGGTGATGAGGTCGACGGCAACGCGCTGTTCCAGCAGCTCGATATTGGGGCGCTTGCGGGCCTGTTCCAGCAGCGTATTGAAAATCGCCGCGCCAGTGGCATCGGCGGCATGAATGATGCGCCGATGGCTGTGACCACCTTCACGAGTCAGGTGAAACTCGAAGCCGCCGTCCTCACGTGCCGTTTCATCGTCACGAGTAAAGGGCACGCCCTGATCGATCAGCCACTGGATGGCTTCGCGGCTGTGTTCTACCGTGAAGCGCACGGCGTCCTCACGGCATAACCCGGCACCGGCATTGAGGGTATCGGCAACGTGCGATTCGACCGTGTCGGTGTCGTCCAGCACTGCTGCCACGCCGCCCTGTGCCCAATAGGTCGAGCCATTGGCCAGGTTGCCTTTGCTCAAGACCGCAATGCGCAGGTGGGGCGGCAGCGTGAGGGCGAGGGTCAGGCCGGCAGCGCCGCTGCCGATGACCAGAACATCGTGCTGGAAGTGGTGGCTCATGTCCGTTTTCCGCGTGAAAGCGAGCCCTAGTATATAGAGAGGGGCACCGGCACAATAGCCAGCTTATGACCGACCGCCGTGCTCGGGAACTTTTTTAGTCTTTAAGGTTCCATAGAAGGTCGCCCATATAAGGGAGAGCGCCTGCGCGTGCCTGCATCTGAAGTCAGCGGAAGATGTGGAAATGAGCGGCGATAAGATTATCTGCGTCAGCGAAGGGTTTCGCTGAGGCCATTCCAGCCAGAGAAATGAAAACTCTGCAGGAAGCTTGCTTGGAGGGGAGAACTTTTGCGTAAGGCCCGAGTCTATCTTGGCAAGCTGATTCGCTTACGGGTGCAAACCTTCTCCAGGCGTAACGAGGAGAATGCATGCTAACCCAGGAAGATGATCAGCAGCTGGTCGAGCGAGTGCAGCGTGGCGACAAGCGTGCCTTCGATCTGTTGGTGCTGAAGTATCAGCACAAGATCCTTGGTTTGATCGTGCGATTCGTGCACGACACTCACGAGGCACAGGATGTCGCTCAGGAGGCGTTTGTAAAAGCCTACCGGGCGCTTGGAAACTTTCGCGGTGATAGTGCGTTCTATACGTGGCTGTACCGCATCGCCATCAACACGGCGAAGAATTATCTGGTGTCCCGCGGTCGGCGGCCGCCAGATAGTGATGTCAGTAGCGATGATGCGGAGTTCTATGACGGCGATCATGCCCTCAAGGACATCGAATCACCGGAACGGGCATTGCTGCGCGACGAGATCGAAGCCACTGTGCATCGAACTATCGCCCAGCTACCGGACGACCTGCGTACGGCGTTGACCTTGCGCGAGTTCGAAGGGTTGAGTTACGAGGACATTGCCAGCGTCATGCAGTGTCCGGTAGGTACGGTACGTTCGCGGATTTTCCGTGCACGTGAGGCTATTGATAAGTCCCTGCAACCTCTGTTGCAGGAAGCCTAAGGCAGCGGCGACAGCCAAGAGAGGAACACCATGAGTCGTGAAACCCTGCAGGAATCGCTGTCCGCGGTGATGGATAACGAAGCGGACGAACTGGAACTGCGACGTGTGCTCGCAGCCAGCGAGAATGGCGAGCTGCGTGGCACCTGGTCGCGTTACCAGATCGCCCGTGCAGCCATGCACCGTGAGTTGCTGGTACCGCAACTGGACATCGCATCTGCGGTTTCCGCGGCATTGGCCGACGAAGCCATTCCGGCGCGCAAGACGCCGATCTGGCGCAGCGTCGGGCGAGTAGCCGTGGCGGCCTCGGTGACCGTTGCTGTGCTGGCTGGGGTGCGTTTTTACAATCAGGATGACCTGAGCGGCGCTCAGCTGGCTCAACAGGATGCTTCTCCGGTACTCTCGGTACCGCAGGTGCAGGGGCCAGCGTTGCTCGCCGGCTATCGCAGCAGCGAAGAAGCTGGTGAACCTGCCCAGGTCGGCACTGCCAGCTGGCATGAGCAGCGCCTGCCGAACTATCTGCGCCAGCATGCGCAGGAAGCCGTGATGGGTACCGGTGAAACCGCTCTGCCTTATGCTCGTGCTGCGAGCCTGGAAAACCGCTAAGCGCTAAGGAGTCACATGCGCGCGATTCCCCTCTGCCTGCTTGGAGGTCTGCTGGTATTGCCGGTGCAGGCCTCTGAAGTGCAGGACTTGCTTGGACGCCTTGCCGCGGCGGAGCGTCAGCAAAGTTTTCAGGGCACGTTCATCTATGAGCGTAATGGCAGTTTCTCCACTCATGCCGTATGGCATCGGGTGGAAGAGGGGGGGCAGATTCGCGAGCGTCTTCTGCAGCTCGACGGCCCGGCGCAGGAAGTACTCAAAGTCGATGGTCAGGCGCAGTGCGTCACGGGCTCGCTGGCCGACCAGGTCAGTGAAGGGCAGGCCTGGCCTGCCCGTCAGCTGGACGCAGAGCAGCTGGGCAACTGGTACAACATGCGTGTTGCCGGCCAGTCGCGCATTGCCAATCGCCCGGCTGATGTACTGGTGCTTGAGCCCAAGGATCAGCATCGTTACGGCTTCGAACTTTACCTCGACCGGGAAGCCGGCCTGCCTCTCAAATCCCTGCTGCTGAATGAGCGTGGCCAGCTTCTGGAGCGCTTTCAGTTCGCCCAGCTGGACACGTCTACCCCTGTTGAGAACGCCATGCAGCCCAGTTCTGCCTGTCGTGCGGTGCGCTTGCGTGCAGCCGACAGCATGGCTGAGGGCAGTTGGCGCTCGGACTGGCTGCCGCCGGGCTTTACCCTCGCTACGGCGCAGCTGCGTCGGGATCCTGCTTCCGAAGAAGCTGTCGCCTACCTGATGTATGGCGATGGTCTGGCGCGTTTTTCGGTTTTCATCGAGCCCCTCAACGGCAGCGTTGTCGACGATGCGCGCAGCCAGTTGGGTCCGACCGTGGCCGTCTCGCGGCGGATGAGTACCAATACCGGTGACGTGATGGTGACCGTGGTCGGTGAAATTCCTCTGGGAACCGCAGAGCGTATCGCGCTGTCCATGCGTGCCGGAGTGCCTGAACAGGCCAGCCAATGATCGAAGAACAGGGGCGTGTAGTGGCGCTCGAGCCCGGCGCTGTCTGGGTCGAGACATTGCGCAAGAGCACCTGTTCGAGCTGTTCGGCCAATGCCGCCTGTGGCCAGGGGCTGATGGATCGCCTGGGTGTGGGGCGGCAGCGCGGTTACGTCCGCGCGCTCAGTCAGATGCAGCTGGCGGTTGGCGATACCGTGATCATTGGTGTGCGCGAAGATCTGCTGGTGCGCAGTTCCCTGCTGGTTTATCTGCTTCCGCTTCTCGGCCTGTTCGCTGCTGCACTGCTGGCGGACGGCCTGGGCCTTTCCGAGCCGCAGGTGATTCTCTGTGGCCTGCTGGGCCTGTCCGCCACTTGGCTGATGGTCCGCTGGCGTGCTGCTCGCGTCGCCGAGAACCCCTTCTTGCAACCTGTTGTCCTACGTACGCTGCTGGTGCCTGTATCAGCGGCGGGTTGAGAGTGTCCGAGTTTTTACATGGGGAGTCGTAGTTCGATGAGAAAACTCAAGTCCATTGCACTGCTGCTGGCGGTTGCCTTGCTCTGGGGGCAGAGCCTGCTGGCCCAGGCCAGCCTGCCTGATTTTACCGATCTGGTAGAGGAAGCTTCGCCTGCGGTCGTCAACATCAGTACCCGGCAGAAGATGCCCGAGCGTGCCGTTGCCGGCCAGCCGGGCCTGCCTGATCTCGAAGGTCTGCCGCCGATGTTTCGCGAGTTCTTCGAGCGCAGCATTCCGCAGATGCCGCGCAATCCGGGCGGTCGCCAGCGCGAAGCGCAGTCACTGGGCTCCGGCTTCATCATCTCGCCGGATGGCTACATCATGACCAACAACCACGTGGTTGCCGATGCCGACGAGATCATCGTGCGTCTGTCCGATCGCAGCGAGCTGGAAGCCAGGCTGATTGGTGCCGATCCGCGCAGCGACGTCGCGCTGCTCAAGGTCGAAGGCAAGAACCTGCCTGTAGTGCGCCTGGGCAAGGCCGATGACCTGAAGGTTGGCGAATGGGTGCTGGCTATCGGTTCGCCGTTCGGTTTCGATCACTCGGTGACCGCCGGTATCGTCAGTGCCAAGGGGCGTAACCTGCCGAGCGACAGCTACGTGCCGTTCATCCAGACCGATGTGGCGATCAATCCGGGTAACTCCGGCGGCCCGCTGTTCAATCTGCAAGGGGAAGTCGTGGGCATCAACTCGCAGATATTCACCCGTTCCGGTGGGTTCATGGGGCTGTCCTTCGCCATTCCGATGGAAGTGGCCATGCAGGTGGCCGATCAGCTCAAGGCCGACGGCAAGGTCACTCGTGGCTGGCTTGGCGTGGTGATTCAGGAAGTGAACAAGGACCTCGCCGAATCCTTCGGTCTGGACAAGCCGGCCGGCGCACTGGTTGCCCAGGTGCTGGAAGACGGTCCGGCAGACAAAGGTGGCCTGCAGGTGGGGGACGTGATTCTCAACCTCAATGGCAAGCCGATCATCATGTCCGCCGATCTGCCGCATCTGGTCGGCGGACTGAAGCCGGGACAGAAGGCAGAGCTGGATGTGGTGCGTGACGGTTCGCGCAAGAAACTCAGCGTCACCGTCGGCACGTTGCCGGAAGAGGGACAGGAGCTGGCCGCGTCGGGTCCGGCGCAGGGCGGTGAGCGCAGCAGCAATCGCCTGGGTGTGACGGTGGTCGAACTGACGGCCGAGCAGAAGAAAGGTCTCGACCTGAAGGGCGGCGTCGTGGTCAAGGAGGTGCTGAATGGTCCTGCGGCCATGATCGGCCTGCGTCCTGGCGACGTGATCACTCACCTGAACAATCAGGCTATCGATTCCACTCGCACCTTCACTCAGGTGGCGCAGGAGCTGCCGAAGAACCGTTCGGTATCCATGCGTGTGCTGCGTCAGGGGCGAGCCAGCTTCATCACCTTCAAGCTGGCTGAGTAATCCGGCGGATGTTGAAGAAGGGCGCTTTCGGGCGCCCTTCTTCGTCTCTGCACCAGTGCTGAGCAGGCGTGACGCGGTCGCGAGGGATCGGGTACAATCCGCGGCTATTTTCGGCAAGCGTCTTGCCTGTGCCTTCTTTGAGTGTTGATCCGTGAGTGACCTGAGTCATATCCGCAATTTTTCCATCATTGCCCACATCGACCACGGCAAGTCCACCCTGGCTGACCGTTTCATCCAGATGTGCGGCGGTCTTGCCGCGCGTGAAATGGAGGCTCAGGTACTGGACTCCATGGATCTTGAGCGTGAGCGCGGCATCACCATCAAGGCCCATAGCGTCACCCTTCACTACAAGGCGAAGGACGGCAAGACCTATCAGCTGAACTTCATCGATACCCCCGGCCACGTCGACTTCACCTACGAGGTTTCGCGCTCGTTGGCGGCGTGCGAGGGCGCGCTGCTGGTGGTGGACGCAGGTCAGGGCGTGGAAGCCCAGTCGGTTGCCAACTGCTACACCGCCATCGAGCAGGGCCTGGAAGTGATGCCCGTGCTGAACAAGATGGACCTGCCCCAGGCCGACCCGGACCGCGTCAAGGAAGAGATCGAGAAGATCATCGGCATCGACGCTACCGACGCCGTGGCCTGCAGCGCAAAGAGCGGCATGGGCGTGGACGAGGTGCTCGAGCGTCTGGTGCATACCATCCCTGCGCCCGAGGGCGAGATCGACGCTCCGTTGCAGGCTCTGATCATCGACTCCTGGTTCGACAACTATCTGGGCGTTGTCTCGCTGGTGCGTGTACGCCAGGGGCGCGTCAAGAAGGGCGACAAGATTCTGGTCAAGTCCACTGGCAAGGTGCACCTGGTCGACAGCGTCGGTGTATTCACTCCGAAACACACTGCCACCGCAGACCTCAAGGCCGGCGAAGTGGGCTTCATCATCGCCAGCATCAAGGACATTCACGGCGCGCCGGTCGGCGATACCCTGACCCTGTCCTCGACTCCCGAGGTTGAAGTGCTGCCGGGCTTCCAGAAGATCCAGCCGCAGGTCTACGCCGGCCTGTTCCCGGTCAGCTCCGACGATTTCGAGGACTTCCGCGATGCTCTGCAGAAGCTGACCCTCAACGACTCGTCGCTGCAGTACATGCCGGAAAGCTCCGACGCTCTGGGCTTCGGCTTCCGTTGCGGCTTCCTCGGCATGCTGCACATGGAGATCATCCAGGAGCGCCTGGAGCGCGAGTACGACCTGGATCTGATCACCACCGCGCCGAGCGTGATCTACGAGATCGAGCTCAAAACGGGTGAAACCATCACGGTAGACAACCCCTCCAAGTTGCCGGACGTTTCGTCCGTGGCCGACTTCCGCGAGCCGATCGTCACCGCGACCATCCTGGTGCCTCAGGAACACCTGGGTAACGTCATCACCCTGTGCATCGAGAAACGCGGCGTGCAGCGCGACATGCAGTTCCTCGGTTCTCAGGTTCAGGTTCGTTATGACCTGCCGATGAACGAAGTGGTGCTGGACTTCTTCGATCGCCTGAAGTCGACCAGCCGTGGCTATGCGTCGCTGGACTATCATTTCGACCGCTACCAGTCGGCCAATCTGGTCAAGCTGGACGTGCTGATCAACGGCGACAAGGTCGATGCCCTTGCATTGATCGTTCACCGTGACAACGCGGCCTACAAGGGCCGCGCGTTGACCGAGAAGATGAAGGAACTGATTCCTCGGCAGATGTTCGACGTGGCGATCCAGGCAGCCATTGGCGGCCAGATCATCGCGCGGACCACTGTCAAGGCGCTCAGAAAGAACGTACTGGCCAAGTGTTACGGTGGCGACGTGAGCCGTAAGAAGAAGCTGCTCGAGAAGCAGAAGGCCGGTAAGAAACGCATGAAGCAGGTCGGCAACGTGGAAATTCCACAGGAAGCCTTCCTCGCTGTGCTCAGGTTGGATAGCTAAGGCTCTATGTCGATCAATTTCCCGCTCCTGTTGGTTATCGCGGTTGCCGTTTGCGGCTTCCTGGCCCTGATCGATCTGATTCTGCTGGCTCCGCGCCGCCGTGCGGCGATTGCAGCCTACCAGGGGCGGGTCGACGATCCTGATGACCGGGTGCTGGAGCGCCTGAGCAAGGAGCCGTTGCTAGTCGAGTACGGCAAATCCTTCTTTCCGGTACTGGCCATCGTGCTGGTGCTGCGTTCCTTCCTGGTCGAGCCGTTCCAGATTCCTTCCGGTTCGATGAAGCCGACCCTGGAAGTGGGTGATTTCATCCTGGTGAACAAGTTCGCCTATGGCATTCGCCTGCCGGTGATCGATACCAAGGTGATCGAGGTGGATAACCCGCAGCGCGGCGATGTGATGGTGTTCCGCTACCCCAGCGATCCGACCATCAACTACATCAAGCGGGTGGTGGGTCTGCCGGGTGATCGTATCGAGTACACCCAGGGCAAGCGCCTGCTGGTCAATGGTGAGCCGGTGGCCGAGAAGCTGATCGGCGAAGAAGCTGGCAGCCTGGGTAGCGCGATGCTCTATCAGGAGCGTCTGGGCCAGGTCGAGCACACCATCCGCAAGGAAATGACTCGCATGCGCCGCGAGCCCGGTGGCCAGTGGGTGGTGCCGGAAGGGCACTACTTCATGATGGGCGACAACCGTGACAACTCCAACGACAGCCGTTACTGGCGTGATCGTCATATCCCTCAGGAGCTGTGGGGCATGGTCCCGGACGATCATATCGTCGGCAAGGCCTTCGCCATCTGGATGAGCTGGCCGGAGCCCAAGACCGGCAATCTGCCCAATTTCTCTCGTGTCGGCGTGATTCATTGAGCACTGGCGCGCTGTTCAACACAGCGCCGCAGGCTATAAATAGTCTAGCCGCAAGGCTTTTCAACAAGACTGTCTATTGGGGATATACATGACTTTCGCGCGCTCGCAGCAGGGGCTTTCCATTCTGGGTTGGCTGGTGGTTCTGGCGGTGGTGGCATTCTTCGCCAGTACTGGCTTCAAGGTGCTGCCGCATTACCTGGACTACATGTCCATGGAGAAGATCATTACATCGGTGGAAACCGACAAGGCGGCGGATGTACGCACCGTCGGCGAGTTTTACAACCACGTCAGCAAGGGTATGCAGGTCAACAACATTCGTGACCTGAACATGCGCGACGCTCTGGAGGTCAAGGTGGAAAACAACGAGTTCCGCGTCCACCTCAAATATGAAAAACGCGAGCCGCTGATCGAGAACCTCGATCTGGTGGTGAATTTCGACAAAGAATTTCGTGTACGGATGCCGTGAGCCCCAATCTGTCCCGCCTCGAGCGCAAGCTCGGTTATAGCTTCAAGGATCAGGACCTGATGGTCCTGGCCCTGACCCATCGCAGTTTCGCTGGCCGCAACAACGAGCGGCTGGAATTTCTCGGTGATGCCATTCTCAATTTCGTAGCCGGTGAGGCGCTGTTCCAGCGCTTCCCGCAGGCCCGTGAGGGCCAGCTGTCGCGTCTGCGCGCACGCCTGGTCAAAGGTGAGACGCTGGCCGTGCTGGCTCGTGGCTTCGAGCTGGGCGAGTACCTGCGCCTGGGCTCCGGTGAGCTGAAAAGCGGCGGTTTTCGCCGTGAGTCGATCCTGGCCGATGCCCTGGAGGCGCTGATCGGAGCCATCTATCTGGATGCCGGGATGGATGCGGCGCGCGAGCGTGTGCTGGACTGGCTGACCGGCGAGCTGGACGGCCTGACCCTGGTCGACACCAACAAGGATCCGAAAACGCGACTGCAGGAGTTCCTGCAGTCACGTGCCTGCGAACTGCCTCGTTACGAGGTAGTGGACGTTCAGGGCGAGCCGCACTGCCGTACCTTCATGGTCGAGTGCCAGGTGGCCCTGCTCAATGAAAAGACCCTGGGCCAGGGCGGCAGCCGGCGTATCGCCGAGCAGGTCGCTGCGGCTGCGGCACTGATCGCCCTCGGGGTGGAGAATGGCAATGACTGATGCACCTGTGACCCGCTGCGGCTACGTCGCCATCGTCGGCCGGCCCAACGTGGGCAAGTCGACGCTGCTCAACCACATCCTCGGACAGAAGCTGGCGATCACCTCGCGCAAGCCGCAAACCACCCGCCACAACATGCTCGGGATCAAGACCGAGGGCGAGGTTCAGGCCGTATACGTCGACACGCCCGGCCTGCACAAGCACAACGACAAGGCGCTCAACCGCTACATGAACCGCAGCGCATCCACCGCGCTGAAGGACGTCGACGTGGTGGTGTTCGTGGTTGACCGCATGCGCTGGACCGACGAGGACCAGTTGGTGCTGGAGAAGGTCCAGCACGTCAAGTGCCCGATCCTGCTGGCGGTGAACAAGGCCGATCGCTTGGAAGACAAGAGTGAACTGCTGCCGCACCTGAACTGGCTGGCCGAGCAGCTGCCGCAGGCCGAGATCGTGCCGATTTCCGCGCTGCAGGGGCAGAACCTCGACACCCTGGAGAAACTGGTGGGTGAGCGTCTGCCGGAATCCGAACATTTCTACCCGGAAGACCAGATCACCGACCGTTCCAGTCGCTTCCTGGCGGCCGAGCTGATTCGCGAGAAGATCATGCGCCAGCTCGGTGCCGAGCTGCCGTACCAGATCACCGTGGAGATCGAGGAGTTCAAGCAGGAGGGTCGCATCCTGCATATCCACGGCCTGATCCTGGTGGAGCGCGACGGGCAGAAGAAGATCATCATCGGCGACAAGGGCGAGCGCATCAAACGCATCGGCCAGGATGCGCGCAAGGACATGGAAACCATGTTCGACTCCAAGGTGATGCTCAATCTCTGGGTCAAGGTCAAAGGTGGCTGGTCCGACGATGAACGCGCGTTGCGTTCGCTGGGTTACCTGGACTGATCGGGGCGCCGTGCGCACCTCCAACGTTGCTCATGGCGCATTCTGGCGGTTATCCACATGACCTCTGCCGCCTACGTTCTGCATAGTCGCCCGTACAAGGAAAGCAGTGCCCTGGTGGATTTCTTCACCGCCCAGGGGCGCGTCCGTGCGGTGCTGCGCGCAGCACGCGGCAAGGTAGGCAGCATTGCCCGGCCTTTTGCCCCGCTGGAACTGGAGCTGCGCGGGCGCGGTGAGTTGAAGACCGTCGGCCGTCTGGAAAGCGCCGGTATCCCGCTGCTGCTGTCCGGTGAGGCGCTGTTCTCCGGTCTCTATCTCAACGAACTGCTTATTCGCCTGCTGCCGGCCGAAGATCCGCACCCTGCAATGCTCGAACACTACGGTCTGACCCTGCAGGCGCTGGCGGCCGGCCGAGCGCTGGAGCCGCTGCTGCGTGCATTCGAATGGCGCCTGCTGGACGAGCTGGGCTATGGTTTCGCCCTGGATCGTGACCAGCATGAACAACCCATCGACCCTACGGCGCTGTATCGCTGGCAGCAGGACATCGGTCTGGTGCCGGTGGTACAACTGCAGCCTGGCGTGTTTCAGGGGCGCGAACTGCTGGCCATGGCCGAAGCCGACTGGCAGACGCCGGGTGCGCTGGCCGCGGCCAAGCGCCTGATGCGCCAGGCTCTGGCACCCCATCTCGGCGGCAGGCCCCTGGTCAGCCGCGAACTTTTCATGACGCTCAAGGAGTCCAAGCGTGACTGAGGCCAATCGTATTCTGCTCGGCGTGAACATCGACCACGTCGCCACCCTGCGCCAGGCTCGCGGTACGCGCTATCCGGACCCGGTCAAGGCCGCGCTGGACGCCGAAGAGGCCGGTGCCGACGGCATTACCGTGCACCTGCGCGAAGACCGTCGCCACATTCAGGATCGTGACGTGCGCGTACTGGCCGATGTGTTGCAGACGCGGATGAACTTCGAGATGGGCGTCACCGATTTCATGCTCGGTTTCGCCGAGCAGATTCGCCCGGCGCATGTCTGCCTGGTGCCGGAAACTCGTCAGGAGCTGACCACCGAGGGCGGTCTGGATGTCGCCGGGCAGGAGGCGCGCATCGCGGCAGCGGTGGAGCGTCTGTCCCTGGCAGGCTGCGAAGTGTCGCTGTTCATCGACGCCGAAGAGCGGCAGATTGAGGCGGCCATGCGCGTCGGAGCACCGGCCATCGAACTGCACACCGGTCGTTATGCCGATGCGCATACCGCCGAAGAAGCTGCGCAGGAGCTGGCGCGTATTCGCGATGGCGTCACCTGCGGTCTGAACCACGGGCTGATCGTCAACGCCGGGCATGGTCTGCACTACCACAACGCCGAGGCCGTCGCGGCGATTCCCGGTATCAACGAGCTGAACATCGGCCACGCCATCGTCGCCCATGCACTGTTCGTCGGTTTCAAGCAGGCCGTCGCCGAGATGAAGGCGCTGATCGTGGCGGCGGCCGATCGCGGTTAGCAGACCTTGTGGGAGGGGTTTCAGCCGCGACTTTCCTGTAACGCATCGCCGCTGAAGCGCCTCCCACAGCGCGGTGCTCTCAGCCCTGCGCGAACGCCTGAGTCATCTGTGTGGCGAGCGCCTCGATGGCATCGTCACTCCGGTGACCACGAATCAGCTTGATATGGTACTCACCGAGCGCGGGCAGACCTTGTTCCGCACCGAGCCGACGTAACGGTGGCTTGACCAGACTGCGTGGGAAGGGCGCGATCGCCAGATCGGCGGTCATCGCCGCTTCCTGTCCCGCACACTGTTCGCAGGAATAGGCGACGCGGTAGCTCAGGCCCTGGCGATCCAGCGCATCGAGGGCGGTGCGGCGCCAGGCACAGCCCGGGTTGGCCAGCGCCAGTGGCAGTGGTGATCGGTGCATGGCCAGGCCGCCATCGCGGCCGGCCCAGACCAGTTCTTCGGAATAGATCACTTCGCCGCGCGCGTCGTCCAGGCCGTCATTGCCGGCATTGATCAGGGTCAGATCCAGTTCGCCGGCATCCAGCTTGGCCACCAGGTCCACGCTGCGCCCCACGTTGACCTCCACTTCCACGGCTGGATGACTACGGGCGAACAGGGTCAGTACGCCAGGTAGCACGCGGTCACCGATATCGTTCGGTGTGCCGAAGCGCACGCGGCCGCTCAGCGTCGGGGTTAGAAAGTGTGCCACCGCTTCCTCGTTGAGCTTGAGCAGACGCCTGGCGTAGCACAGTAGTACCTCGCCCTCGGCAGTCAGTTGCACGCGCCTGGCTTCGCGGGTGAACAGGCGCTGACCGAGGGTCTCCTCCAGGCGCTTGATCTGCAGGCTGACGGCAGCCGTGCTGCGAAATACCTGCACAGCGGTACGGGTAAAGCTGCCGCTATCGGCGATTGCGACGAAGGTGCGCAGCACATCGCTTTCGAGAAGTGGCAGGGAGGTTGTCATATTCATTGTTGTTAAATATTAATTAACTGTTGGTTTGATATTTGTCGTTTGTTTAAACGATAGGCGCGTTTCATCCTGATCGCAAGTCGGTAAAGGCCGGCAGCGAAATGGAGGAAAGGTCATGAACAGTTCGAGCAAGCACGACAAATCGCATCCGCCCATGCCTGAGTTCTACATGCCGGCCATGTGGCCGTTGGACCTGCAGAACGCCATCGTCGACTGGGTCGGGGCCTGGTTCTGGCGCCGGCGTATGCGTCGTCTACTGAGGCAGGATATGGAGGGGCGCATTCGCCTGGGTAGTGCCCGTGCGGTGGTGACGCAGGGCGCAAGTGAGCCGCTGCGACTGATCGCACGGCGGCGGGCTTACTGGTTGCGCGGGCGGTAATGTCCATTGGCCGTAATGGGCAATGCGCTGTTTGTCGGTTTCACGCAGGCAGTGGCCAGACGAAGGTGCTGATCATGGCCGCTGCCTACCGCGACCAGGACCTTTCAGGGCGCCTTGAACGCTGGTGCGATTGTTGGCCAGTCCGGTTCGCGCAGCCCCGGTTCCTCTGCGCCCGGTAGCCAATGGTGGTGGATACGGCTGAAGCTGCCGTCGCGCTTCATTTCATCCAGGGCATCCTGCCAGCGGCGGATCAGCGCGTCGTCGGTTTCGAGCGAGAAGGTGATGTAGCCGTAGGATTCGCGGTAGGGGAAGGCCACCTCGACCTCGTTCAGACCGAGATAGTCGACCTGTGCCGCGGCTTCGCCACGTGCGTAGAAACTCAGGTTGTCCGCCACGATCAGGGGCACCCGACCACTGCGCAGCAGGCGGAACATCTGCGCCGGCTCATTCACCCCCAGCAGGTTTCGCATGCCGGCGGCCTTCAGCTCCTGATAGCTGAACCAGTCGCGCGGGACGGCGATATCCCGAAATGCGGCCAGTTCTTCGCGGCTATGGATGACGATGCCCGAGCCCCGCAGAGCATAGAAGTTGTCGCGCGCCAGAATGATCGGACCGACCCACTTGAACAGCGGCTCACGCTCGCTGGTGCGCATGGTAGGGAAGATGGCGGTGCCGGGCGTCGTCCGGGCGATGTGGTAGGCACGGGCCCAGGGCACTACCTGCAGGCTGGCTTTCTGGTCGATGCGGCGCAGCAGCTCCTCAACCACCTCGACGGCCATGCCGGAGGGCTGGCCCTGATGGCTGAAGCTGACGGGCGGATATTCCTCGGTGTAGAGCTGCAAGGCCAGTACCGGGCTGGGGAACATCCATGAAAACAGCAGGAGTAGGGTGGCCGTCCTCATCATCTGACTCGCAAGTGGGCGCGAGTCATGAGCATATCCTGATGCGAGCCTTGGCGAGTTGATTCAGCTCAGGGCTTGCGCGCGATCAGCACTGCGCGGGTCGGTGCCGGCAGACCTTCGACGGTACGGCTGTGGTCGGCCGGATCGAGGAACTCGGGCAGCGACTGGAAGCGCATCCACTCGGTGGCGCGTTGTTCCTCTACCGACGTGGTGCTGACGTCTACGCAGCGAACGTCCTCGAAGCCGGCGCGGCGCAGCCAGCGTTCCAGGGCCGGTACCGAAGGCAGGAACCATACGTTGCGCATCTGCGCGTAACGGTCTTCGGGCACCAGAACCTGCTCGGCATCACCTTCGACCACCAGGGTTTCCAGCACCAGTTCACCGCCCCTGACCAGGGCATCCTTCAGATCGAGCAGGTGGTCGATGGGCGAGCGGCGGTGGTAGAGCACGCCCATGGAAAATACCGTGTCGAAGCCTTGCAGCTTGGCCGGCAGCTCCTCGAAGGCCAGTGGCAGATGCCATACCGGTTGATCCGGCAGATAACGTTTCATCGCCAGGAACTGGCAGAGGAACAACCAGTTGGGATCGATACCGACCACGCTGTCGGCGCCTGCACCGAGCATGCGCCACATGTAGTAGCCGTTGCCGCAGCCGACGTCGAGGATGCGCTTGCCGGCCAGATCCAGATGCGGTGCAACGCGCTGCCATTTCCAGTCGGAGCGCCATTCGGTGTCGATATGCACGCCGAACAGCTCGAACGGGCCCTTGCGCCAGGGAATCAGCCCCTGCAGGGCGGTTTTCAACTGCGCGCGTGTGGCCTCGTCGCAGGCACCGCCGAAGGCGAAGCGCTGGGCCAGTTCCACCTCGCTCACCGGCAGGTCCGGCAGAGCCTGCACGGCGCCATACCAGCGCGCCAGGTCGCCATGACCGATAGCCAGTTTGGCATCGAGCTGGCCGGGCAGACCAGATGCCCAATCCTGCAGCGCCGTGCCGGCCAGTTGTGCCAGCAGGGCATCGAGGTCCAGATCACGCATCATGGCAGAGCTACCAATGAGGCGAAATTGAGGCACTGGAACCAGGGAACAACCTTGCTGAAGCCCGCGGCCAGCAGACGTTCGCGGTTCTGCTCAAGGCTGTCGGGCAACATCACCTTCTCGATGGCGCTGCGCTTCTGGGCGATTTCCAGTTCGCTGTAGCCGTTGGCGCGCTTGAACGCGACATGCAGTTCGGTGAGCAGGTCGTGCTCGGCGCTGTCCTCGAAACGCAGTTTCTCCGAGAGAATCAGCGCGCCGCCCGGTAGCAGAGCCTGGTGGATGCGCGTGAGCAGTTCCAGGCGTCGCTCCGGTGGGATGAACTGCAGGGTGAAGTTGAGCGTGACCAGCGAGGTGGGCTGCAGATCGAGGGCGAGAATATCGGCCTCGATCACCTCTGCGGGGAGCAGCTCCTGAAACATGGCGTCCTGGGCATGCAGGTATTCGCGGCAGCGTGAGACCATGGCCGGGGAGTTGTCCACGGCGATCACCTTGCTGCCATCGGCACGCACGTGGCGGCGCAGCGCCTGGGTTACCGCGCCGAGCGAAGCGCCGAGGTCATACAGTGTGGTGTGCGGCTGGGCGAACTGGCCGGCGAGAACGCCGATGTTCTCGACGATGGTCGGGTAGCCGGGTACCGAGCGCTTGATCATGTCGGGGAAGACCCTTACCACGTCCTCGTTGAAGACGAAGTCGGGCACCTCGGACAGAGGCTGGGCGAATAGACGATCGGGTTCTTGGCTCACGGCAGTCGCAACGGGTAGCGGAAAAGGCCGGCATTTTAGGCTTTGTAGGAAAAGCCGTCGAGCGAAGGTCGGGCAAGGCAAAAACAGGCGAGAAGCGGCTGGAGTCGTGCCCGACTTTACAAGTTGAGCATCCTGTGCCTGTTTTCAATGCAGCATGGCCGAGCCTAGGCACTTTTCGTAAAAGGCCTGGCCAGGAGTGGGTGATAGTCAGGCTTTACCGACTGCCCGCCGCACCGATCAGGCCCTGGTGCGCTGGAAGGCCGAGGCGGTGATGCCCCACTGGCCGATCCAGTAGGTGAGGATGATGGCGTAGGGGGCAGCATCGAAACTGACGACGAAGCGGTTGATGCCGATCAGGCTGTCGGACAGCACGAACAGGGCGGCGCCACCGCCGGCCAGCCAGGCTGAGCGCGGCTGCAGATGTGCAACGCCGATGCGAGCCAGAGCGCGCCAGAGCATCAGACTGATCGCCGTGGCATAGCAGGCCACCGGAATCATCAGGGCGCCCAGACCGCTGCTGGCCAGCACGGCGAACATCGTGCCGCCTGCAGCCAGTGCCAGCAGCAGGGCTGGCAGGGCAGGCTGCCGGCTGTCGGAGCAGTAGGCACGCAGATAGGCCAGGTGACCGAGCAGGAACGCGCCGAGGCCGAAGACGAACAGGTCTCCGGGCCAGTCCAGCAGGAGATCGCCCGCCAGGGAGAACAGCAGACCAATACCGATCCAGCGTCGATAGGTGCCGGCCGGCGCCTGGCGCAGCCAAAGCAGCATGGCGATTACCGGGATACCCTTGGTCAGCAGGCTGAGCTGTGCGTCGCCAGTGATCCGGCCGTAGATAAAGACCGCGGCACCTGCCAGGCCGAGCAGCAACCATCGCATAGCGACACTCCATCTTTTTGTTCGAGTGCGCGACTATGCCCAGCGACCGTACGGCTGCCAATGCGGGGGATGCCAAATCGAGTGGCGGATCGTGCCGTCACTCTCACCGGTAGCATCCGGGCAAGCCGGAGCGTTCGTGCAGAAGAAAGTGGCGCGGGGCCTTGGCCGATAGGAGAGTGTTGTTCGGGCCGCAGTGGCCGCTGAATCTGCAGCTATCGAGGCTGCCTGGATCGTTGGCACCAGTTTCTTCGGTGCCAACGATCGCTGCGTGTGGCGCCTGCGCCTACAAGGCAGGCGTGCTTAACCCGCGACCAGTACGCGAATCGCTTCCAGACGCAGGGCAGCCTTGTCGAACATCGCCAGGCTCTGTTCGCGCTGCTCGCGCAGGGCGTCGATCTCGCTGTCGCGTACGCTCGGGTTGACCGCGCGCAGGGCGATAAGGCGTGCCAGTTCCTCGTCCAGTTCGGCGATCAGGCGACGCTTGGCCTCGGCCACACGCTCGATATGGCGCGGCATGACCTTGGCTTCGGCGTCGTTGATTTGCTTGGCCAGCACGTCGCGCTGGGCCTGGACGAACTTGTTGGCGCTGGCGCGCGGCACGCTTTCGAGCTGATCGTTGAGCGTTTCGAAACCGACCTTGGGTGCCAGGTCGTTGCCGTTGGCGTCGAGCAGGCAGCGTAGCGCTGCCGGCGGCAGGAAACGACCGAGCTGGAGCTTGCGCGGGCCGACCACTTCGCTGACGTAGAGCAGTTCCAGCAGCACGGTGCCGGGCTTGAGCGCCTTGTTCTTGATCAGTGCCACTGCGGTGTTGCCCATCGAGCCGGACAGCACCAGATCCATGCCGCCCTGCACCATGGGGTGTTCCCAGGTGAGGAACTGCATGTCCTCGCGGGCCAGGGCCTGCTCGCGGTCGTAGGTGATGGTCACCGCTTCGTCGTCGCCCAGAGGGAAGCTGGCGTCCAGCATCTTCTCGCTGGGGCGCAGGATCAGGGCATTGTCGGAGTGGTCCTCGCTGTCGATGCCGAAGGCGTTGAACAGCTCCTCCATGTAGATCGGCAGGGTGAACTGGTCATCCTGTTCCAGAATGGCCTCGACCAGCGCCTCGCCTTCGCCGGCACCGCCGGAGTTCAGCTCCAGCAGGCGGTCGCGGCCGCTGTGCAGCTCACCTTCGAGGCGAATACGTTCAGCGGTGGCTTCGTCCACCAGTTGTTGCCACTGGGCGTCGTCACCGTTTTCCAGCAGCGGCAGCAGGCGCGGGCCGAACTGGTGCTGCAGGGCGTTGCCGGTGGGGCAGGTGGCGAGGAAGGCGTTCAACGCCTGGTGGTACCACTGGAACAGGCGCTCCTGCGGGCTGTTCTCCAGATAGGGCACGTGCAGCTGGATGCGGTGTTTCTGGCCGATACGGTCGAGACGGCCGATGCGCTGTTCGAGCAGGTCCGGGTGCGCCGGCAGGTCGAACAGCACCAGGTGATGGGCGAACTGGAAGTTGCGGCCTTCGGAGCCGATTTCCGAGCAGATCAGCACCTGCGCGCCGAACTCTTCGTCGGCGAAGTAGGCTGCCGCGCGGTCGCGCTCGAGGATGCTCATGCCCTCGTGGAATACCGTGGCCGGGATGCCGGAGCGCACGCGCAGGGCGTCTTCCAGATCCAGTGCAGTTTCGGCGTGGGCGCAGATCACCAGTACCTTGAACTTCTTCAGCATCTTCAGGGTGTCGATCAGCCACTCGACACGCGGGTCGATGCGCCACCAGCGTTGTTCGTCGTCGAGCTCGTCCTGCGCCTGGTAGCTGACCTCCGGGTACAGCTCGGGATGGTCGCCCAGCGGCAGCTCCAGGTACTCATCCGGGCTCGGCAGCGGGTAGGGGTGCAGTTCACGCTCGGGGAAGCCCTGCACGGCAGCACGGGTGTTGCGGAACAGCAGGCGGCCGGTGCCATGGCGATCCAGCAGTTCACGCACCAGACGGGCACGGGCGTCGTTGTCGCCGCTGTCGACGGCGTCGAGCAGATCGCGGCCTTCATCGCCGAGGAAGCTGCCGATTGCGTCGCGGGCCTGGGTGCTGAGCTTGCCCAGGTCGAGCAGCTCCTGCACCGCTTCGGCCACCGGGCGGTACTGGCTGCTTTCGGCGCGGAAGGCTTCCAGGTCATGGAAACGGGCCGGGTCGAGCAGGCGCAGGCGGGCGAAGTGGCTGTCCTGGCCGAGCTGTTCCGGGGTAGCGGTGAGCAGCAGTACGCCGGGGATGACCTCGGCCAGCTGCTCGACCAGCGAATACTCGGCACTGGCCTGTCCCGGGTGCCAGACCAGGTGGTGGGCTTCGTCGACCACCAGCAGGTCCCAGCCGGCTGCAAACAGTGCGTCCTGGGCCTTCTCGTCGTCCTTCAGCCATTCCAGGGCGACCAGCGCCAACTGGCAATCCTCGAAGGGGTTGCTGGCGTCGCTTTCCATGAAACGCTCGGCGTCGAACAGCGCGACGTCGAGGTTGAAGCGTCGGCGCATCTCCACCAGCCACTGGTGCTGCAGGTTCTCCGGTACCAGGATCAGCACGCGGCTGGCGCGCCCGGAGAGCAGCTGGCGATGAATCACCAGACCGGCTTCGATGGTCTTGCCCAGACCTACTTCGTCGGCCAGCAATACGCGCGGGGCTATCCGATCGGCCACTTCACGGGCGATGTGCAGCTGGTGCGCGATGGGCTGGGCACGCGCGCCACCCAGACCCCACAGCGAGGACTGCAGCAGACGGCTGTTGTGCTCCAGGCTGTGATAGCGCAGGGCGAACCAGGACAGCGGGTCGATCTGGCCGGCGAACAGGCGGTCGCTGGCCAGGCGGAACTGGATGAAGTTCGATAGCTGGGTTTCCGGCATGGTGACCGGTTGATGCTGGGCATTGAGGCCGTGGTAGACCAGCAGGCCGTCGATATCCTCGACTTCCTGTACGGTGAGCTTCCAGCCCTCGAAATGGGTGATCTCGTCACCCGGGGCGAAGCGCACGCGGGTCAGCGGGGCATTGCGCGTTGCGTACTGGCGGGTTTCGCCGGTGGCCGGGTAGAGCACGGTGAGCAGTCGGCCGTCCTCGGCGAGGATGGTTCCCAGACCCAATTCCGCTTCGCTGTCACTGATCCAGCGTTGCCCCGGTTGATACTGCGCCATGCCTGTCTCCCGCGTGAAAAAGCCGGCTATGGTAACGGATGCCGAGCCGCGGCCAAAGCGGTCACGGCACTATCGTTGCGCTCATCAGTCGAAAGTGTAGCGAGCGCAGGCTAAAGTCGCGGGTGACAAGGCCGACAGCCTGACCAAAGGAGGTGCTGAAACGTGCTGCCGCCTATTCCCCACAGCCTGGCGCCGGTCACTGCCACGCAGGACGTGATCAAGCCCAAGCCCGATATTCCTCCGGTGACACCGGCCGAGGAGAGCGCCAAGGAGAGTGCGCTGAGCCTGGACAAGCGGCACCCGCGGGAAACCGAGGAATTGCTGCGCGAGGAGCAGCGCCGTCGGCAACGGCGAGGCTACACCCCGCAGCAGCTGGCCGAGGCCGAACCGGAGGATGTGGAGCAGGCCCTGGGGGATTTGCCGCGACAGGGACTTTGGGTGGATGTGGAAGTCTGAGACACTCCTTTCTTTCTCCTGCTCCTAGCTCTCCATGCTGTTCACCGACCCCTTGCCTGCACTTGCCGATGCCGAGCTGGACTATCTACCCGATTGGGTGGATACCGCCCTGGCTGACAGCTGGCTGCGCGCGCTGGTCGAACAGACGCCCTGGCAACAGCCGGAGTTGTTCATCCACGGGCGTTATCACCGCACGCCACGGCTGACCGCCTGGTATGGCGATAGCGGGGCACGCTATCGCTATTCCGGAAAGTTGCACGAGCCGTTGCCCTGGACGCCGCTGCTCGACGAGATTCGTCAGCGAATCGTGCGGGAGGTAGGCCAGCCGCTCAATGCCGTGCTGCTCAACTATTACCGCGACGGCCAGGACTCCATGGGCTGGCACAGCGATGCCGAGCCGGAGCTGGGGCGCGATCCGCTGATCGCCTCGCTCAACCTGGGCGGCAACCGGCGTTTTGACCTGCGCCGCGTTGGCAGCACGCGTATCGAGCATTCGCTGACGCTGGAACACGCCTCGCTACTGGTCATGCGTGGGCCGACCCAGCATCATTGGCAACATCAAGTGGCGAAGACGCGCCAAGCCTGCGCGCCACGCCTGAATCTGACCTTTCGCCTGATCCGGTTTCCGCTATGAGCAATGACGACAAGCTGATCGACTTCGCCGCCGAGCGCGACAAGCGTATCCACGACCTCAACGACAAACGCCTCAACGAGATGCGCCAGGTGTTCGAGCAGGTGCTGCCGCTGGGCAAGACCAAGAAGAAGTCCAAGGGCAAGCCGAAGAAGCGCTGAACGCCCCGCAGTTCCCGTCTCGTGCGGCTGCCCAGCCGCTTTCTGCCTCCGTACCCCTCCGTTTCTTGACCTGGGTCAGTATTCCCCCAGACCCGGTCGCGCCTGCTTGCCAGCCATTGATCCAGGTCAATTTTTCGCCCGTCAGCACTGATAACTTGAAGCCATCCCAGACAGACAGGCACAACAGGAGGCAGCCATGTTCGTCGATACAGTGGTACTCGCCGGAGTCGGCACCGTTCTTCTGATGGTCGCGTTCTTCGGGGGTGTTGGTTACTTCATCTGGAAGGATGCTCACAAGCGCAAGCAGAGCTGATCCTTCCAGTTCACTGGGCACGCAAGGCAATTCGGGCGACTTAGGTCGCCCTTTTTTTGTCTCCATGATCTGGCTGTTGGCTTTTAGGTCACCAGCACTCTGCTGGTCTTTACGAATAGACCTGCTGGACATAAATAGTTAGCTAGCTAATAATTGCGCTTCACACGGAAGCGTAACCCAATCGCTGCAGCTATGTTCAGAGCTGAGATTCATTCAGGTAGCCGTCGTGCGTGATTCCCTGCTGGTGTTCCTTGCACCGAGCTCGCAAGCCATTCAGTTCGCCATCAAGACCCTGCTCGGCGGCGGTCTGGCGTTGTGGTGCGCACTGCGTTTCGGTCTGGAGCAGCCGCAATGGGCGCTGATGACAGCGTTCATCGTCGCCCAGCCGTTGTCCGGCATGGTGGTGCAAAAGGGGTTGGCGCGACTGCTCGGCACTCTGGTCGGAACCTTCATGGCCGTGGTGATGATGGGGCTGTTCGCCCAGGCACCATTGCTGTTCGTGCCGGCATTCGCCTTGTGGCTGGGACTGTGCACGGCTTCCTCGACCATGTTGCGCAGTGCCTGGTCGTATTCCTTCGTGCTCGCCGGCTACACGGTCGCGATCATTGCCTTGCCCGCTGTTGGCAAGCCCCAGGTGATCTTCGATGAAGCCATCGCCCGCTGTACGGAAATCTGCCTGGGCATCATCTGCGCGACCCTGAGTAGTGCGCTGCTCTGGCCGCAGCGCGTCGAACGGCAGCTGGTCCGGCAGGCTCGCGACGCCTGGCAGGCTGGCGTAACGGCGGCGCGCCAGGCGCTGACCGGGGAAACCCAGACGCGACAAGGTCTGCTGGAAGTACTGGCGCGCATCGTCGCCGTGGATGCCCAGCGAGAGCATGCCTGGTTCGAGGGCGCGCGTGGTCGTCAGCGCGCCGTTGCACTGCGGGTGCTGAGTCGCGATCTGCTCGGCATGTTGCGCCTGGCCCGTGGTGTGGCGCGGCAGTTGAGCAGCGCCGAGACGCAGGACGTCGCACCCTGGCTGCAGGAGGTGGGCGAGCGCCTGCAGCAGGAGCATCCGGAAGGTTTGCAGGTGTTGGTCGAGCAACTGCGCCAGGCGGGCCAGGAGCATACGCTGAGCAGCGCTCAGCAACTGTGTCTGGACAGGCTGATGGTGCTGCTGATTCGTATCGAGGATGCCACCCGTGCCCTGCGTGCCGTCGAGGAGGGCAGGGCGCCGGCGGATGCGCCGCGAGCCCTGTCCTGGCATTACGACTGGCAAAGTGCGCTGGTGTATGGGGCGCGCAGTGCGCTGACCTTTCTTGTCCTGGCAGCCTTCTGGCTGGCTACCGGCTGGCCTCATGCTACTAGCGCACTGCTGCTGGCCTGTGTGGTGTGCAGCCTGTTTGCCCGGCTCGAAGCTGCGCCGCAGATCGGCATGATGTTTCTGCGTGGCATCTTCTTCGCACTGCCGGTGGCGTTCTTCGTCGGGCAGATTCTGATGCCGCAGATCGATGGCTTCGTGATGCTCTGCTTGGTGCTCGGTGTGCCGCTGTTCGTCGGTGTGCTGGGCATGGCCAGGCCGGCGACGGCGGCGACTTCGACCTCGTTCTGCCTGCATTTCATCGTGCTCTGCCTGCCCGCACCGGGAGTCGGCTACAACGTCGAGTTCTTCCTCAACGAGGTCCCGGGCATGCTGATCGGAGTGGGCTGCGCGGTGATGGCCTTCAAGCTGGTGGTACTGCGCGATCCGGTCTGGCATGGCCGGCGTTTGATGCAGGCGATTCTGGACGATCTCGGGCGTCTGACCCGGCGCGATCCGGGGCGTGCCGAAAACTGGTTCGGCGGGCGAATGGCCGATCGCCTGATCCAGCTGGCGCGACACTATCCGGCGCGGCCGGATCGGACGCGCAACCGCTGGGACGATGGCGTGGCCGGTCTCGATCTGGGCGACGAGCTGCTGCACCTGCGCAAATGCCTGGCCAATGCCGATGAGGCCCTGCAGCAGGCTCAGCAGCGCTTTCTGCGTCACCTGGAGGAGGCGTTGGCGCGAGGCCCGGCGCCTGCGCACGAGCGGTTACTCGACGAGCCGGTGGCCGAGTTGCTGAAGGTCTTGCGTAGCTGCAGCCAGAGTGTGGATAGGCGTCTGGCCCAGGCAGCGCTGTTGCAGCTGCACAACGGCTGGCGCCACTGGTGTGATCTGAAGGGAGAAGCCCATGGGTTTGCATGAATGGTCGCTGGGCGGCGTATTGCTCAGCCCGATGGCGGCTTACGCGCTTTTGGCGTTGCTGCTGACCGGTGTGTTGCGCCTGGGGTTGCAGCGCGTCGGGCTGGCGAGCTGGATCTGGCACGAAGCCCTGTTCGATTGTGCCCTGTATGTCTGTGTCCTGGCGGCGGTGATCGCTGTGCTGGGACGGTAAGGAGAAAAGCATGCGTTCGACCATCCGCGTCGGCGTCACCCTGGCCATGGTTGCCGCCGCGATCTTCGCCGGTTCCTGGATCTGGCAGCAATACATGTACTCGCCCTGGACGCGCGATGCTCGTGTGCGCGCCGATGTTGTGACCATCGCCCCGGATGTGTCCGGCTGGGTAGTGGAGCTCAAGGTGCGCGACAACCAGCAGGTCAAGGCGGGCGATCTGCTGATGACCATCGATCGCGACCGCTATCAGGCGGCGGTGGAGAAGGCCAGGGCGGTCGCGGACATTCGCCGCCAGCAGTTGAGCCTGCGCGAGCACGAAGCTTCGCGCCGTTCCCGCCTGGGTGCCCGGGCTATCAGTGCCGAGCTGCTGGAGAACGCGCAGATCAATGCCGAGATGGCGCGCAGCGAATACCGTGAAGCACAGGCCGATCTGCGCATGGCCGAGCTGAATCTGGCACGCAGCGAAGTGCACGCCCCTCGCGATGGGCAGATCACCAATCTGGTGTTGGCGCAGGGTAACTACGTGAATGCCGGGCAGGCGGTGATGGCGCTGGTCGACACCCAGTCGTTCTACGTACAGGCCTATTTCGAGGAAACCAAGTTGCCGCGCATACAGGTTGGCGCCCCGGTGGAGGTGTGGCTGATGGGCGGGGACCAGCAGATTCGCGGCGAGGTGGAAAGCATCAGCCGTGGTATCACCGACCGCAACGCCAGCCCGGACGGGCAATTGCTGGCCGATGTCGAGCCGACCTTCAACTGGGTGCGTCTGGCGCAGCGCATTCCGGTGCGTATCAGGCTCGACCGGATCCCTGAGGGTACGGTGCTGAGCGCCGGCATGACCGCCAGCGTGCGCCTGCAGTAGGGCGCCTCGCTTCTGTAGGAGCGGCTTCAGCCGCGAGCTTTTTATGGGTAATCGCGGCTGAAGCCGCTCCCACGGTCGCTGTTTGCATGAGGATTATGCTGTTTGCTCTTCTGCCGTTTATGGGGGATCAAACTGGGCGATGTGCCAAGGAATGGCTTGAGCGACGACGTGACCCCAGCATGCGGAAAAGTAGACGTGTAGGAGCGGCTTTAGCCGCGATCCGTATGGAGGTTATCGCGGCTACAGCTCCTTCCTCATCTGAGCGTCAGGCGCGCTCGATGCTGGCCGGGGTGCGGCGCATCAGCACCTTGCCATGGCGCACCGACACCAGCGCGTGGCCCTGGCTGCGTACCATTTCGTAATCGTCCGGCGCCGACAGGATCAGCAGGTTGGCCGGACGGCCCGCTTCCAGACCGTAACGCTCACCGAGGGCCAGGGCACGCGCCGAGTTGTCGGTGATCAGGTCCAGGCTGCGCTTGAGATCCTCGTAACCGAGCATGTGGCAGATATGCAGGCCGGCTTCGAGGATGCGCAGGATGTTGCCGTTGCCCAGCGGATACCAGGGGTCGACGATGGAATCCTGGCCGAAGCACACGTTCATCCCGGCACGATCCAGTTCAGCCACGCGGGTCAGCCCGCGGCGTTTCGGGAAGGTGTCGAAACGCCCCTGCAGGTGGATGCTCTCGGTGGGGCAGGAGATGAAGCTGATGCCGCTCATCTTCAGCAGGCGGAACAGCTTGGAGCAGTAGGCGTTGTCGTAGGAGCCCATGGCCACGGTGTGGCTGGCGGTGACACGTGCGCCCATTCCGCGCACGCGGGCTTCTTCGGCCAGCACTTCGAGAAAGCGCGACTGCGGGTCGTCGGTCTCGTCGCAGTGCACGTCCACCAGGCAGCCGGTGCGCTCGGCCAGATCCATGAGGAACTTGATCGACGACACGCCCTGGTCGCGGGTGTTCTCGAAATGCGGAATGCCGCCGACCACGTCGGCGCCCAGCTCGATGGCCTGTTCCATCAGCGCGCGACCATTGGCGAAGGACTCGATGCCCTCCTGCGGGAAGGCGACGATCTGCATGTCGATCAGGTGGCGGGTTTCCTCGCGCACTTCGAGCATGGCCTTGAGCGCGGCCAGAGTCGGGTCGGTGACGTCGACGTGGGTGCGCACATGCTGAATGCCGTGGTCGACCAGCATGTCGATGGTCTTCTTGGCGCGGGTCTTGGTGTCGTCATGGGTGACCAGCGCCTTGCGCTCGGCCCAGCGCTCGATGCCCTCGAACAGCGTGCCGCTCATGTTCCACGCCGGCTCGCCGGCGGTGAGGGTGGCGTCGAGGTGAATGTGCGGCTCGACGAAGGGCGGCACCACCAGGTTGCCGGCCGCGTCCAGGTCGCCAGCGGCGATGACGGGGGCGTTCTGCTGCGGCTCGATGCGGGCGATCAGCTCGCCGTCCAGGGTGATGCGGTGCAGGCCATCGCGGCCGCGCAGGCGGGCGTTGTGGATGATCATCTTGGTTCCTCTCAGGCAGGCGACGACAGGCGCCGGATCAACAGCGCGACGCTGATGTTCAGGCGGTCGTGCGGGTCTTCGAACGAGCAGCCGGTCAGCGCTTCGATGCGCTGCAGACGGTAGCTCAGGGTATTGCGGTGAACATTGAGGCGTTGCGCGGCCAGGGCCAGGTTGCCGTTCTCGGCGAACCAGGCTTCCAGGGTCGGCATCAGTACCGGCTGATGGCGCGAGTCATCGCCGATCAGCGGGCCGACCACGCGTTCGACGAAGCGATCGAGCAGGCTGCGGTCGCGAATCGCACCGAGCAATTCCAATACGCCCAGCTCATTGAAACTGCACAGGCCCAGGCGCTCGGGAAAGCGCTGCGCCACGCTCAGGGCCTGGCGTGCCTCACCCAGCCCCTGGGCGAGGCGCGGTGCATCGCAACCGGCGCTGCCGAGACCGAGGAACAGGCGCAGTGGGCCGAGTTGCGGGCGCAGCTCATCGAGCAGCGTGGTCATGGCCTGACGGTTGCGTGCTTCGGCGTGGGCATCGCTGCAGGGCAGCAGGGCAATCCAGTGGCGGCCCTGGCTGACCAGTGGCAGCACGTCACCCAGTTCGCCGAGGCATTGTTCCAGGCGCCGTTGCAGCAGTTGCTGGCGACTCTGCAGCTGGCGCTCGGCGTCTTCGTCCGGCAGGTCGCCGAACAGTTGCTCGCTGCCGTCGAGGCGCAGCAGTGCCACCTGACGCGGCACGTGCAGTGCCAGGCCGAGGCTGTCGCCGCGTTGCAGCAACACCTCGAGCGACTGGTAGTCGCCGTCGAGCACCTGTTCCAGCACGTGCTGGCGCGAGCGGCCGAGCTGCTGCGCCTGCACCAGCGCGGTGCCGATGGCCTGGGTGACCACCACCATCTTCAGTGCGTAGGGCTGCTCGATCAGTGGCAGGTTCAGGCGCTCGGCCTCGGCGATGACGCTGGGTGGGATGCTCTGAATGAACTCGGCGCCGGTGAGGATGACCAGGCCGGCGACCACGCGTTCATGGCCTTCTCGTACCAGACGCAGCAGGTTGGCTTCGTCGCGCGGGTGGTTGATGCCGGTGACGAAGATCAGTTCGCCGCCCATCACCCAGTCGGCGATGCCTTCGTTCTCGGCCACATAGGGCCAGCGCACGGCATTGTCGCGCCCGGCCTGGCCGGCACGCAGGTGCATGCTGGCCAGGCCGGGCAGGGCGAGTACGTCGGCGACGGTCAGACTCACGCGCCAGCGACCTGCTGACGGCCAACCAGTGCCTTGTTTGCCTCGAACAGCACGACATAGGTCACGGCCGCCACGGCGATACCTACCAGCGGGGCGATCCAGGGCGAGAAGTAGGCGCTCAGCGCGCCGATCAGGTAGGCGCCGAGGCCGACCCAGTTGAACGCCGGCAGACGCACATCGGCCAGTTTCGGATAGCGCGACCGGTGGCCGTAGAAGAAATCGGCCATGATCACGCCGCCAATCGGCGGAATGATCGAGCCGAGCAGGATCAGGAAGGGAATCAGCATCTCGTACATGCCGCCGATGGCCAGCAGCGTGCCGATACCGGCACCTGCCAGGGTCACGGTCTTGCGCTTGCCGGTGCGCAGCAGGTTGCAGCCGGCTGCAGCGAAGTTGTAGATGGTGTTGTCCTGGGTGGTCCAAAGATTGAGGAACAGCATGACCACGGCGGCCATGGACAGCCCCTGCAGCACCAGCACCTCGACCACATCCGGTTGCTGGTAGACGATCGCGCCATAGGCTCCGGCAATGATCATCAGGCCGTTGCCGATGAAGAAGCCGACCATGCTGGCCAGCACCGCGACCCGGCCGCTCTTGGCGAAGCGCGTCCAGTTGGTGGCCTGGGTGGCGCCGCTGACGAAAGTGCCGAACACCAGGGTGATGGCCACGCTCAGACTCATGCTCTCCGAGGGCTCGACCGCGAGCAGACCGGCAAGGCCGCCGATATCACGGGTGGCGATCCACAGCGAGGCCACCAGCATTACCAGCATGGCCGGTACGGCGATGCGCGAGAGCAGGTCCAGACCCTTGTAGCCGACGAAGGCGGTCAGGCAGAAACCGAAGCCGAACAGCACCATCAACGGGATGGTCAGGCCTTCGGGCAGGCCGAGGATCTTCACCAGGACGATGGCGATGGTCGCCGTGCCCCAGGCGTACCAGCCGATCTGGGTGAAGCCCAGCAGCATATCGGACAGCTTGCTGCCCACCTCACCGAAGCAGAAACGCCCCATCAGTACCGAATTCAGGCCGCTGCGGCAGGCGATCAGGCCCAGCACTGCGGCATACAGGCCGAGCAGCAGGTTGCCGATCACTGCCGCCCAGATCAGCGTGGTGAAATCGAAGGCCATGCCGATCTTGCCGCCGGCGAACATGGTGGCGGTGAAAAAGGTGAAACCGAACAACAGGATGGCGGTGGAGAACAGCCCCTTGCGCGCGCCGTTGGGCACCTCGCTCAGGGGGTAGTCGCTATCGGGGGTGACATTGCTCATGGACCTGGCTCCGGTAAGAGGGTGAGGCCTTGGCGATAGCAGGGGGCGTGCCAGAATTCAGCACGGCAGGCTGCTTGGCGGGATGGTCAAAGGGTTTTGTGCAAGTCGCACAAAGAAATGCACTTATATAGCGCCAGGTCGCTCAGGGTTTGTGAGCATAGAACAAAAGTGGTGCGCGCCAGAGCTGTCGCGCACCAGCTTGCAGCGCATCAGTTTACGGTCACCTGCGGCATCGGCGGCATGGTCACGGTCTGCTCGGCGCTCGGGGCGAGCACTTCGGCTTCGCCGTCGACCACTTGCTTGCCGTCCTGGTTGAACACGCGGGTGGCGATGCGCACGCGGTTCTTCGGCAGTTTTTCCAGCACTTCCAGCTTCACGGTAAGGGTATCGCCGAGCTTCACCGGGCGGGTGAACTTGAGCTGCTGGCCGAGGTAGATGGTGCCCGGGCCGGGGAGGTTGCAGGCGATGGCGGCGCTGATCAGGGCGCCAGTGAACATGCCGTGGGCGATGCGCTCCTTGAACATAGTCTCGGCGGCGAAGGCGGCGTCCAGGTGCACCGGGTTGTTGTCACCGGAGACGGCGGCGAACAGTTGCACGTCGCGCTCTTCGACTTGTTTCTCGAAGCTCGCCTGCTGGCCGACTTCGAGGGCCTCGTAGGGGATGTTGGTTACCTGGGTCATGGACACTCCTTGATTGGGCTTCGATCCTGGCTCAGCGCCTGCTGCAGCCAGTCGATCAGGTGGGTGGTGACCTCGTCGCGATTACTCTCGTTGAGCAACTCATGACGGGCCTCGGGATAAATCTTCAGTTGCACGTCGCGCACGCCGGCCTCGCGCAGGGCGCCTGCCAGATCACTCAGGCGCTTGCCGTCGCTGACCGGGTCGCGTGAGCCGCCGATCACCAGCAGCGGCAGGTCGGCATCGATCTGCGCCAGATTGGCCGTCGGGGTGATGTACTGCAGGCCATCGAGCAGGTCACACCACAACTGTGTGGTGCAGACGAAGCCGCACAGCGGATCGGTCACGTATTTGTCCACTTCCGCCGGGTCGCGGCTGAGCCAGTCGAAGGCCGTGCGGTTGGGTTTGAAGGCCTTGTTGAACGAGCCGAAGGACAGGAAGTCGATGACCTTGCTGCGCCCCTTGGGACCCAGGCGCCAGCGTTCGAAACCGGCGATCAGGCGGGCAGCCTTGTACAACGCCACGGGCTGATAGTTGGAGCCCGACAGTACGGCGCCCTGCAGGCTGCAACTGTGCCCCAGCAGATAGGCCATGCCGATGTAGCTGCCCATGCTATGGCCGAGCAGGAAGATCGGCGCGCTCGGGTGCTGTTGGCGGATATGGTGATTGAGCGTGGCCAGGTCGCCGACCACCTTGTCCCAGCCATCCTCGTCGGCATAGTGGCCGAGCACGCCTTTTTCGGCAGTGTGGCCGTGGCCGCGCTGGTCGAGCGCGTACACCGCGTAGCCTTCGCGCACCAGTTGCTCGGCCAGGCGGGCGTAGCGCGCAGCGTGCTCGGCCATACCGTGGGAAATCATCACCACCGCCTTGGGCGGAACGTCGGCGTGCCAGTGATAAAGGTGCAGCGGGGTGCCGTCGCTGGCGGCTATCGACAGTGTGTGCTGGTGCATGGCGATCCTTCGTACCCGGATGGAGTCGCGGCATTGTGCATGGCCGATGGAGCCAGGCAAAGGGCCGTTAACGCCAACTGGCGTGGCGCTCGAGGATGCGCCGGAGCTCGCCGCTGTCCTGCAGTTCGCGCAGGCCGCGTTCGAATACCGCAGCCCAGTCCGGCTCGCCCGGGCGTGGCGCAACGAAGCCGACCATCAGCGGGATGGTTGCCAGCTCCGGCTCCTGCCACTGCAGGCGGCCGCGCAAGTGTTCGTCACGGGTCACCAGGTACTCGCCGACCTGCTGCTCCACCAGCACCATGTCGAAGCGCCCGGCGGCCAGCTTGCGCAGGTTGTTGATGTCACTGACCGCCTCCTCCAGATCCAGACCTGCCTGGCGCACGTGGTCAGGGTAACCGTAGCCGCGCACGGCGCCGATCCGCCGCCCACGCAGGTCGGCCACGCTGTGGAACGGTTGTGGGGCGTCAGTGCGTACGAACACGCCGAGGCGGCTGTAGAACAGCGGCTGCGAGGCGATCAGGCCTTCTTCCTCTATTTCCTTTGGCCATAGCGCCAGGGCACCCTGGAAATCACCGCTGCCGAGCTCCGCGCGCACCCGCGCCCAGGGCTTGAAGTCGATCTGTGGCTGGTAGCCCTGGGTGGCGAAGGCACGCCGGGTCAGTTCGACCAGGGCCCCGCCGTCAGGGAGGTCGCTGGTGCTGTAGGGCGGGTACTCCACCGAAGCCAGGCGCGGCTCGGCGGCTAGCGGCGAGGCGAGCAAGGCGAGTAGCGCAGCGAGCAGCATGCGGGGCATGGCGGGGCCTTCCTGATTGGCTGAGGCTATCTTATAGCCCAGATACCGCCGAATCGGTGGAAAAGCATGGTAAAGATTCATGCGGTCTATCGACCGCCCTCGGGTATTTGCCTGGCGTTGTCGAGCTGATAAGTTCCGGCCCAGCCCCGGTGGCACTCTCAGGCTTCCGGATCGCATATTCAGGTCAAGGGGATAACAACAATGCAACCTGATTTCTGGAACGACAAACGCGCCCCTGGCGTGCCCAACGACATCGACTTGTCCAGCTACAAGTCGGTGATCGAAGTGTTCGAGCGCTCGTGCAAGCGCTTCGCCGACCGCCCGGCCTTCAGCAACCTTGGTGTCACGCTGACCTATGCTGAGCTGGATCGTCTCTCCGCAGCCTTTGCTGCCTACCTGCAGAAACATACCGACCTCAAGCCGGGCGACCGCATCGCGGTGCAGATGCCCAACGTGCTGCAGTATCCGATCGCGGTGTTCGGTGCCATGCGTGCCGGGCTGATCGTGGTCAATACCAACCCACTGTATACCGCCCGCGAGATGCGTCATCAGTTCAAGGATGCCGGTGTGCGGGCGTTGGTGTACCTGAACATGTTCGGCAAGCTGGTGCAGGAAGTGCTGCCGGATACCGAGATCGAATACCTGATCGAAGCGAAGATGGGTGACCTGCTGCCGGGCCTCAAGGCCTGGCTGGTCAACACCGTGGTGAAAAAGGTCAAGAAGATGGTGCCCGACTACCATCTGCCGCAGGCCATCCCGTTCAAACAGGTGCTCAAGCAGGGTCAGGGTCAGGCGCTGGCACCGGTCAAGGTCGGTCACGACGATATCGCCGTGCTGCAGTACACCGGCGGCACCACCGGCGTGGCCAAGGGCGCGATGCTCACTCACGGTAACCTGGTGGCCAACATGCTGCAGGTAGACGCCTGCCTGTCGCAGCTCGGCCCGGACGGCACGCCGCTGATGAAGCAGGGCCAGGAGATCATGATCGCGCCGCTGCCGCTGTACCACATCTATGCCTTCACCGCGAACTGCATGTGCATGATGGTCAACGGCAACCACAACGTGCTGATCACCAACCCGCGCGATATCCCGGGCTTCGTCAAGGAGCTGGGTAAGTGGAAGTTCTCCGCGCTGCTGGGCCTGAACACCCTGTTCGTCGCGCTGATGGATCATCCGGACTTCAAGAACCTCGATTTTTCCCACCTCAAGGTCACCAACTCCGGCGGTACCGCGCTGGTCAAGGCGACCGCCGAACGCTGGCAAGAAGTGACCGGCTGCACCGTGGTGGAAGGTTACGGCCTGACCGAGACCTCGCCGGTGGCCAGTACCAACCCCTACGGCGACAAGGCGCGCCTGGGCACGGTTGGCATTCCTGTGCCGGGCACCGCGTTCAAGGTGATCGATGATGACGGTAACGAGTTGCCGACCGGCGAACGGGGCGAGCTGTGCATCAAGGGGCCGCAGGTGATGAAGGGCTACTGGCAGCGCGAGGAAGCCACTGCCGAAGTGCTCGACGCCGAAGGCTGGTTCAAGACCGGCGACATTGCCGTGATCGACCCGGACGGTTTCGTGCGTATCGTCGACCGCAAGAAGGACATGATCATCGTCTCGGGCTTTAACGTGTACCCCAACGAGATCGAAGACGTGGTCATGGCTCATCCGAAGGTCGCCAGTTGCGCGGCCATCGGCGTGCCGGACGAAAAGTCCGGGGAAGTGGTCAAGCTGTTCGTGGTGCCGCGTGATGGCGGCGTGACCGTGGAAGAGCTGAAGGCCTACTGCAAGGAAAACTTCACCGGCTACAAGGTACCCAAGCACATCGTCTTCAGGGATTCGCTGCCCATGACCCCGGTCGGCAAGATCCTGCGTCGCGAACTGCGCGACATCGCCTGACTCCAAAGCCCCTTCCCGCTGCCGGGGAGGGGCTTTCCCGTCCCCGCTGCCATCGGCAGCCCAATTGTTGTGATTTCGTAACCGCCGGTGCCTGTTTCATGCACCACTGCACTGCGTGGATCACGCGTACGCGCTAGGCTGCAGACGCTGCAATATGCGAGCTAGAGGCATTATCCGGGGCTTCGCCGGGAAAGCACGTTCGTGACTTTTCTGTGTTTTGTGGTCACTTTTTCGACTGTTACGGCCATGTTTGGTGCTGGTTAGCCTTTGGCAAAGCTGCTACTCTCGGCGCGCTTCCGGGCCCTGGGCCAGCGGTAAAGCGAGCTAAACACAAAACAAACAACCGCCTTGGCGCGGTGAAGATCAGCTGTTGCTTAGGAGTGGGCTTCCATGACCGAAAACTTCTGGAAGGACAAATATCCCGTTGGCGTTGCTGCCGAAATCAATCCCGATCAGTACCCGAATATCCTCGCGGTGCTGAAGGAGTCCTGCCAACGTTTCGCCGACAAGCCTGCTTTCAGCAACCTGGGCAAGACGCTCACCTATGGCGAGGTCTACAAGCTCTCCGGTGATTTTGCCGCCTACCTGCAGAAACACACCGATCTCAAGCCCGGCGATCGCATCGCCGTGCAGTTGCCCAACGTCCTGCAATATCCGGTCGTGGTCTTCGGTGCCATGCGCGCCGGCCTGGTGGTGGTCAACACCAACCCGCTGTACACCGCGCGGGAGATGGAACACCAGTTCAATGACTCCGGCGCCAAGGCGCTGATCTGCCTGGCCAACATGGCCCACCTGGCCGAACAGGTGGTGCCTAAGACCGGCGTCAAGACCGTGATCGTCACCGAAGTTGGCGACATGCTGCCCACCTTCAAGCGCCTGCTGGTCAATGCCGTGATCAAGCACGTGAAGAAGATGGTTCCGGCCTACAACCTGCCGCAGGCCATCAAGCTCAATGACGCCCTGGCGCAGGGTCGCGGCCAGAGCTTCAGCGAGGCCAACCCGAACAACTCCGATGTCGCCGTGCTGCAGTACACTGGCGGCACCACCGGCGTGGCCAAGGGTGCCATGCTCACCCATCGCAACCTGGTCGCCAACATGCTGCAGGTCAAGGAGCTGATGGGTGCCAACCTCGAGGAGGGCTGCGAAGTCCTGATCGCGCCGCTGCCGCTGTACCACATCTACGCCTTCACCTTTCACTGCATGGCGATGATGCTGATCGGTGGCCACAACATCCTGATCACCAACCCGCGCGACCTGCCGTCGGTGGTCAAGGATCTGACCAAGTATCGCTTCACCGGCTTCGTCGGCCTCAACACCCTGTTCGTCGCCCTGTGCAACAATGAGGACTTCCGCAAGCTGGACTTCTCCAGCCTGAAACTCACCGTCTCCGGCGGTATGGCGCTGCAGCTGGCCACGGCCGAGCGCTGGAAGGAAGTCACCGGCTGCGCCATCTGCGAAGGCTTCGGCATGACCGAGACCAGCCCGGTGGCCACGGTCAACCCGTTCAGCGCCATCCAGCTCGGCACCATCGGCATTCCGCTGCCCTCGACTCAGGCCAAGATCATCAGTGATGACGGCCAGGAACTGCCTATCGGTGAGATCGGCGAGCTGTGCATCAAGGGCCCGCAAGTGATGAAGGGCTACTGGCAGCGCCAGGAAGCCACCGATGAAATCCTCAATGCTGAAGGCTGGCTGAAGACCGGTGACATCGGCCTTATTCAGGAAGACGGTTACCTGCGTATCGTCGACCGCAAGAAGGACATGATTCTGGTGTCCGGCTTCAATGTCTATCCGAACGAACTGGAAGACGTGCTGGCGACCCTGCCGGGCGTGCTGCAGTGCGCGGCCATTGGTGTGCCGGACGAAAAATCCGGTGAGGCGATCAAGGTCTTCGTCGTGGTCAAGCCGGGCGAGAGCCTGACCAAGGAGCAGGTGGTCGAGCACATGCGCGCCAATGTCACCGGCTACAAGGTGCCCAAGGCTGTAGAGTTCCGCGACGTACTGCCGACCACCAACGTCGGCAAGATCCTGCGCCGCGAGCTGCGTGACGAAGAACTGAAGAAGCTGGGCAAGAAGTGACCGCCTGCTGAAACCAGAGAACCCGCTACGGCGGGTTTTTTGTTGATTGTTCGTCGGCAATTTCCAGCTGGTCCGACCAGTTTTTGCATTTCGCTATTTTTTTGACGTCAGGATGTGGGCAATATGCCATCCCCCTAACTCCAACAACGTCACAAGGTGTCGCGACCATGCTCGCCCGACTGCGTCTGCGTTCCAAAGTACTGCTTCTGGCACTCGGCCCGATCTGCCTGCTTACTCTCATTCTCTCCAGCATCGCCCTGGTGGTGCTCGACGACCTCGCCGACCAGCAGGAGGCGCAGACCCGCGCCAAGCTGGTGCAGGATCGCAAGACCGAGATCAAGCAGTATGTGGAACTCGCGATGAATGCCATCGCCCCGTTGTATCAAGCCTCCGCCGAAGGCGACATGGCCGCGCGCGAGCAGGCAGTGCAGGTGCTCAAGCGCCTGTCCTACGGCGTCGATGGTTATTTCTGGGGGTATGACACCAATATCCGCCGGGTACTGCAGGGCAACACCGACGATCGCATCGGCGAGGACTTCAGCAGCTACCGCGACCCCAGCGGCCTCCATGCCATTCGTGAACTGGTGCGCGCGGGGGTGGAGAACACCCACTACACCGACTACAGCTTCGTGCTCGGCGACAGCAAGGTGCTGGTACCGAAGGTCGGTTACTCCAAGTACCTGCCGAAGTGGGACCTGGTGTTCGGCACCGCGGTCAACCTCGACGGCGTCGAGCGCGACGTACAGCTGGCCCGCGAGGAGTTCCAGCGTACCGTCGACCAGCTGCTGATGGTGATGATCGGCTCGGCAGTCGGCTTGCTGGTGGTGCTGGGCCTGCTGGCGCTGCCGGTGGCAGCCTCCATCACCCGTCCGGTTCAGCTGATCAAGGCCAACCTCGACGACATGGCCGCCGGCGACGGCAACCTGACCCATCGCCTGCCGATCACCAGCAGTGACGAACTCGGCGAGCTGTCCGCCTCGTTCAACCGCTTCGTCGAGAAGATCCACCTGCTGGTGCAGCAGGTGGCCGGAACCACCGGCAGTCTGTCCGAGCTTGTCGGCTCGGTGGCCAGCCAGGCCCATCGCTCCGAGAAGGCCATGGAGCAGCAGCGCCACGAGACCGACCAGGTCGCGACCGCGATCAACGAGATGTCCGCCGCCGCCCATGAAGTGGCGCAGAGCGCCCAGCGCGCGGCCGAGGCGGCGCGCGATACCGACGTCGAGGGCCAGTCGGCCAAGCGCGAGGTGGACCAGAGCGTGCAGGCCATTCACCACCTGGTGGGCGAGGTGCGCAGCAGCAGCGAGTCGCTGGAGACCCTGCGTCAGGACGTGCAGGGCATCGTCAGCGTACTTGACGTAATCCGTGCCATCGCCGAGCAGACCAACCTGCTGGCGCTCAACGCCGCCATCGAGGCGGCCCGTGCCGGCGAGGCCGGTCGCGGATTCGCAGTGGTCGCCGACGAGGTGCGCGCGCTGGCCAGCCGTACCCAGCAGAGCACCGGCGAGATCCAGAGCATGATCGACCGCCTGCAGGCCACCACCGGCGAGGTGGTGGGTACCATGCAGCGCGCCAGCCAGATGGGCGAAAGCACCCGCGAACAGGCCAACCGCGCCGGCGCTTCGCTGGATGCCATCGCCCAGTTGATCGGCACCATCAACTCGATGAACGCGCAGATCGCCAGCGCTGCCGAGGAGCAGACCGCGGTGGCTGAGGAGATCAACCGCAGCGTGCACCAGATCGCCGTGGCCGTGGATGGCGTGGCCAACGACGCCGTCGAGGGCGCGCAGACCGCGCGCGACCTGAATGGTCTCGGCGAGCGCCTGCAGCGCCTGGTCGGGCAGTTCCAGATCTGACTGCTAGGCCTGCGCGTCTTTCGCTCCGCGCCAGGCCACCAGCAGCACCCCGCCGACGATACACAGGGCAGCCAGCAGCATGCTCAGGCTGCCCTGTTCACCGAGCAGACCGATGGCGATGGCTGCACCGATGATCGCCGCCACCGAGCCGATCTGGCTGAGAAACACGGTACCGGCCAGGTTCTGCAATATGAAGAACAGCGCATAGACCCCAGCGAACAACAGCATCTGCGCTGCCAGCAGGCCAACCGCCATGGTGCTGCCCAGATGCGGCGCGAAGTCGACGCCGAGCAAGGCGGTAGGCACCAGCAACAGAACGCCGCCCAGCAACATCCCGGGAGCCAGTGACAGCGGGCTGGCGCCGCTCGGCCAGTAGCGGGCACGGTAGACATTGCCCAGTGCCAGGAACACCGGCACGCTCAGCGCGCCCAGCACCCACAGCGTCGGGCTGTCGCCGCTGTTGAGCTTGCCCAGGGCAAGCAGCAGGCTGCCGGCCAGACCGATGCAGATGCCCAGTAGGCGGATGCGGCTGAGTCCCTCCATGCGCAGGGCCAGGGCCAGCAGGTAGGTGATCAGTGGCGGGAAGGCCAGGCACATCGAGGCGAAGCCGGCTCCGACATGGCCGATGGAGCTGAACAGCAGGGCGTTGGGTACCGCGATACTGAGCAAGCCGGAGGCCAGGTAGTAGCGTTGCTGAGGCAGGCTCATGCCGGGTCGTTCCCCTCGCAGCCAGGCGAACAGCAACAGCAGCAGACCACCACCGAGAAGGCTCCACAGCAAAAAGGCCATCGGCTGCCATCCGCTGCTGCTGGCCAGCTTGACCAGGTTGCTGGTCAGCCCCATCAGCGTACCTATGGTGAACAGCAGCGAAACGGCCATGAATGGCCGATACTGAGTGCCTGGCATGCAGTTCCTCCTTGGTGTGGACGCTACGATTGACCGCTGACGAGCAGCGGGCGTTGCATGAATTGCACGGCAAGTTGCTGGCGATGTCGGTGCAGCAGCGCAGTGTGTGATTGGCAATTACTCCATGTTCCTGCGCGGGAGCTTGGCGATCAGGATTGGGCTGAATACAAACGTCCAGTACCGACTTCCTGATCCGCTCACATCCGGTGATGCTCGATCAGGAAATCCACGAACACCCGCACCCGTGCCGGCATCGCCGAGCCGCCGACGAACACCGCATGAATCGGTTCCCTGTCGCCGGGGTTGAAGGCTTGCAGCAGCGGCACCAGATCGCCGCGCTGGATGTCCTCGGCTACGGTGAACTCGCCGATGCGTGCGATACCGGCGCCGACACGGGCGAACTGCGCCAGCGCCTCGCCACTGCTGCATTCGATATTGCCGCAGACCTTGAGCGAGAACGCCTGGCCATCGCGGATGAATGGCCAGTTGGGCTCGGCACGGCGGAAGTTGAAGCGCAGGCAGTTGTGCTGCAGCAGGTCTTCCGGCTGCTGCGGCGTGCCATGGCGTTGCAGGTAATCGGGGGAGGCCACCACCACCTGGCCGGTTTCGCCGATCTTGCGGGCGGTCAACGGGCTGTCCGGCAGATGGCCGAAGCGCACGGCCACGTCGGCCTGGCCGCCGAGAATGTCGACCACTTCGTCGCCCAGGCTGAGGTCGACGGTGATGTTCGGGTAGCGCGCGCTGAAGGCCGCCAGCAGCGGCACCATGGACATCCGCCCATGGCCGAGCGCAGCACTCACGCGCAAGCGGCCCCGTGGCACGCCCTGATCGGCGATGGCTTCTTCGACCTCCGCCATATCGGCAAGGATGCGCCGCGCGCCACGCAGGTACGCCTCGCCCTCGGCGGTGAAGGTGATCGCGCGGGTGGTGCGCAGTAGCAGGCGCGTACCAAGGCGCTGCTCGGTGCGCGCGATGATCCGGCTGACTGCCGAGGGTGTCAGCCCCAGCGCACGTGCAGCGGCCGAGAGACTGCCTTGCTCCGCAACGGTGGCGAACACCGCCATGTCACCTGATCGACCTCCTATGTCCATTTGTGCTCCGTAAGCAAAGGTGTTTGCCAGAAATGCCATCTACCGCCATCGACGTTTGGATCCTAGCATTCGCGGCATAGATGAGGAGACTTCCATGCGTATCAATCCACCCCTAGTCGCACTCGCCATCGGTGCCTTCGGCATCGGCGTCACCGAGTTTGCCCCCATGGGCATGCTGCCGGGCATCGCCAGCGATCTCGGTGTTTCCATTCCGGCTGCCGGTCTGCTGGTCAGCGCCTATGCGCTAGGCGTACTGCTTGGCGCGCCACTGATGACCCTGACTACCGGCCGGATTCCCCGGCGCTACCTGCTGATCGGGCTGATGGCCATCTTCACCCTGGGCAACCTGATGTCGGTGCTGGCCACTGACTACTACAGCCTGCTGATCGCGCGAGTGGTGACCTCGCTGAATCACGGTGCCTTTTTCGGTGTCGGCTCCATCGTCGCCGCCAGCGTGGTCGCGCCGGACAAACGTGCCGGGGCGGTGGCGGCGATGTTCATGGGCCTGACATTGGCGACCATCGGTGGCGTGCCGCTGGCGACCTGGTTCGGTGAGGTGTTCGGTTGGCGTACGGCTTTTGCGGGCATTACCGGCCTGGGCGTATTGGCCATGCTCGCGCTGTGGTTCGCGCTACCCAACGTGCCGCTGCCTAAAAGCGACGGCGTGCTGGCGGAAATCCGCGTGCTGGGCCGTGGCCCGGTGCTGGCGGCCCTGGCGCTGACCGTGATCGGTTCCAGCGCGATGTTCACCGTATTCACCTATATCGCGCCGATCCTCAGCAGCGAGACCCAGGCGTCCACCGCCTTCATCACCGCCATGCTGGTGCTGTACGGCATCGGGCTGACGCTGGGCAATGTGTGGGGCGGCAAGGCGGCGGATCGCTCCGTCGACCGCACCCTGATCTTCTCGCTGAGTGCGCTGATCCTTGTCTTGCTGGCCTTCACCGTACTGATGCGCTGGCCGCTGCCGGCAGCCGTGGCCATCCTGATCTGGGGCATCGCCAGCTTCGCCATCGTGCCGCCGCTGCAGATGCGCGTGATGGAGGCGGCCAAGGCCGCACCCAACCTGGCCTCGGCGGTGAATATCGGCGCGTTCAACCTCGGCAACGCGATTGGCGCAGCGCTGGGCGGCGCGGTGATCAAGGCGGGGTTGGGCTACCCGGCGATTTCGCTGGCCGGTGCAGCGATGGCCGGGCTGGGGCTGCTGATGGTGCTGGGTTTTGCCTGGCGTTCCAGGGCAGTGACGGCTGCGGTGGCCTGAGAGGGAACAACTGGGAAGGGGCGGATTGAACGACTCCACCCCCTTCCGGTTTACGCCTTCGCAGCAGGGCTCAAGCGAAAGCTGACACCCATGCGGTTGAACGCGTTCATGGCTGCGATAGCGGCCGTGAGATCGACCAGGTCTTTCGGATTGAATGCGGACGATGCCGCGGCATAAGCCTCGTCGGAAACATGCGTTTCGCTGACCAGGGTCACTTCTTCCGTCCAGGCCAGGGCGGAACGTTCCTGCTCGGAAAACAGATGCGCGGCCTCATGCCATACCGGCACCAGAACGAGCTTTTCTACTGACATACCTCCCTTGATCAAGTCTCGCGAATGGATATCGATGCAGTGGGCGCATCCATTGATTTGCGATGCCCGCAAGAACACGAGATGTATGAGTTGAGGCGGCAGGTTCGTTCCGGTGGTGACGTAATGATGCAGCCCGCCCAGTGCTTTAGCTGCACCGGGTGAAGCCGCAAACCAATCAAGACGAGTCATAGAGCAGTACCCTTTGTGGATGGGGGGAGTCGGTAAGGTCTGCTCAATTAAGACAACTAAGAGGATCAAGGTATTGATCCAATTAAGGGCTTAATGAGTGGTCCACTTTGCGGAGGGGCCGTTGTGGCTTTTGATGCCGTGCGGAGCGGCTGCTATCGGCCAGAAGCGGCCGGTCAGCAGCGCTCGTAACTGCGGCGCGTCGTCACCCCCGAACGCATTTGCAATGCTCGCACACTCGCCGCTCAGCGTTATTCGCGTAAGAAAATCTCGATGCTGCCCTGCTTACGCGGCTCAAAGATGCACCTCGCCGTGTAGCCAATCTCCGTACCAAAAACGTTCTTGGCATCAAAGTTTAAAAGCACCTGGACGTTCCCGGTGGTCTTGGCGGTCGTTGCACTGGTACCAGTGAAACTGTGGAAGTTGACCGAACTCGGGATGGTCGCGCTCCGTTTCGTCATGTCCCTACACGCAACGATGGCCTCACCTTCGTCCCAAGAGTTTTCTGCCTGTGTACGCACCTCGGCGCCGCTCTTAAGTTCAGCCTCGGTCAGGTAGATCCGGTTCTCGTTGGTGCAGTCAATGAAGAACTTGAGTGATCGCAGCGTGCTTTCGTCGCTGAGCTGGACATTCTCGACGTAGTCGCATTTTCCGCTGTCAATCACACGCTCAGCCGCTGTGCGGCGGAAGCTTTTAATCTCCGTTAGCCGGCTGCGATATTTGGCCGTGAGCTTCGGATACTGTGCCGAAGTGTATTCGTCGAGCGCGTAGTCTCGGATGCGAGTGGTGTAGTTCTCCTGGCGCTTCCGCTCGGCCTTGGCAGCGGCCTCCTTGGCTTCGAAGGCTTCCTTTTTCAGTTCGTATTCACCCTTGAGCGCGACCAGATCAGAATCAGAAACCGCGCTGTACTTTTCCATGATCGCTTTCGCGTCCGTAAATCGCTCTTCTTGGATGGCCCGACTTAGGCTTTCGAGGATCTCTAAGCGCTTCGCCGCGAACTCATTGGCGGCTTGAGCCTCTACCGCCAGCCTTTTCTGTTCGGTATCCACGCGACGCTGCTCGGCAACTCTCTGCCGCTCAATCGCCCGCTGCTTTTGCTGTTCGGCAAGGAGGGCCTGGCTCTCGTCGTAGACCGCCTGGGCATGCTGGAAGTAGGAGATGTTGGCAAGTAACACGATGCCCAGAATCGCCCAAATTCCGAGGTTGTATCGGTCGTACCACGGTGCTTTCTGTACCATTTTCTGGTGTGTCAGCGGGTTGAACACCAAGCCGGCAACCAGCATCAGCAAGGCCCCCAGCCAGCCTTGGTGGATGGCGGTGTAGACCGCTACGGCGATGAACAATATCGAGAAAAGCCAGCGGGCCGGGATCAACAACTTTTCAGCCTCGCCGGCCGGCTGGATCGCGCCGGCTGCATACTCTTCGACAGGGAACTGACGGGGGAACACATCGCCGTCCAACAGTTGGAGAAGCATGGTCGTGGCGAATTGGTGGAAGACAGCCTGATCGGCCCGGGTCCTGATGAAACCCTCGACCTTCGGGCGGACGACCATAGTGATGAACTTGTCGAGCTCAGCTTTCCACTTCGAGTCGTCGACGACCTGATATCCCTTATCTTCGACCAGCAAAACCGACTTGTCTTTCAGCTCAACGTAATGCGTTTCAACGGCGGCCATCACCGCCTTGCCGTAGGCGACACCCTTTTTCTTGGTCTGCATCGCAGCCAGTTGCTCACGAGTCAGCCAGAAAAGGTAAGCACCCAGCGCCAGCAGCACCAGAACGAGATAGAGCTTGGGACTCATGCGGAACTCCTTTTCAGAGCATCTATTTGTGGTTCTTTTGCACACACACCATAGCATTCCGCCAGCAGCGGAAGCTCGCCTGCATGAGTAGTTGTCGTTACATATCCGAGGAAGCGTGGGGCTGTGGGAAAAAGGCAAATGGGGCCCGATTTACTTTCCTAACCTTAACGCCCGCTTTTGGCCGAAAGCAGCCGCTCCCTTACGCCTCAATTCCGCGCTCTTCCGCTACGGGATAGCCTGCCCGTCCCAAGCCGTAATCTGCGACAATCCCGCCTTTGCCCTGATTGCCCCGATCCAGATGACTGACCTCGCCACGCTGCAGAAGAAACTCGACCACGTCATGATCGCCGAGCGCCATCGTTTGCGCCGGCAGTTGCATGAGCTGCAGAAGCACCCTGACGAGGCCAGGCTGGCGCAGTGGCTGGAGCGTTTTCAGGCGTCCAGTGACAAGGTGGCGGCGCGGCGTAGCAGCATCCCCACGATGCGCTACGACGATGCGCTGCCGATTGCCGCCAAGCGCGACGAGATCAAGGCTGCGCTGGAGAAGAGTCAGGTGGTGGTGATCGCCGGTGAGACCGGTTCGGGCAAGACCACGCAGTTGCCGAAGATCTGTCTGGAGATCGGTCGGGGTGTGCATGGGCTGATCGGTCATACCCAGCCGCGCCGCCTGGCGGCACGCAGTGTGGCGACGCGGGTGGCCGAGGAAATCGGCACGCCGCTGGGCGAGCTGGTCGGCTATCAGGTGCGGTTCGAGGATCAGAGCAAGGACGGCACGCTGATCAAGCTGATGACCGACGGCATCCTGCTCGCCGAGACCCAGCACGACCGCTTTCTGGAAAAGTACGACACCATCATCGTCGACGAGGCGCACGAGCGCAGCCTCAACATCGACTTCCTGCTCGGTTACCTGAAGACCCTGCTGCCACGCCGCCCCGATCTGAAGCTGATCATCACCTCGGCGACCATCGATCTGGAGCGCTTTTCCAAGCATTTCAACGATGCGCCGATCATCGAGGTGTCCGGTCGCACCTATCCGGTGGAAACCTGGTATCGCCCGCTGGCGGCGGAGGTGGACGAGGAGGGCGAGCGTCTGCTCGATGACCTGTCCATCGATCAGGGCATTCTCGCGGCGCTGGACGAGATCGCCGAGCACGAGCGCAGCGTAGGCAAGCGCCCCGGCGATGTGCTGGTGTTCCTGCCTGGCGAGCGCGAGATTCGCGAGGCGGCGGAGGTGCTGCGCAAGGCCAACCTGCGTTTTACCGAGGTACTGCCGCTGTATGCGCGGCTGACGCCCGCCGAGCAGCAGAAGATTTTCGCACCCATGGCCGGGCGCAAGATCGTGCTGGCCACCAACGTTGCGGAAACCTCGCTGACCGTGCCGGGCATTCGCTATGTGATCGACAGCGGAACGGCGCGCATCAGCCGCTACAGCTACCGCGCCAAGGTGCAGCGCCTGCCCATCGAGCCGGTGTCGCAGGCCAGCGCCAACCAGCGCAAGGGGCGTTGCGGGCGGGTCGAGCCGGGTATCTGCATTCGTCTGTACAGCGAGGAGGATTTTCTCGGCCGCCCCGAATTTACCGACCCGGAGATTCTGCGCACCAACCTCGCGGCGGTGATCCTGCAGATGCTGCACCTGCGCCTGGGCAGCATCGAAGACTTCCCCTTTATCGAGCCGCCAGACGGCAAGGCCATCAGCGACGGCTTCAACCTGTTGCAGGAGCTGTCGGCGGTCAACCGCGAAGGCCAGCTCACGCCCATTGGCCGGCAACTGGCGCGCCTGCCCATCGACCCGCGCCTGGGGCGCATGGTGCTGGAAGGCGCCAAGCAGGGCAGCCTGGAGGAAATCCTTATCGTCGCCGCCGCACTGTCGGTGCAAGACCCGCGCGAGCGACCGATGGATCGCCAGCAGGCCGCCGACCAGGCGCACGCGCAGTGGAAGGATGTGGACTCGGACTTCGCCGCGCTGATCAACCTGTGGCGTGGCTTCGAGGAGAAGCGCCAGGAACTGGGCAGCAACCCGCTGCGTACCTGGTGCAAGAAGAACTTCCTCAATTACATGCGTCTGCGCGAATGGCGCGATGCGCACCGGCAACTGGTGCTGATCGCCCGTGATCTGCAATTGATGGGCAAGGGCGGGCAGAACCGTGCGGAGGCGAAGGGCGAGCAGCAGGCGAACACGCCGCAGCCGACCAAGGACACCCGCGTCAACGCCATCGCCCGTCAGCAGGCCGAGGCCAGCGAGGCAGCGGTGCGGGCGAAGAACTACGCCGCCGTGCACAAGGCGATTCTCGCCGGCCTGCTCAGCCAGATCGGCCAGAAGACCGAGGAGGGCGACTACCTCGGCGCGCGTCAGCGGCGCTTCTGGATTCACCCGTCCAGCGTGATCGGGCGCAAGAAGCCCAACTGGATCATGGCCGCCGAGCTGGTGGAAACCACCAAGCTGTTCGCTCGTATGGTAGCGAAGATCGAGCCGGACTGGATCGAACCGCTGGCTGCGCATCTGGTGAAGAAGAACCATCTGGAGCCGCACTGGGAGAAGAAGCGCGGGCAGGTGGTGGCGTTCGAGCAGGTCACCCTTTACGGCATGATCATCGTCGGTCGCCGCCCGGTGCATTACGGCCCCATCGACCCGCCGGTGGCGCGCGAGATGTTCATTCGCGAGGGGCTGGTGCGCGGTGATATCAACAGCCGCGCACGTTGCCTGACCGCCAACCGCCAGTTGCTCGAACGCCTCGACGAGCTGGAGGCCAAGTCGCGCCGCCGTGACATCCTCGCCGACGAGGAAACCCTGTTCAGCTACTACGACGCGCGCATCCCGCAGGACATTTACCAGGCCGCGAGTTTCGAGAGTTGGTACAAGAAGGGCAGCGCTGCAAACGCGCAACTGCTGATCATGCGAGAGGAAGACGCCCTGGCCCGCGATGCCAAGGAAGTCACCGCCGCGCAGTACCCGGACACCCTGCGCATCGGCGAGCTGCAACTGCCGCTGTTCTATCACTTCGAGCCCAACCACCCACGTGACGGCGTGACCTTGCGTGTGCCGGCGCCACTGTTGCCGCAACTGCAGCCCGAGCGCCTGGAGTGGCTGGTGCCGGGGCTGCTGGAAGCCAAGTGCGTGGCGCTGGTGCGCGGCCTGCCCAAGGCATTGCGCAAGAATTTCGTGCCGGTGCCGGACTTCGTCGGCGCGGCGTTGGGCAAGCTGGTGTTTGGCCAGGGCTCGCTGCCGCAGGCGCTCGGTCAGGAGCTGCTGCGCATGACCGGTGTACGGGTGCCCGATGAGGCCTGGGAGGAAGCCGCTGAAAGTATCGAAAGCCACCTGAAGATGAACATCGAGGTGGTCGATGCGCGCGGCAAGTTCCTCGGCGAAGGCCGCGACCTGGCCGAGCTGACCGCACGTTTCGCCGAGGCCAGCCAGGCCGCATTGGCCATCCCGCAGCAGAGCGACAAGCCGAAAGCGGTGGAGGCCAAGGCCTTCGCCGAGGTGGCCGAGAAGGCCCAGCAGAAGATCGCCGGGCTTTCCATGACGGTTTATCCGGCATTGGTGGAGGAAGCGGGCGTGGTCAAGGAGGGGCGCTTCCCGACCCAGGCCGAGGCCGACTTCCAGCATCGCCGTGCGCTGCAACGACTGTTGTTGCAGCAACTGGCCGAGCAGGCGAAGTTCCTGCGCGGCAAGCTGCCGGGGTTGACCGAGCTGGGCTTGCTGTATCGCGATATCGGCCGTGTCGAGGCGCTGGTCGAGGACATCCTGCTGGCCAGCCTGGATGCCTGCATCCTCGAAGGCGAAGCGACGTTGCCGCGCGATGGTGCCGCGCTCGCGCAACTGGCCGAGCGCAAGCGCGGCGACTGGACGGCGCATGCCGAGCGCATCGCCCGCCTGGTGCTGGAAATCCTCAAGCTGCACCATGGCCTGCAAAAGCGCTTCAAGGGCAAGATCGACCTGGCCCAGGCCATGGCGCTCAACGACATCAAGCAGCAGCTGGCCAATCTGGTCTATGCCGGCTTCGTGCGTGAGACGCCGGGCGAATGGTTGAAGGAAATTCCGCGTTATCTGAGGGCCATCGAGCAGCGGCTGGACAAGGTGGGCGCTCAGGTGCAGCGTGACCGCGTGTGGACGGGCGAACTGACAGGTTACTGGGAACAGTACCAGGCGCGCGCAGCCAAGCATGCCCAGGAAGGCAAGCGCGATCCGCAGCTCACGCTGTATCGCTGGATGCTGGAGGAATACCGCGTGTCGCTGTTCGCCCAGCAACTGGGCACGAAGATGGCGGTATCGGACAAGCGCCTGAGCAAGCAGTGGACGCTGGTTGAAGGTTGATGATCGGCGCTCGCCCCGGCGGCGGGGCGAGCTCTCCACCGATCGGCCTCGACGGCTTCAGCTGCTGTAGGCGTCAGTACGAGTCTGCCTGACGCTCAGATACTGCGCTGATTGACCCGCTGTGACAGCGCCTCGGCCGATTCCTTGCGCTCGGAGTAGCGATCCACCAGCTCGGGGTGGTCACGCAGCAGCCAGGTGAAGCGCACCAGCTCCTCCGTCACGTCCACCAGGCGGTCGTAGTAGGGCGATGGCTTCATGCGGTCGTCGTCACCGAATTCGAGAAAGGCCTTGGGTACCGACGACTGGTTGGGGATGGTGAACATGCGCATCCAGCGGCCGAGTACGCGCAGTTGGTTGACCACGTTGAACGATTGCGAGCCACCGCAGACCTGCATCACCGCCAGGGTCTTGCCCTGAGTCGGGCGCACTGCGCCCATGGCCAGCGGCACCCAGTCGATCTGCGCCTTGAACACTGCCGACATGGCGCCGTGGCGTTCCGGTGAGCACCACACCTGGCCTTCGGACCACTGCATCAGTTCGCGCAACTCCTGCACCTTGGGGTGTTCGACCGGGGCGTCGTCCGGCAGGGGCAGCCCGGACGGGTCAAAGACGCGCGTCTCGCAGCCAAGATGCTGCAGCAGGTGCGCCGCTTCCTGCACCAGCAGGCGGCTGAACGAGCGCGGCCGGGTGGAGCCGTACAGCAGCAGGATACGCGGCGCCGGGGCGGATTCGTTGCGCCGGGCAGGCAGCAGGGCGAGATCGAGATTGGGCAGATCGCCGTTCATGTACGTGTCCTCAGTGTTGGCCAATACGCGTGATCGCCTGTTGCAGCGCCTCGCGGTTCAGGTCGGCCAGGGGTAGGGCGAAGAACGCGCGGCAGCGCGCCTCTATCTTCGCCAGGGTGGCGTGGAAGGCGGAACGGATCTCGGCTTCGCTGCCGCTGACATCGGACGGATCGGCCAAGCCCCAATGGGCTTTCAGCGCCGGGCCGAAGTAAACCGGGCAGGCTTCGCCGGCTGCCTTGTCGCAGACGGTGATGACGATGTCCGGCGGGCAGCCTGCGAAGGCATCGTTGCCCTTGCTGCTCAAACCTTCGGTGGCGATGCCGGTCTCGCGTAGCGTCAGCAGGGTGCGCGGCAGCACCTCGCCACGCGGGAAGCTGCCGGAACTCACCGCCTGGTGCTCGCTCGGCGCCAGGTGGTTGAACATGGCTTCGGAGAGGATGCTGCGGCAACTGTTGGCCGTGCACATGAACAGCACTTTCATCGGGAAGGCTCCGGGTCAGAGGCTCAGGCGCAGGGCCAGGGCCGAAAGAGTGAGCAGCAGCACCGGCAGGGTGAGGACGATGCCGACCTTGAAGTAGTAACCCCAGGTCACGCGGATGCCCTTGCGCGCCAGCACGTGCAGCCAGAGCAGGGTGGCCAGGCTGCCGATGGGGGTGATCTTCGGCCCGAGGTCGCAGCCGATCACGTTGGCGTAGATCATCGCCTCGCGCACTGCGCCGCTGGCCTGGCTGGCGTCGATGGCCAGCGCCCCGATCAGCACGCTGGGCATGTTGTTCATCAGTGACGACAGCACCGCGCTGAGCAAACCGGTGCCCAGCGCAGCGCCCCAGATACCGTAAGCAGCGAAGGCGTCGAGCAGGCGCGTCAGCTCGGTGGTCAGGCCGGCATTGCTCAGGCCGTAGACCACCAGGTACATGCCGAGGGAGAAGATCACCACCTGCCAGGGCGCCTCGCGCAGCACCTTGCCGGTGGCGATGCGCTTGCCACGTGCGGCGACCGCAAGCAGCACGGCGGCACAGGCTGCGGCCACGGCGCTGATGGGAATACCCAGTGGTTCGAGGGCAAACAGCCCGACCAGCAGCGCCAGCAGCACCGCCCAGCCCACCTTGAAGGTACTGGCGTCGCGGATCGCCTGGCTGGGCGCCCGCAGCGCCGTCACCTCGTAGCGCAGCGGGATGTCGCGGCGGAAGAACAGCCACAGCACCAGCAGGGTGGCGGCGACGCTGACCAGGTTTACCGGCACCATCACAGCGGCGTAGGCGCCGAAGCTGATACCGAAGTAGTCCGCCGAGACGATGTTGACCAGATTGGACACCACCAGCGGCAGGCTGGCGGTATCGGCGATGAAGCCGGCGGCCATGACGAAGGCCAGGGTCGAGGCCGGTGAAAAACGCAGTGCCAGCAGCATGGAGATGACGATGGGGGTGAGGATCAGCGCGGCGCCGTCGTTGGCGAACAGCGCTGATACCGCGGCACCCAGCAGGATGCTGAAGGCGAACAGGCGTGCGCCGCTGCCGCCCGCCCAACGCGCAACGTGCAGCGCGGCCCATTCGAAGAAGCCGGCTTCATCCAGCAGCAGGCTGATGATGATGACCGCGATAAAGGTCGCCGTGGCGTTCCATACGATGTCCCACACGGTGGGGATGTCGGAGAGGCTGACCACGCCGGCGAGCAGCGCCAGCACGGCGCCGAGCGAGGCGCTCCAGCCGACGCCGAGGCCGCGCGGCTGCCAGATGACCAAAATCAGGGTGAACAGGAAGATGGCGACAGCAATCAGCATTCGGTGTGCTCAGCAGCAGGTGGCGAGGCGGGTGGGACGGTCGCCCATATTGACCAGGCGGCGGCTGTCCTGCTCCAGCCAGTCGCGGTTGGCCGCCAGGGTGGCGGCCAGTACGTCGCGCGCCCACTGCGGCAGGTCCGGCGCCAGGCGGTAGTAGACCCACTGGCCCTGGCGGCGATCCTGCAGCAGGCCGCTGGTGCGCAGTTGCGCCAGGTGGCGGGAGATCTTCGGCTGGCTGTCGTCCAGCGCACAGACCAGTTCGCAGACGCACAGCTCGCCCTGTTCGGCAATCAGCAGCACGGCGCGGGCGCGGGTCTCGTCGGCCAGCGATTTGAACAGCATGGGTGGGGACAGGTCGGCGGGCATTGGACGAGCCTCTATATATGGTTGGGCAAATATACGGTTTGACATATATCCCTGGCAAACCCGGTGGAGCTCATCGGGGCTTTGCACTACAGTCCCCAAGCCGAACGCCGGGACGGTTTTTCCCGGCCAGAGATTTCGAGGGGGCGCTTGATGCGTTTACCGCGCTTGCGCAACGTGATGGCCTGGACGCTGGTGGTGCTGTTGTCGATCGTGGTGGCTTTGCTCGGCATTCGTATTGCCGGGCTGTCGGCGTTGCCCGAGCTGGAACTCTGGCACCGCCTGGTGCCGCAGGAACTGGATGTCGGCGAGTTGGACGACGGCGACTGGCAGGCCTACGTGGTTGCCGAAGCAGCCCTGTTCGAACGGCTGCGGCATGAACTGATCGAGCCGGTTACGGCTTCCGGTAGAGCACCTTACAGCCGCTACGCCAGCGACAGTCCGGTCTATCCCGGCAATCTGCCTCACGACTGGAACCGCTCCTTCATCCTGCAGCCGCCAGGCTCTGCGCGCGGTGTGGTGGTGTTGCTGCATGGGCTGACCGACTCACCCTACAGTCTGCGCCACATCGCTCGGCACCTGAGCGAGCAGGGGCTGCTCGCCGTGGTGCCGCGCATGCCCGGTCACGGTACGGTGCCTGCGGCGCTCACCGCCGCGCAATGGGAGCAATGGCTGACCACCACGCGCCTGGCTGTACGCGAAGCGCGGCGCCAGGTACCGGACGGGCCGCTGTATATGGTCGGCTATTCCAATGGCGGCGCACTGGCCTTGCGATACAGCCTGGCGGCGCTGGATGATGAACACCTGGCCATGCCGCAGCGTCTGGTACTGATTTCACCGATGATCGGCGTGACCAGCTATGCCCGATACGCCGGTCTGGCCGCCTTGCCGGCGGTACTGCCGGCGTTCGCCAAGTCGGCCTGGATGAATGTGCTGCCGGAGTTCAATCCGTTCAAGTACAACTCCTTCCCGGTACAGGCCGCTCGGCAGACCTATGAGCTGACTCGCGAGGTACAGAATGCCTTCGATGCTGCCGATGCCGATGGCCGCCTTTCGCGCCTGCCACCGGTACTGGCCTTCCAGTCGCTGGCCGACAGCACCGTGAGTACACCGGCGGTGGTTCGTCAGTTGTTCGAGCGTCTGCCGGCCAACGGCAGCGAACTGGTCATCTTCGACATCAACCGCTCGCGTGCGGCCAGCACCTTGCTGCGCGCGGACATGAGTGGCTTGCTCGAGCGGCTGCTGCCGCCGACCGAACGTGACTACGACCTGACAGTGGTCGGCGTGGTGCCCGGCCAGGGGCGTGCAGTCGAAGCTCGGCGCATCCCCGCCGGCAGCCAGCAGGTGCAGCGTCAGCCGCTGGACATGGATTATCCGGGCCAACTGTTCTCGCTGTCGCATGTCGCCTTGCCGTTCCCGCCCAGTGATCCGCTGTATGGCAGTGATCCGGCTGCGGACGAAAACTATGGGGTGGCGCTGGGTACTCTGGCGCCGCGGGGTGAGCACGGCGTGCTGGTGATAGGGTTGGACAGCTTGCAGCGGGCGACCTCGACCCCCTTCTATGATTACCTGCTGCAGCGTATCGAGGACGATCTCCGCTGACGCCCGTCAGCTTGTCCAGCTGCGACAGATCCGTCGCGTGTCGTTGCGCAGGGCGTTGCGCTGGCCTGGCAACAGCGTGGGTGCCGGCCCTCGTGATGGGGCAAGTATCCCTGAGATTGGTTTTGAGGGGGAGCAAGCGGCCTTCGAACGGGGTCGACCGTCGTCTCGTGATGGTAAGGTGACGCCCCCACGCCGTCCGTTTCGAGAGTCGCTTCATGTTCGAGATTCAAAGCATCGATCCCGCCTATTACCGTCAGCAGACCCGCCGCAGCACCGCGATAATCGCGGTCATCTTCGTCGCGCTGGCGATGCTGTGCGCCACGTTGAGCACGCAGCTGCTCGGCACGCCCGGTGGCGATAATTTCAAATGGAATCTGCTTGGTGTGGCGGCGGGCCTTGTACTGACCATCGCCCTGGTTCGCCTGCAGCTCTGGCCGCGACCATTCATGGCGGCGGCCGTTTATGGTTGGCGGCTCAAGCGCAGCCTGATGCGCGTTACCAACGTCATGCATCACGTCAAGGCGGGGGTGACGCAGGGGGACGAAAGCGCGATGAAACTGCTGCGTTTCTATCACCTGGGAGTCACCCAGATGCATCAGCTCGATGGCAACTCCAGCGAGCTGAGCCAGATGGTGCGCGAGATCGACGCTCACCGTGAGGCGATGGAGCAGCGCGGGCTGGATATCGAGCAGACGCGACTCGATCCTGCCTGGCTGGAACGGGTGAAGGCGTTCAAGGCCTGAGAGGCCGCAGTTTGATCAGTCGTCCAGTGCCAGATCCTCAGTGTGGCCCTGCCAGTCACCTCGACGGCGGCGGGCGATTACCAGGCAATCGCCCGTGCCTGCTGCACTAACCACCAAACGTCCGCCTGGAGCCCAGAACGCGCTGCGCCCGGCACTGTTCCAAGCGCCGGAAGGGCCACCATGGTTGGCCATCAGTACGCCCAGAGAGTGCTCACGAGCATGGCCGCTCAGCAGTTCGCTGTCGTGCGGGTAGCCCTTCTCGCTGATCAGCACACTGGTCGCGTAGATTCCTGCGCCACTCTCGGCTGCAGCCCGTACATGGCTGGCATGGGTGAAGTCAGCGCAGATCGATAGCGCAATGCGCTCTTCGCCGATTTGCAGTGCTGCGCCGCCTGTGCCTACGCTGAAAACCTGTTGTTCACCCGCATGCAGGTGCTGCTTGGTGTAGATCGTCTGCGAACCGTCGGCGCCGAAAAGCAGCGAGCCGATCAGGATGCTGTCATCTCGATCGCTCAGCAGGGGCAGACCGATCAGAGTGGTCATGCGTAAGCGCCTGGCCATTTCGCGCAGAGGTTCGAGCTGTGCCGCGTTCGCTGACAGTGCCAGTTCGCCGGCCAGTGCGAGCTCATAGCCGGTCAGAGACAGCTCGGGGAACAGCAGGAATTCGATGTCGTGCCTGGCGGCGAGCCGCATGACTCGCAGATGTCGATCAAGGTTGGCATCGAGGTCGCCTGCGATGGCGACGTATTGGGCGGCGCAGATATCGAGGTCGGTCATGGCATCTTCTGTCGCGAGCGAAGACTTTTGCTATTTCAGTCGGTAACGGCGAAGGTCATCCTGGCTCAGCAGGCGCAAGCGCCCGGGCTCGGTCTGGTAGATCGCTTCGGCCAGGCCTATATCGACGCCCATGTCGCGAAAGTACCTGGCCGGGCTGAACGGCTGGCGGCCGTGAGCTGCCTGCGCAAGCGCCGAGTCGCCTGCAGGGAAGGGAGGGCGGCGCAGAGCGACCGGGCCGTTGATCGTGCGTTTTTTTCCCGCTGCCAGCAGATAGATGCAACTGCCCTGGCACATGCCACCGGAAGGCACCAGCGCCTCGAAACCGGTTTCGCGCAGCAGGCGCCCCATGCGGATGGCCTCTGGCGTGCTGCCGCCGATGCTGTCGAGCAGGACGACCTTGCGTTGGTACTGACCCGGATTGGCACGCAGGCCCTGCAGCAGTTTTTCGTAATCACCCGGCACGATCTCTTCGGAGATCTTCGCCGCCAGCATGCCGGCATGGGCCTCGACCGCGACCTGAGCGTGGGCGGTCAGAGCAGTGAGCAGGATGGTCGCGGACAGGGCGAAGCGTAAACGCAGGGCAATCATCAGGTGGGTTCGTTGGTGGCTCGGGAGGTAGAAGATACCTTGCCCGAGCCACCTCACGCACCTGTTCAGATAGCGACGTTCTTTTGTTGCACCTGCCACGCCCAGACGAACAAAAGCAGGCCGCCGATGGCCGTGGCGGCGCCGATGTAACCGGTGATCGTCCAGCCCATGCCGGCGCTGATGGCCAGGCCGCCGAGCCATGGGCCAAGTGCGTTGGCGATGTTGAACGCGGCATGGTTGGAGGCGGCCGCCAGGGTCTGTGCGCCGCTGGCGACGTCCATCAGGTGGGTTTGCAGCGCCGGGCCGAGGGCGATCATGGTGCCGAGGGCGAAGATCGACGGCAGGATGGTCCACAGGCTGTGTGCGGCGAATGGGAAGACCAGCAGCACCAACGTGCTCCAAGCCAGGATCCAGGCTACGGCGCGCAGGCGCAGGCGGTCGAACAGCCAGCCGCCGGCGCCGTTGCCGACGATGCAGCCGGCGCCGAACACGCCCATGGCCAGGGGAATCCAGCCGGGGCCGACCTGGGTGACGTGAAGCAGGGTCGGCGCCATGTAGCTGAACACGCAGAACATGCCGGCGAAGCCGATGGCACCGATGCCCAGGGCCAGCCAGATCGGTGCGCGGTTGAAGGCGCGCAACTCACCCATAGGGCTGCTGCGTTCTTCGTCGGGATCGGCCGGCAGGAAGATCGCCACCATGGCGATGGTGGTGATGGCGATGATGCCGACCAGGGCGAAGGCGTAGCGCCAGCTCATGAACTGGCCGAGCCAGGTGGCCAGCGGGTTGCCGATCAGAATGGCCACGGTCAGGCCGGCGAGCACCCGGCTCACCGCCTTGGCGCGCTTGTGCGGCGGCGCCATGGAGGCCGCCACCAGCATGGCGATGCCGAAGTAGGCACCATGCGGCAGGCCGGCGATGAAGCGGAAGATCAGCAACGGCTCATAGCTCGGAGCCAGGGCGCTGGCAAAGTTGCCGAGGGCGAAGCAGCCCATCAGCAGCAAAAGCAGGATACGCCGTGGCAGACGCGCACCGAGCAGGGCCAGCAGCGGCGCACCGACCACTACGCCGAGTGCATAGGCGCTGATCACATGACCGACTTGTGGCTCGCTGACGCCAAGGTCGGCGGTGACGTTGGGCATCAGTCCCATGATGGCGAACTCGCCGGTGCCGATGGCGAAGCCGCCGAGGGCCAGGGCGAGTTGAATGAGAAGGATCGCGCCCGGCGACAGATGCGTCGCGGCGCTGGGGGAAGGCGTGTTCATGAATGACCTGGAAGGGGGGAGAAGCGAGCGCGGAATTATAATCTCCCAGTGCCGTGCTGGGTATTGGCGTCCGCTCTATTTCGGGCTTGAAGATGACTGGTCTGCGCTGTTCAGAGCCTTTACGTAGTCGACGAAGGCACGCAGTGGCGCCGGCACGTGGCGCCGGCTGTGGTAGTACAGATAGGGGCCTTCGAAGTGTTGCCACCAGTCGTGCAGGATGGGTTGCAGCTGGCCGCTGGCGAGCTGGGTCGCGATGTATTCCTCGAAGGTGTAGAGAATGCCGTGGCCGGCGCAGGCTGCGGCAATCAGCAGGTCCTGCGAGGAGCTGACCAGGCGACCCTCGGGGGCGATGCGCAAGGTGCGACCATCCTGCTCGAATTCCCAGACGCCCAGCTTGCCGCTGGCGAAACGGTAGCCGAGCAGGCGATGCTCGTTCAGCTCGCCGGGATGCTGCGGCGTGCCATGGCGCTGCAGATAGTCGGGTGCGGCGACTGCCATGAAACGCTGTCGGCGCGGCCCGATGGGGATGGCGATCATGTCCTTGGCCAGGCTTTCCTCGTAACGGATACCGGCGTCGTAACCGGCACCGATGACGTCGATGAAGGCGTTGTCCATGTTCACCTCCAGCGCGATGCCGGGGTAACGGGCGAGGAAGCCGTCGAGCAATGGCGGCAGGATATGGCGGGCGATCACCCCGGGCACATGCAGACGCAGCGAGCCCACGGGGTTCTGCGGATCTTCCTGCAGGTCGTTGAGTGCGGCGTTGATTTCCTCCAGCGCCGGGCGCAAGCGCTGCAACAGGCGCGCGCCGATTTCCGTCGGCGTCAGGCCGCGCGTGGTGCGGTTGAGCAGGCGTACGCCCAGCTCCCTTTCCAGTCGGCGTACGCAATCGCTCAGTGATGAGGCCGATATGCCGCGACGTTGCGCTGCCGCACGAAAGCCACCCGCTTCGACCACGGCAGCGAACAGGGCGATATCGGACAGATTCGGTTGGCGCATGGCGGCGACCGGCTAATGGCGAAGCGTCCGATAATGCGGTGCCGTGGCGGGTTTGCCAATCCTGAAGGGGCGCCTTCCGCGATGTAGCCCGGATGAAATCCGGGAGGGCATACCAACGGTCCCGGATTTCATCCGGGCTACGCTTCGCGTCTTTGAAACACCAGGTAACTGTCCGCCTGAGCGTATGCGCTGTTCGGCTTTGGACGGCTTATCGTACGCGCTCTCTGCCCGCACCCTATGTCCTGTAACTGCGCCTGCTCTGGCGCATCGAGTCAACGGACACGAGGAATTAGCCGATGGACAAGAAGCATGCTGTGGGGCAAGGCCATACGCGTCGTGATGCCCTGAAACTGTTTGGCATGGTGGGCGGCAGCCTTGCTTTGCAAGGCGTGCTGGGCGGTGTGCCTACATTCGCCTGGGCCAGCAGCGCGTCGGGTTGGCAGGTGAGCGACATGCCCTCGCTGGCTGGCAAGCGCATGTTGATCACCGGTGGCACCAGCGGTATGGGCTTCGAGGACGCCCTGGCCCTGAGTCGGGCCGGCGCACGGGTGATCATCGCCGCGCGTAATGCGCAGCGTGGCGCCGAAAGCATCGAACGTATTCGTGCCCAGGTGCCGGATGCGCAGGTGCGTTTCGAACAATTGGACCTGGCCGATCTGGCCTCGGTGCGCAGCCTGGCTCAGCGCCTGAATGCCGAGGGCGAGGTGTTGGACGTGCTGATCAACAATGCCGCGATCATGGCGCCGCCGCAGCGCGGCGTGTCTCGCGACGGTTTCGAGATGCAGCTGGCGACCAATTTTCTCGGCCATTTCGCCCTGACCGGTTTGCTCCTGTCGTCGCTGCGCAAGTCATCCGATCCGCGCGTGGTGACGCTGGCGAGCATCGCGGTCAATCGTGGTCGGATCAATTTCGACGACCTGCAGTCCGAGCGCAGCTACGACCCCTATGCGGCCTACGCCCAGTCGAAGCTGGCCTGTCTGATGATGGCCTTCGAGCTGCAGCGACGCAGCCTGGCCAACAACTGGGGCGTGCGCAGCGTCGCCGCGCATCCTGGCGTGGCCGTTACCGAGCTGGTCGAGCGCGGGCCAGGGCTTGAAAGCGAGTTCGCCCGCCAGTGGGCGAAGGATCGCGAGGTCTATCACTCGGCCGCGCAGGGGGCGTTGTCCTCACTGTTCGCGGCGACGGCTGCCGAGGCCGAGGGCGGCCGCTACTATGGCCCTACCGGCGAAGAGGAGAAGCGCGGCCCACTGGGTCTGGCCAAGGTGCCCGAGGCTGCGATGGACGCCGATGATGCGAAGCGCTTGTGGTCGGTGGCCGAACGCCTGACGGGTGTCAGATACGGCTGAGTACCGGCGCGCCGTGCTGGCGCGCCATTTCAAGGAGTCTCCCATGTCATCGTCAACGATGGCGCAGCGCGTGGCCGTGGCCATCAATGCGCAGCGCAACGAGCTGTGGCCGGCTTTGGCCGGTTTTGCTTTGTTCTTCTGCCTGTTCTCGGGCTACTTCATGCTGCGGCCGATCCGCGAGGCCATGGGCATCGTCTCGGGCGTGGAGAATCTGCAGTGGCTGTTCACCGCCACCTTCGTGGTGATGCTGATTGCGGTGCCGCTGTTCGCCTGGCTGAGCTCGCACGTGCCGCGAATCCATTTCATCGACTGGGTGTACGGCTTCTTCACCCTGAATCTTGCGCTGTTCGCCCTGCTTTTCTTTCGCGCAGATGAAAGCGTGTGGCTGGCGCGCAGCTTCTACGTGTGGATTTCGGTCTACAACCTGTTCGTCGTTTCGGTGGCGTGGAGCCTCATGGCCGACGTGTTCGACAGTGAACAGGCCAAGCGTCTGTTCGCCTTCATCGCCGCCGGCGCCAGTGTCGGCGGTCTGGTCGGGCCGGCGCTGAGTGCGTTGCTGGTGGGCGTGCTCGGACAGAGCGGGTTGATCCTGCTGGCTGCGGTGCTGCTGGCGGTGGCGCTGTCGCTCAAGCAGGTGTTGATGCGCTGGCGTGAGCAGGGCGGTGCGGGGCGTGCCGGTGCCGTGCGGGCGGAAAGCCCGCGGCGTCCGGTGCCGGGCAACCCGTTCAGTGGTCTGATGCGTGTACTGACTTCGCCTTACCTGCTGGGCATCGCCGGTTTCGTGATCCTCCTGGCCACGGCCAGCACCTTTCTCTACTTCGAGCAGGCCCGTCTGGTGGCCGAGCTGTTCCCGGATCGCGCCGCGCAGGTGCGGGTGTTCGGGGTGATCGATTTCGTAGTGCAGGCCGGGGCGCTGGTTGCCCAGGTGTTCATCACCGGGCGCATCGCGCGGCGTCTGGGCGTGCGTGTGCTGCTGGCCTGTGTGCCGCTGCTGGTATGCGTCGGTTTCCTCGGCCTGGCGTTGATGCCGACTTTCGCGATGCTGGCTGCATTGATGATCGTGCGTCGTATCGGTGAATACGCCTTCGTGCGGCCTGGGCGGGAGATGCTCTTCGCACCGCTGGATGCCGAGAGCAAATACAAGGCGAAGAACTTTATCGACACCGTGGTCTATCGCGCCGGTGATGCCGTCAGTGGCTGGCTCAAGAGCCTGCTGGACATGCTCGCCCAGGGCGCCTGGCTGGTTGCCCTGGTGGGCGCTGTCAGCGCGGCGTTATGGGGCCTGCTCGGCTGGTACCTGGGAACCCAGGCGGATCGCAAGGCGGCCGAGCAGCAGGAGCGGGTGACATAGGTCGGGCCATGCAGGAGCCGCAAGCACGGCTCCTGCCAGTTTCGTCAGCCGCGAGACGGAATGGTCAGACCACGCTGTACGGCTGGACGGGCGAGGAAGGCATCGAGTACACGGCGCACGTTGGTGAAACGCTCGAACTGCACCAGCTCGCCGGCCTCGTAGAAACCTATCAGGTTGCGAATCCAGGGGAATACGGCGATGTCGGCGATGCTGTACTCGCCGGCGATCCAGTCACGTCCCTGCAGGTGCTGGTCGAGCACGCCGAGCAGGCGCGCGGACTCGGCGACGTAGCGATCACGCGGGCGCTTGTCTTCGTACTGGGCTCCGGCGAATTTGTGGAAGAAACCGAGCTGGCCGAACATCGGCCCCAGGCCGCCCATCTGCCACATCAGCCACTGCAGGGTTTCGTAGCGGCGGGCCGGATCGCTGGACAGCAGCCGGCCGGTCTTCTCTGCCAGATAGATCAGAATCGCCCCGGATTCGAACAGCGGCAGCGGATGGCCATTCGGCCCGTCGGGATCGAGGATGGCGGGAATCTTGTTGTTCGGCGCCAGCGAGAGGAACTCGGGGCTGAACTGGTCGTTGCTGTCGAAGCTGACCAGATGAGGCTCGTAGGGCAGGCCGATTTCCTCCAGCATGATCGAGACCTTGACGCCATTGGGCGTGGGCAGCGAATAGAGCTGCAGGCGTTCGGGATGCTGAGCGGGCCATTTGCGGGTGATTGGGAAGGCGCTGAGGTCGGTCATGTGGGTTCCAGGTCGAATGGGGCCGAAGAAGGTGTGATCAGAACACGGTGGCGGATGTGCAGGAAATCGATCCGGCTGCTAGTAGTCATCGACTCGGGCGATCCTGCCCGGTTCCCTGTACGCGAGCCAGGCGGTATGGTGCGAGTTTTCATCCACCCGGCACGGAGCCCATCGGCATGAGCCTGCACGGTACCTACGATACCCAGAACATATTCGCCCAGATCATTCGCGGCGACCTGCCTTGCTACAAACTCTACGAGGACGACGACGTGCTGGCGTTCCTCGATCTGTTCCCGCAGTCCAAGGGCCACAGCCTGGTCATTCCCAAGCGCGCTGCGGCACGCAATATCCTGGAGATCGACGATGCCAGTCTGGCCAAGGTCATGGCTGTGGTGAAGAAGGTTACCCAGGCTGTCGTCGACGAACTGCAGCCGGCTGGCGTGCAGATCGCGCAATTCAACGGCGCGCCTGCCGGTCAGACGGTGTTTCATATCCACATGCACGTGATTCCGCGCTTCGAGGGTGAAGGCCTGGGCATTCACGCGGCCAACAAGGCCGATCCGGCCGAGCTGGAGGCGCTGCAGGCGCGTCTGGCCAAGCGTCTGCAGGGCTGAAACGACAATGCCCCAGCCTGCTTAATCGGTCGGGGCATCTTCATTGGTGTGCTTTCAACCGTTCTGGTTGTTCAGCCCACCCCATTCCATGAAACGCACGGCATGCACTTCACCCTGGCTGTCGCGGTAGACCAGCACGCTGGGTACTACGCCGCTCTTGTGACTGTTGTCGGTGCGTTTCAGAACCTGGTCGATATCCAGCTGCATACCGTACTGGTATTGCTGCACTTGCAGCTTGCTGATGTCAGGTGCTTTTTCGCTGGCGAAAGCCATGGGGGCGAAAGCGGCGATGAGGGTGGTGGTGATTGCTGCGAGTTTCATGGTGATTGTCTCCGATCAGTTGCGCCGGTGTGAGCGGCTTGGGTTCGGGAGAGATGAAAACATCGCGCCTTTCATTACAGAAATCGATGTTTGTGCTAGCAAACATCGCTGCCATTGATACCTTGCCCGCAGACGCGCCAGGCCCAATACTCAGCCGGCACTCATCTGCCCATGGAGGGCTACATGCGTTCGATCCTCATCGCTCTACCTCTGATGCTGCTGGCTGGCTGTTCGTCGTTTCGAGGTGATCCCGAGCACGTCAAACCGGTACCGGAAGATCGCCTGCTGGCGTTTCAGGAAGCACAGGAGAACGGCGCGCAGATCGTCGTCAATCGCGACTTCGGCTTGATGGGGGGCGGCTGCTACGTGGCCATCGAAGTAGACCGCAAGGTCGCTGCACGCATCGGCATAGGGGAGGTCGCCACCTTCCAGGTGCCGGCGGGCACCCGCGTGGTCGGTATCACGCCGGATCGAATGGACGACACCCTGTGCGGCATGGGCCGACTGCTGCGTGAAGTGGCGGTGCCGGTAAAAAGTGGAGAGGTTCATTACCTGCGCATCGTCAGTGAGAACAAGGGTGGCTTCGATATCCGCCCGGACAATCCCTGACCCTCCAGCACGAGGGTGTCGCTGTGCGAAGGTTCATGCCGAGAGTGATGCCACACGGTTAGTATTCCACGGCGCCTGAGGGTGAACGGATTGCCGATAGCGATAGTGGGGGCAGGTACGGCCGGCACTGGCCAGTGCAGTTTTTCTGGCCCGCCAGGGCTACGCGGTACGCCTGCTAGAGCGGGTAGGGCAGTTGCAGCCAGTGGGTGCGGGCATCCTGCTGCAGCCGTGCGATCTGGCGGTATTGCAGCGCCTTGGCCTGCCGGCTGAGTGCACGCACTGGGCGCTCCGGTCAGCCGGCTGCACGGCACCAGTTGCCAGGGGCGGACGATCCTCGACACGTGTTATCACGACTGGCAGTCGGGCAGCTTTGGCCTTGGCATCCCCGGGGCCTACTGATGACGGCATTGCTGCATGCTGCGCAACGTGCCGGCATGCAGGTGGAAACCGGTGTCACTATCAGTCGTTTCGAGCAGGCCGGGGGCCATATCCGACTGCTGCGGCAGGACGATAATGGCGAGGGATGCAGGTACGTCAGTGGTTGAAGCCTTATCCCAGGGGCGCCCTGTGGAGCATGTTGCCGACGTCGGCGAACGCCGGCTGTGGTGAGCTGCGCCAGTGGTATCGCGGTTGTCGGGAACTGTTCGGGCTGATGCCGACCGGTTATCCAGCTTGTCGAGTGGCAGCAACTCGTTGTTCATGTACAGCGCCGAGGCTTTTCCCGCGGGCACCAACTGGTTGATGGTCGCTATCAGAGCGCTCATGCTCTGCTCGTAGTTGCTCCGGTCGGGAGACAGAATGTGCTGGCAGGTGGGGCTGAACTGTAATTCATCCCTGCGGAACTCATCGGGCGTTGGGTTTTTCACCAGACATGCCGTCAGGCCGCTGTTGCTAATCTCGCCCTGAACGACATGTTCCCTATCTTCAGTGTCCTGAAATCAATTGATGTCATGACGGACGTATACGGTAGGGGGACTAGATAGAACTGGTAGTCGATTGTAGTGGTCAACAATTCCCGGACACAGAATTGAGTTTTTCTTCCGCAACCGCCGGCGGTACGAAGCCGTTGTGCTGATGCGGCCTTATCCAGTTGTACCGCTGCATGAGGTAGCGGCCGATGTCCTGCTCGGCCAACGCTGTCGTCATGTAACCCACTGTCGGCACCCACTCCGTTTTCAGGCTACGAAACAGCCGCTCCATGGGCGAATTGTCGTAACAATTTCCCCTTCGGCTCATGCTCTGAATCATCCGATAGCGCCAGAGCCGTTGGCGGAAACCCCGGCTGCCATATTGGCTGCCCTGGTCGCTGTGAAACAGCACGCCTTGTGGTCTGCCACGCATCTCGTAAGCCCTGTCGAGCGCTTTGACGACCAGTTCCGCATCAGGCTTGGCGGACATCGCCCAACCCACCACTCTGCGGCTGTACAAGTCCAAGACCGCCGCCAGATAGCTCCATCGACCCTCTGCCCAGATATACGTGATGTCGCCACACCAGACCTTGTTTGGCGCAGCCACGGTGAACTTGCGATCAAGCACATTGGGAATGTCGGGGCGCTCGACCGTGGCCTTCTTGTACGCATGAGAACCGGGCTGTTTGCTGATCAGTCCTTGTTCCTTCATCAATCTTCTGACTCTGAAACGCCCGACGTTAACGCCTTCATCCCGCAGCATGGCAACCAGACTGCGACTGCCCGCTGAGCCACGACTTTGGTTGAACAGCTCGTTGACACGACTGCGTAGGTTCACTCGGCGGACATCGATATGACGCCGCCGGGCCAAGTGGGCGTAATAACAAGACCGGGGTAGCTCGAAGACTGAACACAACAGTTGAACAGGGTAGTGCTTTACCAACTGCCGAATCGACTTCAACGTCTGCGCCCGTGTTCCTCGGCCATCAAGAGCGCAGTGGCCTCCTTTAATATTTTCTTCTCAAGCTCCAGCCGGTTGATACGGGCCTGAAGCTCCTGAATGGTCTGCTGCTCCGGTGTGAGCGCCTTGGCAGTGGGCGTAACGCCCCCGCGCTCCAGCTGCAACTGGGTAACCCAGCGGCGCAATAAGCTCTCACCTACATCGAGAGATCTGGCGGCCTCGGGACAGCTGTAGCCTTGGTCGAGCACCAGGCTGGCAGCCTCTCGCTTGAAAGTCGGGGTGAAGGTACGTCGTTGTCTGCTCATCGAACACCTCTGTATGGCGAGCATTCTCGCCCTAAATGGGTGTCTGGGGTTAGTAGACCACTACAGATCGACATGTCATTGGCCTGTGTATAGCAAGGAGATGGACTGATCTTGGACCACGATTAGGTTCTTCGGGGCGACGATGATGATGTCTTTCTGGTGCTCCGCATTCACTTTCGTCAATCGTACTCGCGTATTCGTCGCAGAGTGTTCTGCCATCCATTTAATTCCTATCATGATGAATTTACGGGTTTCTTGCTGTGCCCTTATTCACTATCGGGAAGTTTGTTGGCCGTTGTGGCGAAAAGGACGGAGTCCTTGGCGTAATGAATTCATTTATTATTGGAGGTGAGTCGCTCCTCAAGAGAGTTGATGGTCTTTTGTAGTGCGGCCATGGGGTCGGTTCCATCTTGTGCGTAGATGCTGCAAGATGCCATGTCCTCTGGGTAACCGAAGTCTGCGTAGAGCTCCTGTAACCGTTCGAGTTTTTCGTCAGGGGTGAGTGAGGAGTTCTGGAGTTCTGAAAGTATTGCCAGTCGCCATTTTTCGAGGGCAAGTGGCTTTGTTGCTTGGGCGCTAATACTGTTTTTTTTGCATAATTTTGCCAGTAGCTCGGAAACTTCGTCTTCGCTGAGAGAGTCGCTCCCGGCCAGAAGCGCTATGTCTTCGTCGGTTTCGCCGCTATGGAGGAGCTCGAAGGCGTAACTCGATATCGCGTCTTTATCGATCCAGCTGTTGTTTATTCCGGTTACAAGGGTAGGCCAGTCAATCAGGTTGAGCTTGGCGAGTTCGGCGAGATATTTGTTCATGATTATCCCTTGCTATCTGGGGACCTGATTGGGGAAACCGGTTATTTTTCCACCGGGAATGAAGCGTCTATGAGTAACCCGGTCTTGATCGACGATCCACTCGAAAACACCGTCTTTACCATTCAGGCTGCCTTCTATTTGATAGAGTTCTGACGTTCTCGCCGTGATGCCACCAGGGCCCTTGGTCGGTATCTCAAATTTTTGAGCATCGCCTGCGTAGTTGTCGATCAGGTCGTTGAAGCTATGTGTCGGGTCTGTTTTGTTGGCACTGCCAGTCCGTTCTTTTCCAAGAATCTCATTCTCTACGATTACAGGTTTTCTTGGCGTTGTGGGTGGGGTATCCACGGTCAATGGAGTGATGCTCTTCGGGCGTTGCACCTCAACCGTCCGCGCCCCAGTCCCGCTCCCTCTCGCCCTGCCACCTCGTCTGATCCTTGCCCGTTTCAGCGCCGCGCCCAGGCGTCTGAAGGCATTGCCCAGACGTGCAAGCTTGTCCAGATAGCTTACCGATGCTGCACCACGAGCGGCCAGGCCGACGCCGCCGGTGAAGACGATTAGCAGGGCTGCAAGTACGATTTCGAACAGTGCGCCGCCGCTGAACTCGGCGACCTCCTCGATGTTCTGCGCCTTGGCGTAGTCGACGGCGAAACGGCCGAGCATGGCCTTGCTGGGCGCGTCTTCGTAGATGAAGCAGGCCAGTTCGTAGGCTTCGGCCAATTGTTCGCGGGTGATGCTGCTCGGGTCGAAGCCCAGTGCTTCGACCAGTTCGCGATGTTGCTCGGCGCTGAACTGGCGATTGTATGCGGCCAGCCAGGTTTCTCCCTCGCTGGCGCGCGCCTGCCAGGCACTGCGTAGGGCATTGGAGAAGGCGGTGGAGGGATTGACCAGGTCGGAGAATTCCTTGGCGGTCTTGAGCAGCCCCCAGGCGCCGAGGAAGAAACCTTTGCCCACCGCGAGTCGGCGGTGCATGTAGTTGGAGAAGGCGCTGCGCTGATCCTGAATGAACTGTAACCGCGCCGCCTCTGCGCGTTCGGCGGCGAGAATTTCGTCCAGTACGGTCTGCAGCTCGGCGCGCGCAATGGCTGGCTGTGGTCGGGAACGCAGAAGCGCGAGCTGCATGCCTGGAAGGGCGAGCGGGAGGCGTGGGAAGAGGTTTCGCGAATCGAGCGTCCCTATTCATTGAATCAAAGGGGGTAAGGTATTCGGGTAGGTTTCCAGAAACCATTCGATGGTGTCCTGGATTCGGTGGCTATCCTGTGAATTCAGGTTCCTGATTCTCTCTTTTAACGATTCTATCGCTTCAAATATTTCAGGGTGATCCATCACAATGCCGGAGTCTTCGGTGACGCATTCGATCATGGCGCTCAGTGTCGCTGTGTTCAGGGGCATGGGTGGTTTTTTTATTAATTCGATGCCTTTATGCCGATTGACTGAGTAAAGCGTCTCGAAAACTGATGCCTGGAAGTATTCGTCACCCTTGTTATTGCACAGGATATTTGCTGCCAGATCTTCTGCGATGGGCTTGTTTAGGTGACTCAGTTGGCGCAGTGCTTCCGCCGCCGCGTCGTAGTCGCTGAGCTCGGTAATCTCTTTTTCCAAGGCTTGCTCGGTGGTTGTCATCGGTTTCGTCATGGAGAGGTTGGGATAAGCTTCAAGGTCGTGAGATAGGCTCGTTGATCGTCGAGTATTTTCCATGTGCTTTCCACTTTCAAGGTTCCGTCAGGACCCTGTAGGGTGCTGGGTACCCATATGCGCTGTTCAGGGGTGACTTTGTTTCCGACATCCAGAAGGTGTTTTATCAGTGTTTCATTGTTCGCCGGAGTGTCCGGAAGTCCAATATTGTCCAAGTGCCTGCTCATGTCCTGTGACCGCTCTAGATTGTGCTTTTGGCTTTTTAGCTGTTCCAGGCGTTTTGCATTGTCGGGCGATGAATCAAATAGCTTTCTATCGCTTTGTTTTAGACGTTGTAGGTCTCGCAGTTCTGCCCTTACGTCAGGTACTTTGCCCCGTGCATAAATATTAACTTTGTCCAAGGGCACGATCGCGTTGCGATCCACTGCAGCGACAACCTGTTTGCCTGTCGTTGGAGCAATAAAGTTTTCTACTTTATAAGGCGGGGGTACGGGGTGGACTCTTGACGGTTCGACTGCCTTTGGCCTTTCCACCTCTACCGTCCGTGCCCCAGTCCCGCTCCCTCTCGCCCTGCCTCCACGCCTGATCCTTGCGCGCTTCAAGGCCGCGCCCAGTCGTCTGAAGGCATTGCCCAGACGTGCAAGCTTGTCCAGATAGCTTACCGAGGCCGCTCCGCGAGCGGCCAGGCCGACGCCGCCGGTGAAGACGATCAGCAGGGCTGCAAGCACGATTTCGAACAGTGCGCCGCCGCTGAACTCGGCGACCTCCTCGACGTTCTGTGCCTTGGCGTAGTCGATGGCGAAGCGGCCGAGCATGATCTTGCTGGGCGCGTCTTCGTAGATGAAACAGGCCAGTTCGTAGGCTTCGGCCAGTTGCTCGCGGGTGATGCTGCTCGGGTCGAAACCCAGTGCCTCCACCAGCTCTCGATGCTGTTCAGCGCTGAACTGGCGATTGTATGCGGCCAGCCAGGTTTCTCCCTCGCTGGCGCGCGCCTGCCAGGCACTGCGTAGGGCATTGGAGAAGGCGGTGGAGGGATTGACCAGGTCGGAGAATTCCTTGGCGGTCTTGAGCAGCCCCCAGGCGCCGAGGAAGAAACCTTTGCCCACCGCGAGTCGGCGGTGCATGTAGTTGGAGAAGGCGCTGCGCTGATCCTGAATGGACTGTAACCGTGCCGCCTCTGCGCGTTCGGCGGCGAGAATTTCGTCCAGTACGGTCTGCAGCTCGGCGTGGGCACTGCTGATGTCGGTATCGATATCAGCGTCGGCGAGCAACTGTGCTTCGTACTCGCCGCTGGGAATGGTCTGAATCAGACTGCTTCGGGCGTCCAGGCTGCCGCGCACGGGGTTGCCGCCGGCCGGCGAGAGGCTGTAGGGCAGATTGGCGCCGAGGCACTCGCCGTTGTCCCAGACGAAACGCAGCCCGATCAGGCAACTGGAAGTCTGGGTGCTGCCACCTTCCAGTGGCCTGGGGGGCTGGCGGTGGAAATCGCCGTTATAGGGTTCCGGCGTTGGAGCCGGGCGGTCGTTGCGGTTGTTGGGGACGTAGCCGCTCATCTTGTTGCATCCCTGCTGCAGCCGGCGGATGCCGGCAAGTTCCTTCGTCAGCGTCCGATGCTAACCAATGACCCATGAGCAAAGTCTTGCGCAGTGGCACGCGGCGTTTCTGTTTTGTGAGCGATGCACGCAAATAGTGGCGTTCGCCGCTCAGTTGCGCTGCAGGTCGAGCAGCGCCTTCTGACTCAGGTCCAGCCACTCCTTGTGCAGAACCCGGTAATGCCTGGCGGAGCGTCGGGCGTGGGTGTGGATCTGCTGCAACAGTTCGATGGCTTCGCGCTGGCGCCCCAGCCGGCGCAGCAGCAGGGCATAGCGGTAGTTGGCTTCCGGGCTGGTGCTGTAGCTGCCAAGCGCGCGGTACTCCTCCTCGGCCTTGAGGTCGTTGCCCTGGCCTTCCAGCGCCCGGGCGTAAAGCAGGTGACCGTCGGTGGAGCGGAAGTCGGGATTTTGGGCGATCAGTTGGTCGAGGCTTGCCTGGCAACCGGCGAAATCGCCCAGGGCGAAACGGGCTCTGGCCAGGCCGAGGAGGATGTCCGGGGCGTCGCTGTGGATACCCCGCAGAGCCGCCTGATAGTGCTGAGCCGCTTCTTCGGCCTGCCCCATGCGCAGCAGCTCGTCGGCCAGGTTGACGCGGGTATCGCGGGTGTCGCGAATCTCCAGCTCGTCACGCAGGGTGCGCAGATGACGCTGCGGGTCGATGCTGTCGTGCAGGCGGTTGAGCGTGCGGCGGCCGCGACGACTGCCGAGCAGCTCCGGCAGCATGATGCCGAGAAAGTAGATCAGGCAGCCGAGACCTGGCAGGGCGATGATCAGATACAGCCAGTAGCGATCCTGGCCGCTGCGAACCACATGCAAGCCGCAGGTGACTTGGCAGGCGATGACGAGAACGGCGAGCAGAGGCATGGTGCGATCCAGTCCTTTGGAATGCTAGAGGTGGCTATCAAAGCATGCTTCGGCCCGCTTGTCAGGTGAGCCATGCACGGCTGTGGCATGCGTCACGTGATAGGCTGCGCGGCTGATTCCATGTTCATAAGGATGCGTGCATGCCGTCGTCGCTGGAGATCTTCGCCAACCTTTTCTATCTGGTTTCGGTGCTGCTGGCGGCGCGCAACTCAGTGCATACCTGGGCGGTCGGGCTGGTCGGTTGCGTGCTGTTCGGCTGGCTGTTCTTCAGCGTGCAGTTGTATGCGGACGTCACCCTGCAGGGCTTCTTCATTCTGACCAGTCTGATCGGCTGGTGGAGCTGGTTGCGTGGACGCGGCGGCGAACCCATGGCGATCAGCCGCACAGCCTGGCCGGGACTTTCCCTCGCGCTTGGTGTGGCGGTGCTGGTGGCGCTGGCCTATGGCGCGTTGCTGCATCATTTCACCGATGCCTACGCGCCCTTCATCGACTCGCTGGTGCTGACCTTCAGCGTACTGGCGCAGCTACTGCTGATGCGCCGCAGGCTGGAAACCTGGTACGGCTGGCTGCTGGTCAACACCCTCGCGGTGCCGCTGTTCGCATCGCGTGAGCTGTACCTGACCGCCTTCATCTACCTGCTGTTCTGGTGCAATGCCTGGTATGGCCTGTACCGCTGGCGCAGCGAACTGAAGGTTCGGATGGTCTGATATGAGCAAGCGATTCGCGGTCGGCCTGGTGGTGGGCAAGTTCGCGCCGTTGCATCTGGGTCATGAATGGCTGATCCAGCAGGCTCAGGCCCAGTGCGAGCAGCTGGTGCTGCTCAGTTGGTCATACCCCGAAGTGGCGGGTTGCGAACCCGAACGCCGGACGAACTGGTTGCGGATGCGTTTTCCCGAGCAGCGCAGCTGGGTGGTGACGCCCGAATGGGTGGCTGCCCAACAGCTGGCGGGGCTGAGGCTGCCGGATCTGCCGCACGAGTCCGAGGCGGATGCCATGCAGCGCGAATTCGTCGCGGCGTTCTGCCTCGCCGTGCTGGGGCAGCCAGTGGATGCGGTGTTTACCAGCGAGGCCTATGGTGATGGTTTCGCCGCGCATCTGGCGGAGCGCTTCCAGCGGCCGGTGGCGCATGTCGAAGTGGATCGGGCGCGTCAGCACGTACCGATCTGTGCCACGCGCCTGCGCGCCGATATCCATGGTCTGCATCACTACCTGGCGCCGCAGGTCTATGGCGATTTCGTCGAGCGCATTGCCTTGCTAGGCGGCGAGTCCACGGGCAAGAGCAGCCTCGCCCTGGCGCTGGGCGAGGCATTGGGCACTCGGTATGCCGCGGAATACGGCCGCGAACTGTGGGAAGAGCAGGGCGGCGTACTCACCTATGACGATCTGCTGCGCATCGGCCGCACCCAGGTCGCACGCGAGCAGGCGCTGGCCGGGCAGTGCAGGCGCTATCTGGTCTGCGACACTACACCCCTGACCACCTTGTTCTACTGCCGCGAGCTGTTCGGCCGTGCCGAGGTTGAGCTGGAGCAACTGGCCGAGCGGCACTACCACCATCTGTTTTTGTGCGCCGATGACTTTCCTTTCGTACAGGACGGCACGCGCCAGGACGAGACCTTTCGCCGCCGGCAGAACCAGTGGTACGAGCAGCAGCTGCAGTGTCGGGGCCTGGGCTTCACACGCCTGACCGGTTCGCTGCAGCAGCGAGTCGACCAGGCGCTGAGTTATCTGGCGAGTCGCCGGACTCAAGCCGGTGCCGGCTCGAAGCTGTCGGCGCGGGCCATGCGCCACATGCGGTCATAGAACTCGCCATCGATCTGGCCACCGAGCAGCTCCCCCGGCGCGAGGAACACATGCTGCTGGGAGAACAGCTTGATCTCGGTGGCCGACAGGCGCTGCACCAGATGCTTGGCATCGATTTGCGACGGGTGGTCGAGGCCGGCGGCGGCAAGCATCTCGGCCAGTGCCTTGAGCGTGTTGCGATGGAAGTTGTAGACGCGCTGGGCCTTGTCCTCGACCACCAGCGCGCGCTGGCGCAGCGGGTCCTGGGTAGCGACGCCGGTGGGGCACTTGTTGGTGTGGCAGGACTGCGACTGGATGCAGCCGATGGCGAACATGAAGCCGCGCGCCGAGTTGGCCCAGTCGGCGCCGATGGCCAGAACCCGGGCTATATCGAAGGCACTGACGATCTTGCCACTGGCGCCGAGCTTGATCTTGTCGCGCAGGTTGCTGCCGACCAGGGTGTTGTGTACAAACAGCAGGCCTTCACGCAGCGGCACTCCGAGGTGATCGGTGAACTCCAGTGGTGCGGCGCCGGTGCCGCCTTCCTTGCCGTCGACGACGATGAAGTCGGGCAGGATGCCGGTCTCCAGCATGGCCTTGACGATGCCCATGAATTCCCACGGGTGGCCCAGGCAGAACTTGAAGCCCACCGGTTTGCCATCAGAGAGCTCGCGCAATTGGGCAATGAACTGCAGCAGCTCGGTTGGTGTGGAGAAGGCGCTATGGCGCGACGGCGAGATGCAGTCCTCGCCCATCGGCACGCCACGGGTGTTGGCGATTTCCTCGGTGACCTTGTGCTTGGGCAGGATGCCGCCGTGGCCCGGCTTGGCGCCCTGGCTGAGCTTGATCTCGATCATCTTCACCTGCGGGCTGGCTGCCTGAGCTGCGAACCGCTCGGGGTCGAAGCGGCCGTCCGAAGTGCGGCAGCCGAAGTAGCCGCTGCCCAGCTCCCAGACCAGATCGCCACCGTGTTCACGGTGGTAGGGGCTGATGCTGCCTTCGCCGGTGTCATGGTAGAACTCACCGAGTTTCGCCCCTTCGTTGAGGGCGCGAATGGCGTTGGCACTGAGTGAGCCGAAGCTCATCGCCGAGATGTTGAACAGGGATGCCGAGTACGGCTGGCGACATTGCGGCCCGCCGATCTCCACACGAAAGCTGCATGGATCAGTCAGCGGCGCTGGGCGCATCGAGTGGCTGACGAACTCGAAACCGTTCTGGTAGACATCGCTCAGGGTGCCGAAGGGTTTGTCCGAACCTTCATTCTTGGCGCGGGCGTAGACCAGTGAGCGCTGGGCGCGGGAGAAGGGCAGCTGTTCGGCATCGCCTTCGAGCAGGTACTGACGGATTTCCGGACGGATGCCTTCGACCAGATAGCGGATATTGCCCAGGATCGGGTAGTTGCGGCGTACTGCATGGCGGGTCTGCAACAGGTCGCCGATACCAATCAGGCTGAGCACACCGGTGAGCAGGGTGACCGGCCATATCCATTCATGAGCGAGGAAGGGCAGGCTGGCCAGGGTGAACAGCACGCAGAACACGAAAAATGCATAGCGGCTGAGCAGGGAAAAGTTCATTCAAGCTCCAGATGAGTGGGTCGAGATAGGACTTTAGACCAAGCGGCTATATCGGGTCATGTTCTGTCCGCCTGGACACATGCACGGGCTGAGGACGAACCCCATTGCCCTGTGGCACACTCAGTGGCCCGGAGCCAACCATCGTCAGAGTTTGGCCCATATCCCGATTTTTTGGCCTGCGCCATCGTCGCCGGCCTACTGCCTAGGCCGCCAGTGGCCGAGAAGAGGAATGAGCGTGCATAACGTCGTGATCAGTGGTACCGGCCTCTATACCCCGGCCAACAGCATTTCCAACGACGAGCTGGTGGCATCCTTCAATGCCTACGTGCAGCAGTTCAATGCCGACAATGCCGACGCCATCGCCCGTGGCGAGGTCGAGGCGCTGAACGAGTCCAGCAGCGCCTTCATCGAGAAGGCTTCCGGCATCAAGAGCCGCTTCGTCATCGACAAGGACGGGATCCTCGATCCGCAGCGCATGGTGCCGCGCATTCCCGAGCGCTCCAACGACGAGTGGGGCATCCTCTGCGAGATGGCCGTCGGCGCTGCCAAAGAGGCGCTGGAGCGTGCCGGCAAGACCGTCGCCGATATCGACGGGGTGATCGTCGCCTGCTCGAATCTGCAGCGTGCCTACCCGGCGGTGGCCATCGAAGTGCAGGCGGCGCTCGGCATTCAGGGCTGGGGTTACGACATGAACGTGGCCTGTTCCTCGGCCACATTCGGCATTCAGGCTGCAGCTACTGCGATTCAGACCGGCCAGGCCCGTGCGATTCTCATGGTCAACCCGGAAATCTGCACCGGCCACCTCAACTTCCGTGACCGCGACAGCCACTTCATCTTCGGTGACGCCGCCACCGCGGTGATTCTCGAACGCGCCGATCAGGCCACCTCTGCCCATCAGTTCGATGTGGTCAGTACCAAGCTGCTGACGCAGTTCTCCAATAACATCCGCAACAACTTCGGTTTCCTCAACCGGGCGGCCGAGGAAGGTATCGGCACCCGCGACAAGCTGTTCGTGCAGGAAGGGCGCAAGGTGTTCAAGGAAGTCTGCCCGATGGTTGCCGAGCTGATCGCTGCCCATCTGGCGGAAAACCAGCTGGAGCCTTCTCAGGTTCGGCGCTTCTGGCTGCACCAGGCCAACCTCAACATGAACCTGCTGATCACCCGCAAGCTGCTGGGGCGCGATGCCGAGCCGCACGAGGCGCCGGTGATTCTCGACACATACGCCAACACCAGCTCGGCCGGCTCGGTGATCGCCCTGCACAAGTATCAGGACGACCTGCCGGCGGGCAGCCTGGGTGTCCTGAGTTCCTTCGGTGCCGGTTATTCGATCGGCAGTGTGATTCTGCGCAAGCGTTGAGAACGTTATCGGCGGCCTGCCCGGAGGCGCAGGCCGCCGACGTTTCCGCCCCTTCTCCCAAGGCGTACCGGTAACAGAGTGCGCCGCTCGCCGGAACGCTAACCCAGCGGATTGTCCCGGCGCCTGCTTTCGCGAAACTCGCCCGGCGTTTGCCCGGTCCAGCTTTTGAAGCTGCGGTGGAATGAGCGTGATTCGGTGAAACCCAGGTAACAGGCGATGTCCTGGATCGCCAGGTCGCTGCGCAGCAGGTAATGCTCGGCCAGCTCCTGGCGCAGTTCGTCGAGTATCTGCTGATAGCTGGTGCCGGCCTGCTGCAGGTGGCGCTGCAGGGTGCGCACGGTCATGTCGAACTTCTCCGCCACTCGTTCCTTGCGTGGCAGGCCGTCCTTGAGCAGCAGGCGCAGGGAGTTCTTCACCCGGCGCGGCAGTGGCTCGTTATCGTCCAGCCCGGCCATCAGGGTCAGGGCATGTTCTTCCAGCGTGCGCAGCAGGTTGGCATCGGCCTGGCGCAGCGGCACGCCGAGGTAATCCAGCGGCACCAGCAGGGCGTTGCAGGGCTGTTCGAACAGCACCGGGCAGCCGAACAGCTGCTGGTATTCGGCCAGGTCGGTGTCGGCCGGTTGCGCATGCTCGAACCACACTTCGCGCGGCGAATGCTCGGAGTCGGCGATCCAGCGGGCGTACAGCAGCCAGGAGGCGAGCACGTTCTCGACCATATGGCGGCGTACGTCCGGCGCCTGATGACGGCAACTCCAGATCAGCCGCACGTGATCCTCGGCGGCTTCGAGACGGCTGGTGCCCATGTCGCCCACCAGTTTCTCGTACGGCACGATGCGGCCCATGGCCTCACCCAGGGTGGCGCAGTTCATTGCGATGTAACCGAGCACGCTCCACGAGCCGGGCTGCACGAAACGCGCTGAGTGCAGGCCGAATAAGGGATCACCGGAAACCTCGATCAGATGCGCCAGCAGGCGCTCATGCACCTCGCTGGGCATGCGCTTGCCATTGTCGGCCAGGTCCTGAGCGTCGATGCCCGCGGCGGCCAGGGCGCGGTCGGTGTCCAGGCCGAGCTGTTCGGCCTGGCGCAGATACTTGAGCAGGGCGGGAACGGAGGTATAGCCGAGGTTATCCATGGATTCTTGTTCTGGGATGCCTGTCTTGATTGGCGATAGTGCCTGTCCCGATTCGACAGTGACGGAAATCGGCGGCTGGCTAGTATAGGCAGCCATAAGTGCTGATCGGAATGGGGGATGCGATGCGACGCTGGAACGGATGGGGTGACGAGGCGACCGAAGTGGAACTGCCGGCCCATGGTGAGGCGTTTCTCGCCGACCTGGTAGGGCCTGGTCAGCGTCTGGCCGATGCCAGCCTGGAGGCTGTGCTGGCGCGTGTGCCGGCCTCGCGCCTGTCGCCGCATCCGCTGATCAGCGTTGATGCCGAAGTGCGTGTGCGTCACGCCCGTGGTCAGAGCCTGCCGGACTGGCTGGCCATGCGCTCGGGCGATTTTGGCCAGTTTCCCGATGGTGTCGCCTGCCCTGAAAGCGCCGAGCAGATTCGTGATCTGCTGGCCTGGGCGCAGCAGCATGACGTGACCCTGATTCCCTACGGCGGCGGCACCTCGGTGGCCGGCCATATCAACCCGCAGGCCGGTCAGCGCCCGGTGCTGACCCTGTCGCTGGAGCGCATGACGCGCCTGCTGGAAGTCGACGAGGACAGCCTGATCGCCACCTTCGGCCCCGGCGCCAACGGCCCGCAAGTGGAAAGCCAGCTGCGCGCGCGCGGCTATACCCTGGGACATTTTCCGCAGTCCTGGGAGTTGTCGACCCTTGGCGGCTGGGTCGCCAGTCGTTCCAGTGGTCAGCAGTCGTTGCGCTATGGACGCATCGAGCAGCTGTTTGCCGGCGGCAAGCTGGAAACCTTCGCAGGAACTCTGAACATACCCACATTCCCGGCTTCGGCCGCCGGACCCGACCTGCGCGAGCTGGTAATGGGCTCGGAAGGGCGCTTCGGGGTGATCTCCGAAGTACGCGTACGCATCAGTCGCCTGGCTGAGCAGGAGCGTTTCTATGCGGTGTTCCTGCCCGACTGGCAGCAGGCGCTGAGCGCCATTCGCAGCCTGGCCCAGGCGCGTGTGCCGCTGTCCATGCTGCGCCTGTCCAACGCCATCGAAACCCGTACCCAGCTGGCCCTGGCTGGTCACCCGCAACAGATCGCCCTGCTGGAGAAATACCTGGCCCTGCGCGGCGCCCGTGACAGCAAGTGCATGCTGACTTTCGGCGTCACTGGCAGCCGGACGCAGAACACCGCCTCGCTGAAACAGGCGCGGCGCCTGCTGAAAGGCTTTGGCGGCGTGTTCACCGGCACTCTGCTGGGCAAGAAGTGGGAGCAGAACCGTTTCCGTTTCCCTTATCTGCGCCATGGCCTGTGGGAGCGCGGCTACCTGGTGGACACCCTGGAAACCGCCACCGACTGGTCGAATGTCGACAACCTGTTGAACAGGGTCGAGGCCAGCCTGCGTGAAGAGCTGGCCGGCGATGACGAGCGAGTGCACGTATTCACTCACCTGTCGCACGTTTATGGTGAAGGGTCGAGCATCTACACCACCTACGTGTTCCGTCCCGGTAACGACTACACCGAGGCCATGCTGCGCTGGCGGCGGCTCAAGGCCGCGGCCAGCCGCGCCATCGCAGAAAACCGCGGCACCATCAGCCACCAGCATGGTGTCGGTCGCGACCACGCTCCGTATCTGGCGGCGGAGAAGGGGGAGCTGGGCATGGCCACGCTGCGCAGTCTTGCCATGCATTTCGACCCTGATCAGCGCCTGGCTCCCGGCGTGTTGCTGCAGGACTGAGCATGGAGCCCTGGAACGCCGCCTGGCGCACGCGCGCGCTGCCTGAGCTGGCTGCTCGCGACTGGGATCTGCTGGTAATCGGCGGCGGCATCTGCGGCGCCGGTATCCTCCGTGAGGCGGCGCGGCGTGGCTGGCGCTGCCTGCTGCTGGAACAGCGCGACTTCGCCTGGGGCACCTCCAGCCGCTCCTCGAAGATGGTGCACGGCGGCTTGCGCTACGTCGCCAAGGGCCAGCTACGGCTGACTCGCGACTCGGTGCGCGAGCGCCAGCGTCTGCTCGGCGAGGCGCCGGGGCTGGTGGAGCCGTTGAGCTTCGTCATGCCGCATTATCGCGGCGGTTTTCCCGGGCCGAAGGTGTTCGGCGGCCTGCTCAGTCTGTATGACGCTCTGGCCGGCAAGCGCAATCATCTGTTCTACCCGCTGCAGCAGCTGCGTTACCTGGCACCGGGCATACGTGAAGATGGCCTGCTGGGGGGAACGCGTTTCTTCGATGCGGTGACCGACGATGCGCGTCTGGTGCAGCGCGTGCTCGGCGAGGCGCGCGCCGAAGGCGGCGAGGCGCTCAATGGCATGCGCGTGGTCGAGCTGCTGCGCGAGGCGGGCAGGGTGGTCGGTGTGCTCGCCGAGGATGTGGAAACGGGCAGGCAGTATCGCCTGCGCAGCCGCGCCGTGGCGCAGGCCACCGGTGCCTGGGCCGACCGTCTGCGCCAGTCAGGCAATGGTCGTGTCCGTCCGCTGCGTGGCAGTCATCTGCTGCTGCCAGGCTGGCGCCTGCCGGTAGCACATGCCTTCAGCTTCATGCATGCAAGCGATGGCCGGCCGGTATTCGTTTTCCCCTGGGAGGGGGCAACGGTGATCGGCACCACCGATCTGGATCACACCGCTGACCTGGATGCCGAGGCAGCGATCGGCAACGAAGAAGTCGATTACCTGCTGGCCGCCTGTTCCCAGCAGTTCCCCGCTGCTCAGGTGGGGCGTGGCGATGTGCTGTCGACCTGGGCGGGCGTAAGGCCGGTGGTGAGCGATGACGACAGCGCACTGAAACCCTCGGATGAAAAGCGCGAGCATGCGCTGTGGATCGAACCGGGTAGCGTGACCCTGGCTGGCGGCAAGCTGACCACCTTCCGCTTGCTGGCGCTGGAGGTGCTGCGGGCCTGTGCGGGATTCGTCGGCAAAGCGGTGGATGATCGTGGTTGCGCCGTATTTCGTGACGGTACGCCGCCGGCCATGCCGCACCTGAGCCAGGCGCAGCAACGCCGCCTGCTTGGCCGCCATGGCCGGCAACTGAAGGAGGTGCTGCGCCTGATTACGGAGATTGGCGGCGACTGCGTCGCCGGCACCGATACCCTGTGGACCGAACTGGCCTGGGCTGCCGAAGGCGAACTGGTGCTGCACCTGGACGATCTGCTGCTACGCCGCACGCGCCTCGGCCTGCTGCTGGCTGAAGGCGGTCGTGCAGAACTGCCACGTATCCGCGCACTGTGCCAGCCGCGCCTGGGCTGGAGTGATGCGCGCTGGCAGCAGGAAGAGGGTGATTACCTGGCGCTGTGGCAGCGCTGTTACAGCCTGCCGCAGGGGGGATGACTAGCTTGCGGCAGCTCCGATCGGCTCCCTCTCCCGCAAGCGGGAGAGTGGAGGATGCTCCATTTCAAGTAAGAAGGACCGTACCTTGAGCGAACCAAGCTACCTGCTGAGCATCGACAACGGCACCCAGAGCGTGCGTGCGCTGCTGTTCGATACCAAGGGCAATCTGCTCGCCAAGGGCAAGGTCGAACTCGACCCCTATTTCTCCAGCGAGCCGGGGTGGGCCGAGCAGGACCCGGAGTACTACTGGGCCAGCCTCGGCGAGGCCTGCCGGTTGCTGTGGCAGCAGGTGGACATCGATCGCAGTCAGATCAAGGGCGTCGCCGTGACAACCCAGCGCGGCAGCATCATCCATGTCGACGAGCAGGGCGCGCCGTTGCGTCCGGCGATTCTCTGGCTCGATCAGCGTCGTGCCGAGGTAAAGGGGCGCATCAAGGGCCTGTGGGGCTGGCTGTTCAAGCTGGCGCGGGCCGAGGAGGCAGTGAATCACTTCCGTGGTCAGGCCGAGGTCAACTGGGTTGCCCAGCATCAGCCGGACATCGCTGCGCGCACGCACAAGGTGCTGTTGCTTTCGGGGTTTCTCACCCATCGTCTGTGTGGTCGCTTCGTCGATTCGACCAGCAGTTGCGTGGCCTACCTGCCGTTCGACTACAAGCGCCTGCGCTGGGCTGCGCCCGGCGACTGGAAGTGGCAGGCACTTTCCGTACGCCCCGAGCAACTGCCGGAGCTGTTCAGGCCGGGAGAGAGACTGGGCCAGATCAGCGCCGAGGCCAGCCGTCATACCGGCATTCCCGAGGGCCTGCCGCTGATTGCCGCCGGTGCCGACAAGGCCTGCGAGGTGCTGGGTTCCGGTGCTATGGAGCCCGGCACTGCCTGCCTTTCGTACGGCACCACCGCGACCATCAACACCACACGCAGTCGTTATCTGGAAACCGTTCGCCTGATTCCACCCTATCCGGCGGCCCTGCCGGATCACTTCAATACCGAGGTGATGATCTACCGCGGCTTCTGGATGGTCAGCTGGTTCAAGCGCGAGTTCGGCCTGCGTGAGATGCAGCGTGCCGAGGCGCTGGGTGTGTCGCCCGAGGCGCTGTTCGACGAACTGGTCAACGCCGTGCCGCCCGGCTCAATGGGGCTGATGTTGCAGCCATACTGGACGCCGGGCATCCGCGAACCGGGACTGGAGGCCAAGGGCTCGATCATCGGTTTTGGTGATGTGCACACCCGCGCGCATCTCTACCGCGCCATTCTCGAAGGCCTGGCCTACGCCCTGTGTCAGGGCAGGGAACGTATCGAAAAACGCTCCGGCACACGTATCAAGCGCCTGCGTGTATCTGGCGGGGGCGCGCAGAGCGATGCGGCGATGCAACTGACGGCCGACATCTTCGGCCTGCCCGCCGAGCGACCGCATCTGTACGAAACCAGCGGCCTGGGCGCGGCGATCAACTGCGCGGTGGGCCTGGGGTTGCATGCCGATTACCCGAGCGCCATCGCCGCCATGACCCGGGTCGGCCAGGTGTTCCTGCCCAACCCGGCTGCACAGCGTACTTACGAGCAACTCTACGGACAGGTCTACCAGCGCATGTATCGCCAGCTCAAGCCGCTGTACCAGCGCATTCGCAAGATCACCGGTTATCCGGCGTAAAACGCTCCGACAAAAAATCGCCCTCCAGACGGAGGGCGACGTCTTTGGCCTCAGGCGACATCCACCAGTACGATCTCGCTGTCTTCCTGTGCTTCGACGCGGATCACCTCGACATCCGCAACGGCCACGCCGTCACGTGCTTTGGCGGCCACACCGTTGACGCTGAATACCCCGGTCGCGCCGACCAGATAGGCCTTGCGACCCGGCTGTAGGCGGTATTCGGCGCTCTCTCCCGCGTTGATGGTGGCAGCCACCAGCCTGGCATCGGTGCGGATGCGCAGGGCGTCAATATCTTCTTCGAAGCCGCTGGCCAGGGTGACGAAGGAACCCGAACGGTCGCCTTTGGGAAACGGTTTGGCTCCCCAGGAAGGCGGCAGGCCGGCCTGGTTCGGCTGAATCCAGATCTGGAAGATCTTGGTGGTTTCGTCCTCCAGGTTGTACTCGCTGTGAGCGATACCGGTACCGGCGCTCATCACCTGCACGTCGCCGGCCTCGGTACGGCCCTTGTTGCCCAGGTTGTCCTCATGGCTGATGGCCCCTTCGCGTACGTAGGTGATGATCTCCATGTCGCGATGCGGATGCGGCGGAAAGCCCGAGTGCGGGGCGATCTCGTCGTCATTCCAGACGCGCAGGCGCCCCCAGTTCATTCGCTCGGCGTCGTAGTATTCGGCGAAGGAAAAGTGATGGCGGGCATTCAGCCAGCCGTGGTTGGCGCCACCGAGTTGTTCGAACGGACGTACATCGATCATGGTCAATCCTCCTGTCGTGCACGGGTTCAGCCCCGTGCAGATGCGATGGGCGCATGATCTATTTGGGTGGATCGATTTAAAAGCGCATTTTGTGCGGTTTAATTATCTGTTTATTCGATTTATTGAGCGAAAGCCTCGCATTAGGCATTCGTTGATTTTCAAGGAGACGACAATGCGCGAACGCAAGGCATGGCTGATCCTGCATGGCAAGCAGGCGTTGAATGAGGAAGTGAGGGCGGCCGTGAACGGCCTGCGTGAGCGTGGCTGGGATCTGGCGGTTCGCCTGACTTGGGAAGGCGGCGATGCCGAACGTCTGGTGCGTGAAGGGCTGGCGGCGGGTTATCCGACCCTGATCGCCGGTGGCGGTGACGGTACCCTGCGCGATGTGGTCGAGGCGTTGATCAAGGTGCGGGGGGCGGCCAGCCTGGCCTTGTTGCCACTGGGTACGGCCAACGACTTCGCCAACGCAGCCGGTGTGCCACTGACGCCGGCTGCGGCGCTGACGCTGCTCGATGTGGAGCCGGTAGCGGTGGACGTGGGCATGGCGGGTGAGCGCGCCTTCCTCAATATGGCCACCGGCGGCTTCGGTTCCAATGTCACGGCCAATACCTCGGAAGATCTCAAGAAAGTCCTGGGTGGCGCCGCCTATCTGTTGACCGGGCTCAGTCGCTTCTCTGAAGTGCGTGCCGCTGCGGGGCGTTTTCACGGGCCAGACTTTGAGTGGCAGGGCGAATTTCTAGCCCTGGGTATTGGTAATGGCCGTCAGGCCGGCGGCGGGCATCTGCTCTGTCCGGATGCGACCATCGATGATGGCTTGCTGGATGTCTGCATCGTGCCGGCGGCGCAGGATGTGGTGAGTACCCTCGGCACGCTGCTTACGGGCGGCATGCGCGGCCTGCAGAGTGTGGCCATCAGTGCACGGCTGCCCTGGCTGGAGGTCGAGGCACTGGAGGGACTGGATTTGAACCTCGACGGTGAGCCCATGGAAAGCAAGCGTCTGCGCTTCAGCGCACAACCCGGCGCCTTGCGTCTGCATCTGCCCGACCATTCGCCGTTGCTCACTGGTCAGGCGCCTGGGGCTGAGGCATGATGGCTGTACGCCAGCAGTGCTTCAGTCTGCCGGCAGTCGGCCGATAACCCATAAGGCAGACTAGACTCACCCCCATATACCCTGGAGCCCATGATGGCCGGCATTCTCGATTCAGTGGATCAACGCACGCAACTGGTCGGCGAGAACCGTCTGGAAATTCTCATGTTCCGCCTGGCCGGCCGGCAGTTGTTCGCCATCAACGTGTTCAAGGTGCAGGAAGTCCTGCAGATGCCCAAGCTGACGCTGATGCCGCAACGTCATCGCTTCGTCTGTGGCGTGGTCAACCTGCGTGGCCAGACCCTGCCGGTGATCGACCTGTCACAGGCCATCGGCATGCGCCCGCTGGTGCCGGATGAGCGCAGCACCATCATCGTTACCGAGTACAACCGCTCTGTGCAGGCCTTTCTGGTTGGCAGCGTGGATCGCATCCTCAACCTCAACTGGGAGTCGATCCAGCCACCGCCCGGCGGTGCCGGCCGCCAGCATTACCTGACTGCGATCACCAAGGTTGATGAGCAGATCGTCGAGGTCATCGACGTGGAAAAAGTGCTGGCCGAGATCGTACCGATGAGTACCAGAGTGTCCGCGGAAAAACTCGCCGACCCTCTGCTGGAAAAGGCGCGCGGTCGTGAAGTGCTGCTGGTGGACGACTCCAGCGTCGCGCTCAGCCAGTTGCGCGATACCCTGTCGCAGCTGGGCATCCGTATGCACATGGCCAGTGACGGTCTGAAGGCGCTCAATCTGCTGAAGAAATGGGCCGATACCGGCGAGGTGATGACCGACAAGCTGCTGATGGTCTTCACCGATGCCGAGATGCCGGAGATGGATGGTTATCGCCTCACCAGTGAAATCCGCCACGACCCGCGTCTCAAGGACCTCTACGTGGTGCTGCATACCTCGCTGTCCGGCAGCTTCAACGAGGCCATGGTGAAGAAGGTCGGCTGCGACAACTTCCTCTCCAAATTTCAGCCGGACAAACTGGTGGATGTGATCCGTCAGCGCCTTGAGCTGGACGAACCTCGCTGAGTCCTCTACGCCCCGCAGAGCTTGTGAGCAACGCCGTCAACTCGTATAACGGCGTTTTTGCCGACAGGAAGCTGAACCATGCCGAGTCTCTCGGGGCTGTACCGTTATCCGCTCAAGTCCGGTCGTGGCGAGGCCTTGCAGCGCAGCGCGGTCGACGCCCTCGGGCTGCATGGTGATCGGCGCTGGATGCTGGTCGACGCCGACAACGGCCGTTTCATCACCCAACGCCTGCTACCGCAGATGAGTCAGTTGAGCGCCGTATATGATGCGCGCGGAGGCCTCATCCTGAGTGCACCCGGTCAGGACGATCTTTCCGTGGCACTTCCCGACCCCGACCAGGACCTGCGCGGCGTCATCATCTGGCGCGACAGCCTGCGGGTGCCGGATGCCGGCGACGAGGCTGCCGAATGGCTCAGCGCCCTGCTGGGCAAGGCCTGCCGTCTGGTGCAGGTGCCCGAAGGACGCGCTCGTCAGGTCGATACCGGCTATGCCCAGCCGGGTGACCGTGTGGCCTTCGCCGATGGTTTCCCGCTGCTGCTGATCGGCCAGGCCTCGCTGGACGATCTGTCCCAACGTGTCGGTCAGCCGCTCTCGATGCTGCGTTTCCGCCCCAATCTGGTGGTCACCGGCAGCGAGCCTTACGCCGAAGACAGCTGGAAGCGCATCCGCATCGGAGAGCTGGAGTTCGAAGTGGCCAAGGGCTGCGCCCGTTGCATCCTTACCACCGTCGATCCGCAGACCGGTGAGCGCGATGCACGGCGCGAACCGCTGGCCACGCTCAAGACCTATCGTGAGCGCGGCGGTGATGTGTTCTTCGGGCAGAACCTGCTGCCGCGCGGTGTCGGCGAATTGCAGCTGGGTATGACGGTGCAGGTGCTGGAATAGCAGGCGGGCGTCATGAAAAGCCCCGGTCAGATATTGTCTGACCGGGGCTTTTGCATTACTGATCGTCGAAGAAGCGCTCGTTCCACGCCACTAGCGGGTGCGGCGCGCCCAGCTTCTGGCCGTAGATCACCGAGTAGGACAGCACGTTCTGCACGTACTGGCGGGTTTCGTCGAACGGGATGTTCTCCACCCAGACGTCGTAACTGAGGTGGTTGGCGCCGCGCAACCACTGGCGTACCCGGCCGGGGCCTGCGTTGTAGGCAGCCGAGGCGAGAATGCGGTTGCCGTTGAACTGGCCATACACCTGGCTCAGGTAGGCAGCGCCGAGCTGGATGTTGAGGTCCGGGTTGAGCGCCTGCTGCGGTGAGGCCAGGGGGATGCCGAACTTGCGCGCGGTTTCCTTGGCCGTTGCCGGCATCAGTTGCATCAGGCCCATGGCACCGACGTGAGAGCGGGCGTCGGCCATGAAGGCGCTTTCCTGGCGGGTGATGGCGAACACCCAGCTCGAGTGCAGGTCGCGGCGTCTGGCTTCGCGGACCAGTTCGTCGCGATGGGCCATGGGGAAGCGCACGTCCAGATCGTCCCAGTACTGGGCCTGGCTGATGGTGCGGATGGCCGGGAAATACCATTCCATTTCGTAGGCCAGGCGCGCCTGCGCCACCAGTTCGTCACGGCTGAACAGACGGCTGACGTGATACCACTCGCGACGGCCGTCGACGATCTGGCCGCGCGCATGAAACTCCATGGCTCGCTTGATGCCGGCGGTGTTGCGCACTTTCTGCACCACCTTGGGATCGAGCACCAGTGGCTGGTTGTTCAGGGAGTAGGGCGCCTTGACCTGATCGGCGGCCATGAACCCGTAGAAATCGCGCTCCTTGGCCAATGCCTGGTACAGCACTGCCGGTTGCTGGCTGTTGGGCTGCGCCAGTTGCAGGCTGCGCGCGTTCCAGTAACGCCAGCGGTTGCTACTGGCCAGTTCGGCCGGCATCTTCTGGGTCAGCTGATAGGCCTCTTCCCAGCGGCCATGGCGCAGCAGCAGGCGGGCGCGCCACTCGCTGACGGTGTTGTCACGCAGTTGCGGATCGTACTTGGCCATGACCTGCAGGCCGCGCAGGTCGAAGCGTTGTGCCAGGCGCAGACCGACCTGGCGGGCGATGGCGACCTGTTCATCGGCGGAAAATTTCATGCGTTGGGCGTAACCGTCGAGCAGGGCCAGGGCTTCTTCGGGCTCCTGCCGGGCCAGACGACGCAGACCAATGCCGACCACATCGCTCATGGCCTCGTCGGCGGGAGCGAAGCGCGCTGTGTTCTTCAGCAGTTGCGGTTTCTGTGCGACTTCGACCATCAGCTTGCCGCGCTCGCCGAGCGTTGGCATGCCCTTGATCAGGAAGTTCGCCAGGCCGTAGTTGCCGCTTTCCACGGCCAGCTTGGTGCGCTGCCAGCGACGCTGCTCGGTGAGTTGGCCGCTGGCGGCCCAGCGCTCGAAAAGCGGGTCGCAGGCATTGGGCTGGGATTTGCCGACCAGCCAGAGCTTCTCGGCAGTGGCATTGCCTTCGGCGGTCTGGCCATGGCTCAACAGGTATTGGCCGTACAGACAGTCCAGTTCGGTGAAATTGAGTGCCGGGTCGTAATGGTCGAGGAAGGGCTTCCATTCGCCTCGTTCGGCCAGCCAGCGCAACCAGCGCAGCTTCATCCAGTTGGCCTGGGGCAGGTCGCCATGGTCGGCGAGGAATTTCTCGATCTCGGCGTTGCTTGCCGATTTGAGGCGATTGGTCAGCTCGTCATAGGCCAGATAAGGCGTCAGCGGGTAGTCGCGCAGGGCACTGGCGTACTGGCGGTAAGGGCCGCTGTCCCCCTTTGCCAGGGCGCGCTTGGCTTCATCGTAGTACTGACGCTGCTGGGTGAGGCTGGCGGCTTCGACGCTGGCGATGCCGGTGGTGGCAAGGATCAGACAGGAAACAACGGAGAAAAAGCGACTGCGCATGGCATTTCCGGGGGCAAGCAGAGGTATGGGGCAACACGATCCGTGTCGTTGCATACCTCTAGCTTAGCGTTTCGGCGGGGCGCGGTGAATGCCGCCTGGCGGGTCGGACACATGCGGCAAAAAAGCGCGCGCCTGCGCCTGCTGGCGTGACGATGCGCCGCCTGCCCGCTCGGTGGAAACGGCAACAGCCGACTGGCAACTCGGGTAGAATGCGCCGCCTGTTTCTGGAGATGCTCATGACCCTGCTCAAGTTTGCCGACGTATCCCTCGCCTATGGCGCCATGCCCCTGCTCGACGGAGTGTCCTGGCAGATCGCGCGGGGTGAGCGCGTGTGCATCATCGGCCGCAACGGCACCGGCAAATCGAGCATGCTGCGCCTGGTCAAGGGCGACCAGATGCCGGATGACGGCGAGATCTGGCGCGCCCCGGGACTGAAGATCGGCGAGTTGCCGCAGGAGCTGCCACGCGCCGACGAGCGTACCGTGTTCGACGTGGTCGCCGAGGGGCTGGCCGGGGTTGGCGAGCTGCTGGCGCGCTATCACCACCTGGCGCAGAACATCAACGGCGATGACGACCTCGAGCAACTGATGCATGTGCAGCAGGAGCTGGAAGCCAAAGATGGCTGGCGCCTGCAGCAACTGGTCGACAGCACCCTCAGCCGCCTGCAGTTGCCGGCCGACAAGACCCTGGCCGAGCTTTCCGGTGGCTGGCGCCGTCGTGTGCTGCTGGCGCAGGCGCTGGTGTCCGAGCCGGATCTGCTGCTGCTCGACGAGCCCACCAACCACCTGGATATCGGTGCCATCGCCTGGCTGGAAGAGGCCCTCAAGGATTTCGGCGGCGCCGTGCTGTTCATCACCCACGACCGCTCCTTCCTGCAGAATCTGGCTACACGCATCCTCGAGCTGGATCGCGGTGGCCTGATCGACTGGAACGGTGACTACGCCAGCTTCCTGGTGCACAAGGAGCAGCAGCTAGCCGCCGAAGAGACCGCCAACGCGCTGTTCGACAAGCGCCTGGCCCAGGAGGAGGTGTGGATTCGTCAGGGCATCAAGGCCCGCCGTACCCGTAACGAAGGCCGTGTGCGTGCGCTCAAGGCGATGCGCGCCGAGCGTGCCGAGCGCCGCGAACGTCAGGGCAAGGCGAATATCCAGCTGGAGACCGCGGACAAGTCCGGCAAGCAGGTGATGGTGGCGGAGAACGTCAGTTTCGCGCATGGCGGCGGCCCGTTCCTGGTCAAGGATTTCTCCATGGTCCTGCAGCGCGGCGACCGCATCGGTCTGCTCGGCGCCAACGGTACCGGCAAGACCACGCTGCTCAAGCTCCTGCTCGGTGATCTGCAGCCGTCCAGCGGTAGCATCGAGGTCGGCACCAAACTGGAAGTGGCGTATTTCGACCAATTGCGTCACCAGCTCGAGCCGGAAAAGACTGTGATCGACAACGTCGCCGAAGGTCGCGACTTCATCACCATCGATGGCCAGAGCCGCCATGTGCTGAGCTACCTGGGCGACTTCCTGTTCAGCCCACAACGGGCCCGCACACCGGTCAAGGCACTGTCGGGGGGCGAACGGGCACGACTGTTGCTCGCCAAGTTGTTCAGCAAGCCGGCCAACCTCCTGGTGCTGGACGAACCGACCAACGATCTGGATGTAGAAACCCTGGAACTGCTCGAAGAAGTACTCCTCAACTTCCCCGGAACCGTGCTGATGGTCAGCCACGACCGTGCCTTCCTCGATAACGTCGTGACCAGCACCCTGGTGTTCGAGGGGGAGGGCAGGGTGCGCGAATACGTGGGTGGCTATCAGGACTGGCTGCGCCAGGGCGGTTCGCCGCGCCTGCTCGGCGTGGGCGAAAGCAAGTCCGGCAAGGCCGAGCTGGCCACGGCCATCGTCGAAGCGCCGACCCCGGCGCCAGCGGCCCCCGCGCAGGTGAGCGCCGAGCCGGCGAAGAAGAAATTAAGCTACAAGCTGCAGCGCGAGCTGGAAGCGATTCCCGGGCAGATCGACGCCCTGGAGCAGGAAATGGCGGCGGTGCAGGAGCAGGTATCCGACCCTGCCTTCTATCAGCAGCCGGTGCAGGTCACCACGGAGGTATTGGCGCGTCTCGACAGCCTGCAGAAGGAAATGGACGAGTTGCTCGAGCGCTGGGCAGAGCTGGAAGGCTGACGAAGGAACGAACGGGCAATGGCCATCGAGTACCGCATTACCCTCGACGATAATCATCAGTTCAGCTATCGGATCGAACTGAGTCGCGAATACGACCCCGCCGAAGCGCAACAGGCGCCTGCCTGGACCCGTCTCGCGCATCAGCAGTGCAGCAATTGCCCGCTCAGCCGCGAGCAGTTCAGCCATTGCCCGGCTGCAGTCGATCTGCATCGGGTGATCGAGGACTTCCGTGGCCTGCCGGCTTTCAAGAAGGCCAGTGTCTGGGTGCGCACGCCTGATCGCGAATACACCAAGCAGGTCGGTTTGGAGGAGGGGTTGCGTGCGCTGCTTGGGGTGATCATGGCCACCAGCGCCTGCCCGGTGCTGGCGCGCCTGAGGCCGATGGCGCAGCAGCATCTGCCGTTTGCCAACAACCAGGAGTTCATCCTGCGTGCGGTGTCGCTGTACCTGGCGCGGCAGTATTTCAATATGCGCGAGGGGCGTCTGGCTGACTGGGAACTTAAGGGGCTGGTGCGCCTCTTCCAGCAACTCAAGCTGGTCAACCAGGCCTTCTGGCAGCGTATTCACGACACCTGCGAAGGCGACTCCAATCTGAAGGCCTTCCTGACCTTCTTCTCGATGTCGTCAAGCATGACGGTGTCCCTGGAAACCCAGTTGCAGAAGATCCGCCCGCTGGTGATGAGCGCGGGCGATTCGTTCGAGTGATGGCAGGGGCGCCGCGCGCGCCCCTTGCCCGTCAGCGGTCTTCTGGTGCGTCAGGCCTTGTCGGCCTCTGGCACATCAGGCGCTTTTTTCCACCTTCTTCAGACGCACGGCGAGCACATCGCAGGGCGCTCCGTGCAGCACGTCATTGGCGGTGGAGCCGAGCAGCAGCGCCAGGCCGTGGCGGCCATGGCTGCCAACCACGATCAGATCGCAACCCTGCTCTGCGGCCAGGCGGTGGATTTCCTGGCGGGGTTGGCCATAAGCCAGGTGGCGCTGATCGGCGGTGAGTTCCGGGTACTTGCCGGTGAAGCTGTCCAGGCGCTCGCGGGCCTGCTCGAACTGCTGTTGCTGCAGCATCGACAGGTCCATCGGCACGTCACCACCAAAGGCCATGGCCATCGGCTCGACGATATGCACCAGGGACATCTTGGCACCGCTGGCCTGGGCCAGCTTCTGCGCGCGAACCACTACGGGGTCGCATTCCTCTGTCAGATCGACGGCGACCAGAATGTGCTGGTAAGGCATGGTGAACTCCTCCTTAAGGAAGCAAATGGCTCTGTCCCAAGTATGGCCCCATTGTGCGCGATAGGGCGACTGGTCTGAACGGGCAAAGAAAAGCCCGATGCGAGCACCGGGCGATGGCTGGCCAGGCAGGCCGGAAAACAGGGGGTAATTACAGTTGATTGGCGGCGTACTGTGCGGAAACGCCTTCCAGACCCTCGATGATGCTGTCGGAATACTTGCTGATCAGGAACGGTACGGTGTTCTCATTGTAGTTGCGCAGGGATTTCTCGATGTAACGCCATTTGGTCTCGATGGAGTTCAGTGCGGCGCTGATCTGCGGGGTGTTCTGCTGGGCGCTGCTGAGGCTGCCGAGCTGGTTGGCGAACTCGCCGACCAGCTCATCGATTCCGCGCTCTTCGCCGCCGCCGAAGAAGCTGGTGCCGACCGAGGCACTGCGCGAGGCATAGTCCACCGCGATATTCTGCATCAGCAGGCTCTGGTCGCGGCTCTTCTGGGTCAGCGGCGGCACGCTGAAACCGCTTTCCTGCTGAATCTTCTGGTAAAGCTCGTCGCTGATGGCCATGAGGCGCTGATTGTTGTCGGCCAGGTCGGCAACCGGTTGCAGGTCGGTATAGCCCTGGCTGCGCATGGCTTCCATCAGCGCCTGTAGTGCGCTGCGATAACTCTGCCAGTTGGCTTGCAGCTGGCCGCGCAGCGCCTTGCTCGCCTCGCCGGGCATTTCGCCCAGGCCGTCCAGGTACGCCTGGCCCTCCTGCAGCGACTCGCCAATCATGCGGGCGTAGCGCTGATCGCCTTCCATGCCGTTGTACATATAGAAGTCGCCCAGGCTCTTCTGGGTAGCCAGGCGCAGCTGGTGCAGGCGGAGCAGATCATCGGTCGGGGCTGCGCTGAGCAGGGGCGGGAAGAAAAGCGTAAAGAGAAAAACGAGCAGAGCGCTCAGGGGGAATTCAAGCGAACGGCGGCTCGACATTGGCGACTCCGTGTGGCCCATCATGGGGCTCGATTTGTTGTTGTATTGCTCCCGGATGGCCCTGTGCCACCTGAAGGTGAGACGACTGTACCCCGAGCTTCACCGTTTGGCTAGGCGCTTGGATATGTCGCCAACGGGCGGGGAAAAGGCGCGCAATGGCGTGATATTGATGCGGTTTATCGATAAGCGCTGGAGCCCGCGAATGACCAGGCCTGCGGAAAACGTCGGGAAAACGACGAAAAGAGGCCAATTGACAAGCGCGGGCTTTTCCCTGAAGGTGTGCACACCCAAATCAAACGGGCGTATGAATTGAGCGTTTGCCTGGTTAGGCGCGCCATTACAGCCCGAATATCGCGTCGGTGGGTGTGTCTTACCGATTGGAGCTATGCTCGACGGCTGTGCCGCGGGCTGGCCTGCCGGTTGGCTCCGATGTGTACTGTTCAGCTTCCATACCGTGGAGATCAGTTGATGATTTACGAAGGTAAAGCCATCACGGTTAAGGCTCTTGAGAGCGGCATCGTCGAATTGAATTTCGACCTCAAGGGTGAGTCCGTCAACAAATTCAACCGTCTTACCCTCAACGAGCTGCGCGCCTCCGTGGACGCGATCAAGGCTGACGGTTCGATCAAGGGCGTGATTGTCACCAGTGGCAAGGACGTGTTCATCGTCGGTGCCGACATCACCGAGTTCGTCGATAACTTCAAACTGCCCGACGAAGAGCTGGTGGCCGGCAATCTGGAAGCCAACAAGATTTTCAGTGATTTCGAAGACCTCGCCGTGCCGACCGTGGTTGCCATCAACGGCATCGCCCTGGGCGGCGGTTTCGAAATGTGCCTGGCCGGTGACTACCGTGTAATGAGCGAGACCGCCAAGATCGGTCTGCCGGAAGTCAAGCTGGGTATCTACCCGGGCTTCGGCGGTACTGTGCGCCTGCCGCGCGTGATCGGCACCGACAACGCTGTAGAGTGGATCGCTTCCGGCAAGGAAAACAAGGCAGCCGATGCCCTCAAGGTCGGTGCCGTCGATGCCGTGGTCGCTCCTGCCAAGCTCAAGGACGCCGCGCTGGATCTGGTCAAGCGCGCCATCTCCGGCGAGCTGGATTACAAGGCCAAGCGCCAGCCCAAGCTGGAAAAGATCAAGCTCAACGCCATCGAACAGATGATGTGCTTCGAGACCGCCAAGGGTTTCGTCGCCGGTCAGGCGGGTCCGAACTACCCGGCTCCGGTCGAGGCCATCAAGACCATTCAGAAGGCTGCCAACTTCGGTCGTGACAAGGCGCTGGAAGTCGAGGCCGCCGGCTTCGTCAAGCTGGCCAAGACCTCGGTCGCCGAGAGCCTGATCGGCCTGTTCCTGAACGATCAGGAGTTGAAGAAGAAGGCCAAGCACCACGACGAAATCGCTCGCGACGTGAAACTGGCAGCCGTGCTCGGCGCCGGCATCATGGGCGGCGGTATCGCCTACCAGTCGGCCTCCAAGGGCACTCCGATCCTGATGAAGGATATCCGCGAAGAGGGTATCCAGATGGGGCTGAACGAGGCCTCCAAGCTGCTTGGCAAGCGCGTCGAGAAAGGCCGCATGACTCCGGCGAAGATGGCCGAGGCGCTGAATGCCATTCGCCCGACCATGTCCTACGGTGACTTCGGCAACGTCGACATCGTGGTCGAAGCCGTGGTCGAGAACCCGAAGGTCAAGCACGCCGTGCTGGCCGAGGTGGAAGGTTATGTGCGTGAAGATGCGGTGATCGCTTCCAACACGTCCACCATCTCCATCACCTACCTGGCCCAGGCGCTGAAGCGTCCGGAAAACTTCGTCGGCATGCACTTCTTCAACCCGGTGCACATGATGCCGCTGGTCGAGGTGATCCGTGGCGAGAAGTCCAGCGAAGTGGCTGTGGCTACTACCGTTGCCTACGCCAAGAAGATGGGCAAGAACCCGATCGTGGTCAACGACTGCCCCGGCTTCCTGGTCAACCGCGTGCTGTTCCCGTACTTCGGCGGCTTCGCCAAGCTGGTCAGCGCCGGTGTCGACTTCGTCCGCATCGACAAGATCATGGAGAAGTTCGGCTGGCCCATGGGCCCGGCCTACCTGATGGACGTTGTCGGCATCGACACCGCCCACCATGCCCGCGACGTGATGGCCGAAGGCTTCCCGGAACGCATGAAGGAAGAGCGCAAGACCGCTGTCGACGCGCTGTACGAAGCCAATCGTCTGGGTCAGAAGAACGGCAGGGGCTTCTATGCCTACGAGACCGACAAGCGTGGCAAGCCGAAGAAAGTGGCCGATGCCGCTATCCAGGAAGTGCTGGCGCCGGTCGTGTACGAGCAGCGTGAAGTCACCGATGAAGACATCATCAATGCCCTGATGATCCCGCTGTGCCTGGAAACCGTTCGTTGCCTGGAAGACGGCATCGTCGACACTGCAGCCGAGGCCGATATGGGCCTGATCTACGGTATCGGCTTCCCGCCCTTCCGCGGTGGTGCGCTGCGTTACATCGATTCGATCGGTGTAGCCGAATTCGTCGCCCTGGCTGACAAATATGCCGACCTGGGCGCGCTGTACCACCCGACCGCCAAGCTTCGTGAAATGGCCGCCAAGGGCCAGAAGTTCTTCGGTTAATCGCGCAGCGAACAGAGCGAGAGTAGAAATATGAGCCTGAATCCTAGAGATGCAGTGATCGTCGACTTCGGTCGTACCCCGATGGGTCGTTCCAAGGGCGGCATGCACCGCAACACCCGCGCCGAGACCATGTCCGCGCACCTGATCAGCAAACTGCTGGAGCGCAACAGCAAGATCGACCCGGCTGAAGTCGAGGACGTGATCTGGGGCTGCGTCAACCAGACCCTGGAGCAGGGCTGGAACATCGCGCGCATGGCGTCGCTGATGACCCAGATCCCGCACACCAGCGCCGGCCAGACCGTCAGCCGTCTGTGCGGTTCGTCCATGAGCGCCCTGCACACCGCCGTGCAGGCAATCCAGACCGGCAACGGCGACGTGTTCGTCGTCGGCGGTGTGGAGCACATGGGCCACGTCGGTATGATGCACGGCGTCGACCCGAACCCGCACCTGTCGCTGTACGCCGCCAAGGCTTCCGGCATGATGGGGCTGACCGCGGAGATGCTGGGCAAGATGCACGGCATCAGCCGTGAGCAGCAGGACGCCTTCGGTGAGCGTTCGCACCGTCTGGCGCACAAGGCTACCGTCGAAGGCAAGTTCAAGGATGAGATCATCCCGATGCAGGGCTACGACGAGAACGGTTTCCTGAAGATGTTCGACTACGACGAAACCATTCGTCCGGAAACCACCATCGAGAGCCTGGCTGCGCTGAAGCCGGCATTCAACCCGAAAGGTGGCACCGTGACTGCAGGTACTTCCTCGCAGATCACCGACGGCGCTTCCTGCATGATCGTCATGAGCGCCCAGCGTGCTCAGGACCTGGGCATCCAGCCGATGGCCGTGGTTCGCGCCATGGCCGTTGCCGGTGTGGATCCGGCGATCATGGGTTACGGCCCGGTGCCGTCCACTCAGAAGGCGCTCAAGCGTGCCGGTCTGACCATGGCCGACATCGATTTCGTCGAGCTCAACGAAGCCTTCGCGGCCCAGGCCCTGCCTGTGCTGAAGGACCTGAAGCTGCTCGACAAGATGGAAGAGAAGGTCAACCTGCACGGCGGCGCGATCGCCCTGGGTCACCCCTTCGGTTGTTCCGGTGCCCGTATCTCCGGTACCCTGCTCAACGTCATGAAGCAGAACGGCGGCACCTTCGGTGTCTCCACCATGTGCGTGGGCCTTGGCCAAGGCATCACCACCGTCTTCGAACGCGTTTAAGCGTCAATGGACAGAAACCGGGGCCCAGTGCCCCGGTTTTGCTTTTTACGGCTTTTTATTTCGGGAATCGCTCATGCAGTTGCAGCCAGGACTCTATCGCCATTACAAAGGCCCGCAGTACCGCGTATTCGGTGTGGCACGCCATTCCGAGAGCGAGGAAGACGTAGTCGTCTATCAGGCGCTGTACGGCGAGTTTGGCCTGTGGGTGCGGCCGCTGAGCATGTTCTGCGAAGAGATCGAGGTGGACGGCAAGCGGGTTCCACGCTTTGCTTTGATACAGGCTGAAGTCAGCCCTATCGGAGGTTCGGAAGTCTGAGAGCGCAGCCCCTGCGCTTGACCTTCGCTTGGTCACCACTATATATAGCGGGGCCTCAAGGCTCCCTGCCTTCTATATTTCGCATTTTTAGGAATTCTCTGATCCATGGGCAAATCGCTGGTCATCGTGGAATCCCCGGCCAAGGCCAAGACCATCAACAAGTACCTGGGCAGCCAGTACGTGGTGAAGTCGAGCATCGGCCATATCCGTGACCTGCCTACCAGCGGCTCGGCAAGCGCCACCAAGGAGCCGGCCAAGCGCGGCAAGGCTGCCGCCGAGGCGCCGGCACTGTCGCCCAAGGAAAAGGCCAAACGTCAGCTGTTCGCCCGCATGGGCGTCGATCCCGAGCACGGCTGGAAGGCCAAGTACGAGATCCTGCCCGGCAAGGAAAAGGTGATCGAGGAACTGCGTCGCCTGGCCAAGGATGCCGACACCATCTATCTCGCAACCGACTTGGACCGCGAAGGGGAAGCCATCGCCTGGCACCTGCGCGAGTCCATCGGCGGCGATGACAGCCGCTACAAGCGCGTGGTGTTCAACGAGATCACCAAGAAGGCCATTCAGGAAGCCTTCTCCAAGCCCGGCGAGCTGGACATCAACCGCGTCAATGCCCAGCAGGCGCGTCGCTTCCTCGATCGCGTGGTGGGCTACATGGTCTCGCCGCTGCTGTGGGCCAAGATCGCCCGCGGCCTGTCTGCCGGTCGCGTGCAGTCGGTGGCGGTGAAGCTGGTGGTCGAGCGCGAAAAGGAAATTCGTGCCTTCGTCCCGGAAGAATACTGGGAAGTGCATGCCGACCTCGGTACTGCGAAGAACGCCAAGGTGCGTTTCGAGGTGGTGCGTGAAGGTGGTGCTGCCTTCAAGCCGGTCAACGAAGCCCAGGCCATGGCCGCGCTGGAGAAGCTCAAGGCTTCCAGCTACAGCGTGGTCAAGCGTGAAGACCGTCCGACCAGCAGCAAGCCGTCGGCTCCCTTCATCACCTCCACCCTGCAGCAGGCGGCAAGCAACCGCCTGGGCTTCGGGGTGAAGAAGACCATGATGATGGCCCAGCGTCTCTACGAGGCCGGCTACATCACCTATATGCGTACCGACTCGACCAACCTGTCCAATGACGCTGTGGAGATGGTGCGCGGCTTCATCGGCAGCGAGTACGGTGACAAGTACCTGCCGGGCAAGCCCAACCTGTATTCGAGCAAGGAAGGCGCCCAGGAGGCGCACGAAGCGATTCGTCCGTCCGACGTCAACCTGCGCCCGACTCAGCTGTCGGGGATGGAGCGTGACGCCGAACGCCTGTATGACCTGATCTGGCGCCAGTTCGTCGCCTGTCAGATGCCGCCAGCCGAGTACCTGTCCACCAGCGTCACCGTGGCCGCTGGTGATTTCGAACTGCGTGCCAAGGGCCGTATCCTCAAGTTCGACGGTTATACCCGTGTTCTGCCGCAGCAGAGCAAGCCGGGTGAGGACGACGTGTTGCCGGAAATGAAGGAAGGCGAGGGCCTCAAGCTGATTCAGCTCGACCCCAGCCAGCACTTCACCAAGCCGCCGGCGCGCTATTCCGAAGCCAGCCTGGTCAAGGAGCTGGAAAAACGCGGCATCGGCCGTCCGTCGACCTACGCTGCGATCATTTCCACCATTCAGGATCGCGGCTACGTGACGGTGCACAACCGCCGCTTCTATGCCGAGAAGATGGGCGACATCGTCACCGAGCGTCTCGACGAGAGCTTCGCCAACCTGATGGATTACAGCTTCACCGCCACCATGGAGGAGCATCTCGACGATGTGGCCCAGGGTGAGCGCGAGTGGAAGAACCTGCTCGACGAGTTCTATGGCGACTTCAAGAAGAAGCTCGAAGCTGCCGAAGCAGGCGAGGGCGGCATGCGTGCCAACCAGCCGACCCTGACTGACATTCCGTGCCGCGAGTGCGGCCGGCCGATGATGATTCGTACCGCCTCCACCGGCGTGTTCCTCGGTTGCTCCGGCTATGCGCTGCCGCCGAAGGAGCGCTGCAAGGCCACCATCAACCTGGTACCGGGCGACGAGATCGCTGCGGACGACGAGGGCGAGTCCGAATCCCGCGTGTTGCTCGGCAAGCACCGCTGTCCGATCTGTTCCACCGCGATGGATGCCTATCTGCTGGATGAAACCCGCAAACTGCACATCTGTGGCAACAACCCGGACTGTACGGGCTACGAGATCGAACAGGGGCAGTACCGTATCAAGGGCTACGAAGGCCCGAGCCTGGAATGCGACAAGTGCGGCAGCGAGATGCAGCTCAAGACCGGTCGTTTCGGCAAGTTCTTCGGTTGTACGAATCCCAGCTGCAAGAACACCCGCAAGCTGCTGAAGAATGGTGAGGCGGCGCCACCGAAGATGGACAAGGTGGAGATGCCCGAGCTCAAGTGCGAGAAGGTGGACGACACCTACGTACTGCGTGACGGTGCATCCGGGCTGTTCCTCGCAGCCAGCCAGTTCCCCAAGAACCGCGAGACTCGCGCTCCACTGGTGCTGGAAATCGTCCCGCACAAGCACGAGATCGATCCGAAGTACCACTTCCTCTGCGAGGCCCCGCAGAAGGATCCGGACGGTCGTCCGGCGGTGATTCGCTACAGCCGCAAGACCAAGGAGCAGTACGTGCAGTCCGAGGTCGACGGCAAGCCGACCGGCTGGCGTGCGTTCTACGATGGCGGTAAATGGAAGGTCGAGGACAAGCGCTAGAGCCTGTTCATCATCTGCTGCGCCCGGCCTGGCCTCGTTGCAGGCTTGGCTCCAGCTCGCGGGAAAGACCCTGAAAGGCTGACGAGATGCGCCTCTGGCTACTGGCTGAGGCGCGTATCATGACCTGATCTGCTGTGGAGGTCGCCATAATGGCCAAAGAAATCTACACCCGCACCAATCAGAAAATCTTCTTCGCCGGTATTGCTCTGGAGAACTGGCGCAAGGCAGAAGACTCCTCCGCGTTCAACGTGCAGGCACTGGTGCAAGCCGAGCGTGAGGCTGCGCTGTTCCACCTGTATGGCGGGCTGCTTGGGTTGTGCCACGAGATTGCCGGCTATTACCGCATGAGCGACCTTGCGCCTTCGCGTGTCGAGGCATTCGTTCAGCAGGCTGTACTCGAAGGTTCGCCCAGCCCGGAGCTGGCTGAACTGGTCGAGCTCGCTCAGCAGCGGGAAACCTGGCTGGCGCAATTGCTGGCTGCCTATGCTGAGCTGTTCCAGCCGCCGCGCGAGGAACGCAAGGCCAAGGTCGACCCGTCGATGCCGTTGATCACGGCCGTCAGCATTGGCCCGGAGCCGGTCGAGCTGAGCCTCGACGATATCGAGTCCTGGCGCCAGCAACTCAAGGCTCTGGTGCTGCGTTTCCGTGAAGGTCTCAGCGAGTGCTGATTGCGTTTAACTGGACCAGTGGGCTGGGGATGACCCCGGCTGACTGTTACAATGTCGTGTTTTTGCACAGAGACTGAGCCATGCCAACATCCTTTCTGGAAATCGTCGAACTGCCCGATGGGCGTATTGCCCTGCGTCGTGCAGAGGATGAAGAGGCGCTCGTGACTCTGGACTTCTCCGCTGATGCCAAGGCTTTTCTGCAGGGGCAGCACATCGAGGTGGCCAAGGCCATGCTCAATGTCGGAGTGCAGATGGCCGGTCGTATGGCCGAGGGTGATTTCAGCAGCGAGGAAGAAGGGCCGCGCGTCCTGCACTGAAAACGCTGCCACACAACGTAAACGGGGCTCCAGTGGAGCTCCGTTTTCATTTGCGGGAATGGTTCAGCCCAGGCTGATGTTCAGGCTTTGCGCGCCGCCGGTCTGGGCAGCCTGTGCCAGACGTTGGCGAGTGCTGCGCTCGACCGGGTGCAGCCAGCTGATCACGGTATGGCTGCGGCCCAGCTTGAGTGCATCCTCGGCGAGCTCCAGAGCGCTTTGCCCTTGCCGTGGTTGCAGCAGGAGGATGCGTTCGCGATTGAGTCCGGCTTCACGCAACCAGCTTTGTGTGAGGCTGGCGGGCGGCGCCACTAGGGTCAGCCAGCGTGCGTCCTGGTTCTGGCTCAGTTCGCGCAGAATCGGCGCCAGCAGGTGCAGGCAATGGCCGGCGGCGCCGCGCAGAGCCAGTTCGCTGAATGCCTGATCATCCTCGCGGCGGGCAATGTCATCGGTAACCTGGGGCTCGCCTGCGACACCGGCAAGAAAGGCGTCGAAAAGGGGAAGTTGTGGACGCTCGAGCGACTGCTGCATCTGCATGGCGTTTCCTCAGCGGCGGATTACACCGACACTCAAACCTTCGATGACTAGGTCCTGGTGTTCCAGGTCCACTTCGATCGGGGCGAACTCAGGGTTCTCTGCAATCAGCCAGACCTTGTTGCCCTCGCGCTTGAAACGCTTGACCGTTACTTCGTCATCGATACGGGCGACGACGATCTGGCCGTTGCGTGCCTCTCGAGTGGTGTGTACGGCGAGCAGGTCGCCATCGAAAATGCCGATGTCCTTCATGCTCATGCCGCGTACGCGTAGCAAGTAGTCGGCCTTGGGCTGAAAGAAGGAAGGGTTGATCTGGCAGGATTCTTCGACATGCTGCTGGGCGAGGATCGGCGCGCCTGCAGCGACACGGCCGATTACCGGCAGGCCTTCATCCTCGTTCGCGGCGCCTGCCTCGAAACCGGGTATGCGGATACCGCGAGAAGCGCCAGGAGTCATCTCGATGGCACCCTTGCGCGCGAGGGCCTTGAGGTGCTCTTCGGCTGCGTTGGGTGATTTGAACCCCAGCTCCTGGGCGATTTCCGCGCGGGTAGGGGGGTAGCCGTTGTCTTCCAGGCAGCGCTTGATGAAGGCGAGAATCTCGGCTTGGCGTGGCGTCAGTTTCAGCATGGCTGGGCTCTGTCTTTTTATACAGTGACTGGGATTATATACAGTAAGGCGGGCTTGGCAACGCTCAATTTCGTAGTGCGCTGTCGCCCGGCTTGTTACCCGTGCTGGTGAGTCTGCGTCTCTGCTTGTTGTAAGCTGTGACCCGCCGGCCAAAAGACGCCTTACGCGACTTGACAATCTGACTGCCTGAAACGTATGTTTCAAACAAGTGTTTGTCAGGTGATAGCTCATGGCTCAGTCGGAAACCGTTGAACGCATTCTCGATGCTGCGGAACAGCTGTTCGCGGAGAAAGGCTTCGCCGAGACCTCGCTGCGGCTGATTACCAGCAAGGCAGGGGTCAACCTGGCGGCCGTCAACTACCACTTCGGTTCCAAGAAGGCGCTTATTCAGGCGGTCTTCTCGCGCTTCCTCGGGCCATTCTGCGCCAGTCTGGAAAAGGAACTGGATCGCCGTCAGGCCAAGTCCGAAACCCAGGCTTCCCTGGAAGAGCTGCTCGAACTGCTGGTCGAGCAGGCGCTGGCGGTGAAACCGCGTAGTGGTAACGACCTTTCCATCTTCATGCGTCTGCTGGGCCTGGCTTTCAGCCAGAGTCAGGGGCACCTGCGCAAATACCTGGAAGAGGTCTACGGCAAGGTGTTCCGTCGCTACATGCTGCTGGTGCACGACGCCGCGCCGCGCATTCCGCCGCTGGAACTGTTCTGGCGTGTGCACTTCATGCTTGGCGCCGCAGCGTTCAGCATGTCCGGTATCAAGGCCTTGCGTGCGATGTCCGAGACCGATTTCGGCGTCAATACCTCGATCGAGCAGGTGATGCGCATGATGGTGCCGTTTCTGGCCGCAGGCATGCGTTCGGAAACCGGCATCAGCGACCCGGCCTTGGCCGAGGCGCAACTCAAGCCGCGAAGCAAGACGCCGAGCACTGCGTCCAAGGTTTGACTTGGTCGCAGGTGGGCTTGGCTTCTCCCTTCGGCTAAGCTAGCGGCCCATGCCCGATCTCGATCTACTCCATATCTCCATTGCCGATCAGAGGCTTTACGGCTTTTGTGCCGGGCAGCCGGTGCTCAGCCTGTCTGTCTCCACCGCGCTCAACGGGCCGGGTGAGCGCAACGGTTCGGGTTGCACGCCGTGTGGCCTGCATCAGGTGCGTGCGAAGATTGGTGGCGGTTTGCCTCTGGCTGCCGTGCTGCGTGGCCGCCGCTGGACTGGCGAGGTGTGGTCGCCGCAGTTGCACGCGCAGTTTCCCGGTCGTGACTGGATTCTCACCCGCATTCTCTGGTTAAGCGGTCTCGAGCCGGGGCGCAATCGCATGGGCGAGGTCGACACCTTCCGTCGCTACATCTATCTGCACGGCACGCCGGATACGGAACCCATGGGCGAGCCGTTGTCCCATGGCTGCATTCGCTTGCGCAATGCCGACATGCTGGCGCTCTTCGACCTTGTGCCGCCTCACTGCAAGGTGCGTATCGATGAAGCACCGTACCCGGCTGCAAATCAGGATTTCAAATAAGGAACAGGTTCATGCAAGGCTCTTTGATGATGGACATCGCCGGTACCTGGCTGACCGCCGAGGATCGCCAGATGCTGCGCCAGCCCGAGGTGGGCGGTCTGATCATTTTTGCCCGCAATATCGAATCGCCGCGTCAGGTGCGAGAGCTGTGTCAGAGCATTCGTGCGGTGCGGCCGGATCTGTTGCTGGCGGTGGATCAGGAGGGCGGCCGGGTGCAGCGCCTGCGTCAGGGGTTCCTGCGGCTGCCGGCGATGCGTGCTATCGCCGATAACCACAATGCCGAAGAACTGGCCGAGCACTGTGGCTGGCTGATGGCGACCGAAGTGCTGGCGGTCGGGCTGGATCTGAGCTTCGCTCCGGTGCTGGACCTCGACCATCAGCGCAGTGCCGTGGTCGGCAGTCGTGCCTTCGACGGCGACCCGCAACGCGCCGCCATGCTCGCTGGCGCCTTCATCCGTGGCATGCATCTGGCCGGTATGGCTGCCACCGGCAAGCACTTTCCCGGTCACGGCTGGGCAGAGGCGGACTCCCACGTTGCCATTCCGGTTGACGAGCGCAGCCTTGATGAGATCCGCGCCTGCGACATGCAGCCATTCAAACGTCTGGCGGGCGAGCTGGATGCGGTGATGCCGGCGCACGTCATCTATCCGCAGATCGATGAGCAGCCGGCAGGGTTTTCTCGTCGCTGGCTGCAGGACATCCTGCGTGGCGAACTGGGTTTCGACGGGGTGATATTCAGTGATGACCTGTCCATGGCTGGCGCGCATGTGGTCGGCGATGCCGGCAAGCGCATTGAAGCGGCGCTCGCGGCCGGCTGCGACATGGGTCTGGTTTGTAATGACCGTGGTTCTGCCGAACTGGCCCTCAGCGCGTTGCAGCGCCTGCAGGTCAGGTCTGCCGAGCGTCTGCAGCGCATGCGCGGACGTGGACATGCCTGTACCGATTACCGCCAGGCGCCGCGCTGGTCGGCGGCCGTAGCTGCGCTCAGGGCTGCACAGCTGATTGACTGAGACGAAAGACCTTCACCCGGGCCCGCTTGCTTAAAGCGGGCTGATGCGTACCAGTGCTCCCAGGCTGCCATGGTCCAGATAGGTCAGGCTGTTGTCCTTGAGGCGCTGGGCGACCTTCATGTGCTCGCTGCTTTCCAGCAGGCCGTCGGCGCTGAAGTGATTGATCCACAGTTCCAGATCCAGATCGGCAAAACGATCCTGGGTGAAGGCGAGGGTGCCTTCGACCGGATGGTGGCCGAGATGGGCATCACCACTGCTGATCGCAACGCGGCTCGGCGTGCTGCTCAGCGTCTGGCTCCAGGCCTTGTGCAGTAGAACCTGATAGCCGTTGCCCGGATTGAGCTTGGCGGCTTCATTGTCGAGGCGGGTAGGGCGCTCGCTGCCGGCAATCGGCAGTGCGGTGCCTGCCCAGTCGTCCGGCGCGATCTTCGGCGCGATGACCGGTTCACCCGCCTGGCGGAATACCAGCAGTTCCACCTGATACAGACGTTCGGCGAAGGCGCTTGGGGCGAGCAGGCAGAGCAGCAGGGCGATCAGGTGCAATGGGCGCGTCATGTGAGAGTCCTTCATGTGGTGGGCGCGAGGCGCTCGAACAGGGCTTCCAGGGTGTTGAAACGTTCTTCCGCACGCTCCATGGGAACCTGGATCTTGAAGGCGGTAGCGCCTTCGAACTTGTAGCGTTTCGGTTGGGCCTGGATCAGTTTGATCAGCGTCAGCGGGTCGACGCAGGTTTCCGCGGCAAATTCGATACGGCCGCCCTGCGGGCCGACGTCGACCTTGGTGATGCCGAGCTTATCTGCCTGCAACTTGAGCAGGGTCAGGCGCATCAGGTGCTTGGTCGGCTCCGGCAGCAGACCGAAGCGGTCGATCATCTCCACCTGCAGTTCCTTCAGGCCATCCTCGTCGGTAGCCGAGGCGATGCGCTTGTAGAGGATCAGGCGGGCATGCACGTCGGGCAGGTAGTCCTCGGGAATCAGCGCCGGTACGCGCAGATTGATCTCCGGGCCGCCGCCCAGCGGCTGGTCGAGGTTGGGTTGCTCGCCTTTCTGGATGGCCTTTACCGCGCGCTCGAGCATTTCCATGTACAGGGTGAAGCCGACGGCCTGGATCTGTCCGCTCTGGCCGTCGCCGAGCAGTTCGCCGGCGCCGCGGATCTCCAGATCGTGCGTCGCCAGGATGAAGCCGGCGCCGAGATCCTGCGCGCCGGCGATGGCCTCCAGGCGCTTCTGCGCGTCCTCGGTCATGCTCTTGCGCGGAGGCGTTAGCAGGTAGGCGTAGGCCTGGTGGTGACTGCGGCCGACGCGGCCGCGCAACTGGTGCAGCTGGGCCAGGCCGAACTTGTCGGCGCGCTCGATGATGATGGTGTTGGCGCTGGGCACGTCGATGCCGGTCTCGATGATGGTCGAGGCCACCAGCACGTTGAAGCGCTTGTGGTAGAAGTCGCTCATCACCTGTTCCAGCTCGCGCTCGCGCATCTGCCCGTGGCCGATGCCGATACGGGCTTCCGGCACCAGCTCGGCGAGGTCGGCGGCGCATTTGTCGATGGTCTTCACATCGTTGTGCAGGTAGTACACCTGGCCGCCGCGCAGCAGCTCGCGCAGCAGCGCCTCCTTGATGGTCGGCTTGTTCTCCTCCATGACGAAGGTGCGCACCGACAGGCGCCGCGCCGGTGGTGTGGCGATGATCGACAGGTCGCGCATGCCGGCCACGGCCATGTTCAGGGTGCGCGGGATCGGTGTCGCGGTGAGGGTGAGGATGTCCACCTCGCTGCGCAGGGCCTTGAGCTGCTCCTTCTGGCGTACGCCGAAACGGTGTTCCTCGTCGATGATCACCAGGCCGAGGTTGTGGAACTTCACATCCTCCTGCAGCAGCTTGTGAGTACCGATGACGATATCCACCTTGCCTTCGGCCAGCTGCTGCACCGCACCTTCGACTTCCTTGGCGCTCTTGAAGCGGCTCATTACCTCGACCTTCACCGGCCAGTCGGCGAAGCGGTCGCGGAAGCTGTTGTAGTGCTGTTGGGCGAGCAGGGTGGTGGGTACCAGCACGGCCACCTGCTTGCCGCTATGCACGGCGATGAAGGCCGCGCGCATCGCCACCTCGGTCTTGCCGAAGCCGACGTCGCCGCAGACCAGGCGATCCATCGGCTTGCCGGCGAGCATGTCGGCGCGCACGGCATCGATGGCTGCCTGCTGATCCGGGGTTTCCTCGAAGGGGAAGCCGGCGCTGAAGGTGGCGTAGTCGACGGCCGGGTCACGGAAGGCGAAGCCTTCGCGGGCGGCGCGGCGGGCATAGATGTCGAGCAGCTCGGCAGCGACGTCGCGCACCTGTTCGGCGGCCTTGCGCTTGGCCTTCTGCCAGACTTCCGAGCCGAGCCGGTGCAGTGGTGCCAGGGCATCGTCGCTGCCGCTGTAGCGGGCAATCAGGTGCAGGCTGGCCACCGGTACATAGAGTTTGGCGTCGTCGGCGTACTGCAGGGCAAGGAACTCGGCGGCCTGGCCGTCGAATTCCATGGTCACCAGGCCCAGGTAGCGGCCGACGCCGTGATCGATGTGCACCACCGGCGAGCCTTCGCGCAGCTCGGTGAGGTTCTTGATCACGTTGTCGCCGCCGTCGCGTCCTTTCTCGCGACGACGACGCTGCATCACGCGTTGGCCGAACAGCGGGTTTTCCGGGATCAGCGCGAGGTCGTCGAGCAGCAGGCCTTCGTCCAGCGGTGCTATGCAGATGTTCAGCCGCTCGCTGCTGGCGACGAATCCCGGCCAGCCTTCGACTTCCCTGGGCTTGAGCTTGAGGCGGGCGAGCAGTTCCAGCAGTACTTCGCGGCGGCCGGCCGATTCGGCGCAGAACAGCACGCGGCCCTGATATTCCTCGATGAAGCGGCGCAGCGCCGCCAGTGGCTCGCCAGCCTTGGCCTGGATCGCCAGGTCGGGCAGGGCGCGGGCGTCGAAGCGGGTCTGGCCGACGCCGGGTTCGATGTCGTCCTGGTTGACCATCACTCGCGGCCAGTTCTTCAGGCGGGCGAAGCAGTCCTCTACCGGCAAGAAGATATCGGCCGGAGGCAGCAGTGGCCGCTCGGGGTCGACGCGGCGATCCTCGTAGCGGTTGCGTGCATCCTGCCAGAACTGTTCAGCGGCTTTCTCGATACCGGGCAGGGAGAACACCTGGGTGTCGCCTGGCAGGTAGTCGAACAGGGTGTCGGTTTCCTCGAAGAACAACGGCAGGTAGTACTCTATGCCGGCCGGCGTAATGCCCGAGGAGAGGTCCTGATAGATGGGGCAGCGGCGGAAATCCACGTCGAAGCGCTCGCGAAAGCGCCCGCGGAAGTCGGTAACGGTCTTTTTTTCCAGCGGAAACTCACGCGCCGGCAGCAGGCGGATCGACTCGACCTTGTCCACCGAGCGCTGGTTTTCCGGGTCGAAGGTACGCAGGGTCTCGATTTCGTCGTCGAACAGATCAATGCGGTAGGGGACTTCGCTGCCCATCGGGAACAGATCGATCAGTGCGCCACGTACGGCGAACTCGCCGTGTTCGTACACCGTATCGACGCAGCGGTAGCCGGCGGCCTCCAGGCGTGTGCGCATCTGCTCGACGTCCAGCTTCTGGCCGACATCCAGTACCAGGCTGCTGCCCAGCAGGAAACGTTTCGGCGCCAGGCGGTGTAGGGCGGTGGCAATCGGCACTACGAGAATGCCGCGGCTCAGTTGCGGCAGCCGGTATAGCGCGGCGATACGCTGGGAAATGATGTCCTGATGCGGTGAGAACACGTCGTAGGGCAGGGTTTCCCAGTCGGGGAAATGCAGCACCGGAAGGTCCGGGGCGAAGAAGGCCAGTTCTTCCTGCAGGCGTTCGGCGCTCTGGCTGCCCTCGGTCAATACCAGGGTGAAACGCCCGGCACTGCTGGCCGCTTCGGCGATCGCCAGGGAGAGGGCGGCGCCGGGCAGATTGCCCCATTGCTGTTTGCCGGCGCTGGCCGGCAGAGACGGAAGACGCAGTACGGACACGGGCGGCTCACGATCATTACGAAGGGCCGGGAATTGTAGCGGGGCTTGGTGGTCAATGTCAGTCACGACAGGCACGCATTGCTCCCGCTCGCGAGCGCCGTCATAATGTAGCCCCTTTTTTCAGCCCCTACATGTGGAAGGTACTGCCCGTGACTCAGAAGCCCGACCAGTGTCTCGGTGAATGGATCGATCGTGAAGCTCTCGCGGAAGCGATGATTCCGCTGATTGGTCAGCTCTATCGCAACAACAATGTGGTGACCTCGGTCTACGGCCGTGGCCTGATCAACCGTTCGGTCATTGACATCCTCAAGGCTCACCGTTTTGCCCGTCACCGTCTGGTTGGCGATGCCGAGCTGTCGGTGCACGACACCTTCCCCATGCTCAAGGCCATGAGCGAGCTCAAGCTGGGCGCCGCTTCCGTGGATCTGGGCAAGCTGGTTGCCAAGTTCAAGGCCGAAGGCGCTGGCCGCAGCATCGAGCAGTTCGTCAAGGACGAGCTGGCCGATGTGGTCGGCAAGCAGAACGGCTCGGCGCGTGAAGGCACTGACGTGGTGCTCTATGGCTTCGGCCGCATCGGTCGCCTGCTGGCGCGCATCCTGATCGAGAAGACCGGTGGTGGCGACGGCCTGCGCCTGCGTGCCATCGTCGTGCGCAAGGGTGCGGAGAACGATCTGGTCAAGCGTGCGAGCCTGCTGCGTCGTGACTCGGTGCATGGCAAGTTCAATGGCACCATCACCATTGATGAGGCCAACAACACCATCACTGCCAACGGCAATCTGATTCAGGTCATCTACTCCAACGATCCTGCGTCGATCGACTACACCCAGTACGGCATCAAGGATGCGTTGCTGGTCGACAATACCGGTAAATGGCGTGATGCCGAAGGCCTCGGCCAGCATCTCAAGTGCCCGGGCGTCGATCGTGTGGTGCTCACCGCTCCCGGCAAGGGCGCGCTGAAGAACATCGTGCATGGCATCAACCACAGCGAAATCACCGCTGAAGACAAGATCATTTCCGCTGCTTCCTGCACCACCAACGCCATCGTGCCGGTGCTCAAGGCGGTCAATGACAAGTTCGGCATCGTCAACGGTCATGTCGAGACCGTTCACTCCTACACCAACGACCAGAACCTGATCGACAACTTCCACAAGGGCAGTCGTCGTGGTCGTAGCGCCGCGCTGAACATGGTCATCACCGAGACCGGCGCTGCCACTGCTGCTGCCAAGGCGCTGCCGGTTCTGAAAGGCAAGCTGACCGGCAACGCGATTCGCGTACCGACGCCGAACGTGTCGATGGCGATCCTCAACCTGAACCTCGAGAAGGCCACCAGCCGCGACGAGATCAACGAGTATCTGCGCCAGATGGCCATGCACTCGGACCTGCAGAAGCAGATCGACTTCGTCAGCTCGCAGGAGGTGGTGTCCACCGACTTCGTCGGTTCGCGCCATGCTGGCGTAGTCGATGCCGAAGCCACTATCTGCAACGATAACCGTGTCGTGCTGTACGTCTGGTACGACAACGAGTTCGGCTACAGCTGCCAGGTTGTGCGCGTGATGGAAGACATGGCCGGGGTCAACCCGCCGGCTTTTCCGCGTTGATAGCCGGGTAGTGTGAAAAAACGGGAGCCTCGGCTCCCGTTTTTTATGCGCAGACATTGATGCGGATCAGCGTCGAGAATGTTGCGCCCTGTTACCGAAAAGCCAAAAAAAGCAAGTGCTTGGGTGGTCAGTGCCGGGGGGCGTCTTTATAATCGAGCAGATTTTTTACCCAGGTTTGGCGCATTCATCCACGCCCATATCGCATCGGCGTGGTTAGGTCTATTAGACTTTCGATTGCGCTGCCTGTCCTATAAAAAAGCTTTCTAAATCAGTGGTTAGGCAAACCTATGATCAAACTAAAGCATGGGCTCGACTTGCCCATAACGGGTGCGCCGACACAGCGTATCGAGGCCGCCAGGCCCGTACGTAGTGTCGCCGTCATCGGCTTCGACTATCACGGGATGAAGCCGACGATGGAGGTGCAGGTCGGTGATCGGGTCAAGCTCGGTCAAGTGCTGTTTACCGACAAGAAGACACCCGGTGTGCGCTACACCGCCCCCGCTGCTGGCGTGATCAGCGCCATTCACCGCGGCGAGAAGCGTGTCCTGCAGTCCGTGGTCATCGATGTCGATGGCGACGAGCAGGAAACCTTCGCCCAGTACGCCGTCGATCAGCTCGAAACACTGAGTGGCGAGCAGGTTCGCGAAAACCTGCAGCAGTCGGGTCTTTGGACCGCTCTGCGGACGCGTCCGTTCAGCAAAGTTCCGGCGCTCGATGCCGTGCCCAATTCGATCTTCGTGACTGCCATCGATACGCACCCGCTTGCCGCCGATCCTACGGTGATCATCGGTGAAAATGCTGCTGCTTTTGAAAATGGTCTGAAGGTGCTCGGCAACCTGGCCAAGGTGTTTTTGTGCAAGGCCGATGGCGCCAACCTGCCTGGCGAGAAGCTGGCCAAGGTGCAGAGTGAAGCCTTCGCCGGTCCGCACCCGGCCGGTCTGCCAGGCACTCATATTCACTTCCTCGATCCGGTCAGCGCCAGCAAGAGCGTATGGCAGATCGGCTATCAGGACGTAGTTGCCGTAGGCAAGTTGTTCACCACTGGCCAGTTGTCCGTTGAGCGCGTGGTCGCGTTGGGCGGGCCTGTCGTCGAGCAGCCGCGTCTGCTGCGTACCCGTCTGGGCGCCAACCTGGAGGAACTCACCGCCGGCGAACTCAAGCCCGGCTTCAATCGGGTGATTTCCGGCTCGGTGTTCGGCGGTCGTACCGCGCAGGGCGCTTTCGCCTTCCTCGGCCGTTATCACAATCAGGTGTCCTGCCTGAGCGAGGGCAACGAGCGCGAAATGCTGCATTACCTGCGTGCCGGCGTTAACAAACACTCGGTTCTGAACATCTTTGTCTCCAAGCTCGCTCGCACCAAGCTGTTCAACTTCACCACCACCACCAATGGCAGCCCGCGCGCGATGGTGCCGGTCGGCAACTACGAAGAAGTGATGCCGCTGGACATCCTGGCCACGCAACTGCTGCGTTCACTCATCGTCGGCGACACCAACATGGCACAGCAACTGGGTTGCCTGGAGCTGGACGAAGAAGATCTGGCGCTGTGCAGCTACGTATGCGCGGGCAAGTACGAATACGGCCCGATCCTGCGTGACAACCTAACCAGCATTGAGAAGGAGGGTTGAGCATGGGCGTGCGTGAATTCCTCGACAAGATCGAGCACAACTTCGAGAAGGGCGGCAAGTACGAGAAGTGGTATGCCTTGTACGAAGCCGTGGACACCTTCTTCTATCGTCCTGGCAGCGTGACCAAGACCACCGCTCACGTGCGTGATGGCATCGACCTCAAGCGCATGATGATCACCGTCTGGCTGTGCACCTTCCCGGCGATGTTCTTCGGTATGTGGAACATTGGTTATCAGGCCAACCAGGTCTTTGTTCAGAATCCGGAACTGTTGGCGGCTCAGGACGGCTGGCGCTTTGGTCTGATCGGTGCGCTGGCAGGTTTCGATCCGAGCAGCCTGTGGGACAACTTCATCCAGGGCGCGGCCTATTTCCTGCCGATCTACCTGACGGCCTTCATCGTTGGCGGTTTCTGGGAGGTATTGTTCGCCTCCGTCCGCAAACATGAGGTCAACGAAGGTTTCTTCGTCACCTCCGTGCTGTTCGCCCTGATTCTGCCGCCGAGCATTCCGCTCTGGCAGGTGGCGCTGGGCATCAGTTTCGGTGTGGTTATCGGCAAGGAAGTATTCGGCGGTACCGGCAAGAACTTCCTCAACCCGGCACTGACCGGCCGTGCATTCCTGTTCTTCGCTTATCCGGCGCAGATCTCGGGTGACGCCGTGTGGACTGCTGTCGATGGCTACGCCGGCGCTACCGCGCTGAGTGTCGCCGCGGCTCAAGGCATCGATGGCGTAGTCGCCAGTGGCCTGACCTGGATGGATGCTTTCCTCGGCTTCATGCCCGGTTCGATCGGCGAAACCAGTACCCTGGCCATCCTGATCGGCGGCGCGCTGCTGCTGCTGACCAAGATAGCTTCGTGGCGCATCGTCGCTGGCGTGATGATTGGCATGATCGCGTTGAGCACGCTGTTTAACGTCATCGGTTCCGAAACCAACGCCATGTTCGGTATGCCCTGGTACTGGCATATGGTCACCGGCGGCTTCGCCTTCGGCCTGATCTTCATGGCCACCGATCCGGTGTCGGCATCCATGACCAATACCGGCAAATGGGTGTTCGGTATCCTCATCGGGCTGATGGTGGTGATGATTCGCGTGGTCAACCCCGCCTTCCCCGAAGGGATGATGCTGGCGATCCTGTTCGCCAACCTGTGCGCACCGCTGATCGACCATTTCGTCGTTCAGGCCAATATCAAGCGGAGGCAGGCACGCAATGTCTAAACCAACCGAATCTACCGCCCGTATCCTGACGGTCGCCGTTCTTGTCTGCCTGGTCTGCTCGGTCTTCGTGGCCGGTGCTGCGGTGGCACTGAAGCCGGCTCAGGTGGAAAACCGCATGCTCGACAAGCAGCGCAGCATCCTGCGAATTGCGGGCCTGCTGGAGCCGGGCATGTCCGGCGACCAGGTGCGCGCCGTTTATGAGGAGCGCATCGTCGCCCGAGTCGTGGATCTGCAGAACGGCACCTTCACCGATGCCTACGATGCCGATACCTTCGATCCGGCTGCGGCCGCGCAGGATCCGGCGCTGTCCGACACCCTCAGCGGCCGGGACGACATCGCCTCGATCAAGCGTCGCGAGCGCTTCTCCACCGTGTTCATGGTGGAAAGCGGTGGCCGTCCGGAAACCGTGGTGCTGCCGGTACGCGGCTACGGTCTGTGGTCGACCATGCATGGTTTCTTGGCGCTGAAGAGCGACCTGAAGACTGTCCAGGGCTTCGGCTTCTACCAACACGGTGAGACGCCGGGTCTGGGTGGCGAAATCGACAATCCCAAGTGGATTGGCCTGTGGCCTGGCAAACAGGTGTTCAACGACAACGGCGAGCTGGTTGTTCAGATTGTCAAGGGCGGTGTCGATCCGCAGAGCGACAAGGCTGTGCATCAGGTCGATGCCCTGGCGGGCGCGACCCTGACCAGCAACGGTGTAAACAACCTGCTGCATTTCTGGCTGGGCGAGAACGGCTTCGGCCCGTTCCTGGCCAAGCTGCGTGACGGGGAGGCTTGATCCATGTCTAAACTGACCGTAAAAGGCGTCCTGTTCGGACCAATCCTGAACAACAACCCCATCGGCCTGCAGATCCTCGGGATCTGCTCGGCTCTGGCGGTGACCTCGAACCTGAACACCGCGCTGGTGATGTCCATCGCCCTGACCCTGGTGACCGGCTTCTCCAACCTGTTCATCTCCATGATCCGTACCCAGATCCCCAGCGCGATCCGCATGATCGTGCAGGTGGTAATCATCGCCTCGCTGGTGATCGTGGTGGATCAGGTGCTCAAGGCCTTTGCCTACTCGCTGTCCAAGCAGCTGTCGGTATTCGTCGGCCTGATCATCACCAACTGCATCGTGATGGGCCGTGCCGAAGCGTTCGCCATGCAGAATCCGCCGATGATGTCGTTCCTCGACGGTATCGGTAACGGCCTGGGCTACAGCGCCATGCTGATCGCCCTGGGCTTCGTTCGCGAGCTGTTCGGTGCCGGCAAGCTGTTCGGCCAGACCATCATTCCGGTGGTCAACGATGGCGGTTTCTACGTTCCCAACGGCCTGCTGTTGCTGCCTCCGTCGGCGTTCTTCCTGATCGGCCTGTTCATCTGGGCCCTGCGTTCCTACAAGAAGGAGCAGGTGGAGAAGCCCGAATACCGCATGGCACCACAGGTATCCAATAAGGAGGCCTACTAATGGAGCACTACATCAGCCTGTTCGTCAGGGCCGTGTTCGTCGAGAACATGGCGCTGGCGTTCTTCCTCGGCATGTGTACCTTCCTGGCAATCTCCAAGAAGGTCGAAACCTCGCTGATGCTGGGTCTGACCGTGATCGTTGTGCAGACGGTTACCCTGCCGCTGAACAACCTGTTGTACACCTATCTGCTCAAGGACGGTGCGCTGGCTTGGGCCGGATTGCCGGATGTCGACCTGTCGTTCCTCGGCCTGCTGTCCTACATCGGCCTGATCGCCGCTGTGGTGCAGATCATGGAAATGACCTTGGACAAGTACCTGCCGAAGCTCTACAACGCGCTGGGTATCTTCCTGCCGCTGATCACTGTGCACTGCGCCATCATGGGCGGCACCCTGTTCATGGTCGAGCGTGACTACAACTTCTCGGAAAGTCTGGTCTACGGCGTGGGTTCGGGTTTTTCCTGGGCGCTGGCTATCGTGCTGCTGGCTGCCATCCGCGAAAAGCTCAAGTACAGCGATGTCCCCGAAGGCCTGCGGGGCCTGGGCATCACCTTCATCACCGTCGGTCTGATGTCGCTGGGCTTCATGTCCTTCTCCGGCGTGCAACTGTAAGGAATGGGACACGATGAGTTTTGATCTGATTCTGCCCATCGCCATGTTCACCGGCATCGTGCTGGCGCTGGTCGTTGTCATCCTGGCGGCGCGCTCCCGGCTGGTGTCCTCCGGTGACGTGAACATTGAAATCAACGGCGAGAAGACCATCACGGTCCCCGCTGGCGGCAAGCTGCTGCAGACCCTGGCGGCCAACGACATCTTCCTGTCTTCCGCTTGCGGTGGCGGTGGCACTTGCGCGCAGTGCAAGTGCATCGTCCAGAGCGGTGGCGGCGAAATGCTGGCTACTGAAGAAGCCCACTTCAATCGACGCGAAGCCCGTGAGGGTTGGCGTCTGTCCTGCCAGACCCCGGTCAAGCAGGACATGAAGATCAAGGTGCCGGAAGAAGTCTTTGGTGTGAAGAAGTGGGAATGCACGGTCGAGTCCAACCCGAACGTGGCCACCTTCATCAAGGAGCTGACCCTCAAGCTGCCGGAAGGCGAGAACGTTGACTTCCGCGCCGGCGGTTACGTCCAGCTGGAATGCCCGCCGCATACCGTGTACTACAAGGACTTCGACATTCAGGAGGAGTATCGCGGCGACTGGGACAAGTTCAACCAGTGGAAGTACGTGTCCAAGGTCGATGAGACCGTGATCCGTGCCTATTCCATGGCCAACTACCCGGAAGAGCGCGGTCTGGTGAAGTTCAACATCCGTATCGCCTCGCCGCCCCCCGGCAAGGACGATCTGCCGCCGGGCAAGATGTCTTCCTACGTGTTCAGCCTCAAGCCGGGTGACAAGATCACCGTGTACGGACCTTTCGGTGAATTCTTCGCCAAGGATACCGATGCGGAGATGGTCTTCATCGGTGGTGGTGCCGGCATGGCGCCGATGCGTTCGCATATCTTCGACCAGCTCAAGCGCCTGAAGTCCAAGCGCAAGATCAGCTTCTGGTACGGTGCGCGCTCCATGCGCGAGTCGTTCTACAACGAAGAGTACGATCAGCTGGCCGCGGAAAACCCGAACTTCGAATGGCACCTGGCGCTGTCCGATCCGCAGCCGGAAGACAACTGGACCGGCCTCACCGGCTTCATCCACAACGTGCTGTACGAGAACTATCTGAAGGACCACCCGGCTCCGGAAGATTGCGAGTTCTACATGTGCGGCCCACCCATGATGAACGCCGCAGTGATCAAGATGCTGACCGACCTGGGGGTCGAGCCGGAGAACATCCTTCTCGACGACTTCGGCGGCTGACGCATGAGGTCTGCTGTACTCCAGCCCGTTATCGCTGTCGCCCTGGCGGCAGCCCTAACGGGCTGCTTGCATTCTGAACGGATCGAAGAGTTCGGTGGCCCGACCATGGGCAGCACCTATTCGATCAAGTACGTCCGCAGTGAAGGCGTCGCGCCGCAAGCCGAACTCAAGGCCGCGACCGAGGCGATCCTCGCCGAGATCGACCTGCAGATGTCCACCTATCGCGATGATTCGCTGATCGAGCAGTTCAACCGTGCGCCGGCCGGTACCTGCCAGACCATGCCCCGGGGCGTGTTGGACCTGGTGCGTGCCGGTGATCGCCTGCATCGGGAGAGCGAGGGTCATTTCGACCTGACGCTGGAGCCGTTGCTCGACCTCTGGGGCTTCGGACCCAAAGGGCAGGGTGAGGCGGTGCCGGATGCCGAGCGTCTGGCCGAAGTGCGTCAGCGCGTCGGTCAGCAGCACCTGAAGATCGAAGGCGAGCAGTTGTGTAAGGATGTCGACGTGGAAGTCGACTTCAACAGCATCGCTGCCGGCTACGCTGTCGATCGGATCGTGGAGCGCCTGGCCGAGCTGGGGGTCAGCAGTTATCTGGTCGAAGCCACCGGCGAGCTCAAGGCAGCCGGCCTCAAGCCCGATGGCAGCCACTGGCGCATCGGCCTGGAGGCTCCGCGCGACGATCAGCGCGTGGCTCAGCGTATCCTGCAACTCGATGGTTACGGTATTTCCACCTCTGGCGACTACCGCAACTACTTCGAAGAGAACGGCCAGCGCTACTCGCACACGCTTGATCCGCTGACCGGCAAACCGGTCAATCACAAACTGGCAGCTGTCACGGTGGCCGATCCATCGACCTTGCGTGCCGATGGCTTGTCTACCCTATTGATGGTGCTTGGGCCGGATGCCGGCATGGCCTTCGCCGAGCGCAACGGTATCGCGGCGTTTTTCGTGACGCGTGAAGGCGAGGGCTTCGTCACACGGGGCACGGCCGCATTCGAGCAGCTATTCGCTGCAGGAGATGAGCAATGATTTTTCTGGTTGTATTTCTGTCCATGATCCTGGTCGTCGGCATGATGGCCGTCGGCGTGATCATGGGGCGCAAACCCATCGCCGGTTCCTGCGGTGGCATCGCCAACCTGGGCATCGAGAAGGAATGCTCGATCTGTGGCGGTAGCCGTGAGAAGTGCGAAGAGGTCAATCGCGACAAGAGCGAAGCGCCGAACACCGACCTGGCCTACGACGCGAGCAAGCGCTAAGCCTGGTGGTAGCTTTGACAGCCGGCAGCTGTAATCCACTGCCGGCCCTGCCGAGGGTGCGCCACAAGCGCTCCGGCCTGATCTGAAGGAGTAAACATGGCGGTCTACAACTACGATGTGGTGGTGCTGGGCTCCGGCCCGGCGGGCGAGGGCGCGGCGATGAACGCGGCCAAGGCCGGGCGCAAGGTGGCCGTGGTGGACAACCGTCCGCTGGTCGGCGGCAACTGCACCCACCTGGGAACAATCCCCTCCAAGGCGCTGCGCCACTCGGTGCGGCAGATCATGCAGTTCAATACCAACCCGATGTTTCGCCAGATCGGCGAACCGCGCTGGTTCTCCTTCCCGGACGTGCTGAAAAGCGCGGAGAAGGTGATCGCCAAGCAGGTCACCTCACGCACCGGCTACTACGCGCGCAACCGCATCGACACCTATTTCGGTACCGCCAGCTTCGCGGACGATCAGACGGTCGAAGTGGTATGCCTCAATGGTGTGGTGGAAAAGCTGGTGGCCAAGCAGATCGTCATCGCCACCGGTTCGCGCCCCTACCGCCCGGCCGATATCGATTTCCGCCATCCGCGTATCTACGATAGCGACACCATCCTCAGCCTGGGCCACACGCCGCGTCGTCTGATCATTTACGGAGCCGGGGTCATCGGCTGCGAATATGCCTCGATCTTCAGTGGTCTGGGCGTGCTGGTCGATCTGATCGACAACCGCGATCAACTGCTCAGTTTCCTCGATTCGGAAATTTCCGATGCGCTGTCCTATCACCTGCGCAACAACAACGTGCTGATTCGTCACAACGAAGAGTACGAGCGCATCGAGGGTGTGGAAAACGGTGTGATTCTGCACCTGAAGTCGGGCAAGAAGATCAAGGCCGATGCGCTGCTGTGGTGTAACGGTCGTACCGGCAATACCGATCAGCTGGGCCTGGAGAACATCGGCATCGCGGTCAACAGCCGTGGCCAGATTCAGGTCGATGAGTACTACCGCACCGAGGTCAGCAACATCTACGCTGCCGGTGACGTGATCGGCTGGCCGAGCCTGGCCAGTGCCGCGGCCGACCAGGGCCGTTCCGCTGCCGGCAGCATCGTCGACAACGGCAGCTGGCGTTTCGTCGATGACGTGCCGACCGGCATCTACACCATTCCGGAGATCAGTTCGATCGGCAAGAACGAGCGCGAGCTGACCCAGGCCAAGGTGCCTTACGAAGTCGGCAAGGCCTTCTTCAAGGGCATGGCCCGCGCGCAGATCTCGGTTGAACCGGTGGGCATGCTGAAGATCCTGTTCCATCGTGAAACCCTGGAAGTGCTGGGTGTGCACTGCTTCGGCTATCAGGCTTCGGAGATCGTCCACATCGGTCAGGCGATCATGAGCCAGAAGGGCGAAGCCAACAGCATCAAGTACTTCATCAACACCACCTTCAACTACCCGACCATGGCCGAGGCCTATCGGGTGGCGGCGTTCGACGGCCTCAACCGGCTTTTTTGAGCGGCTCCGGCCGGCGGCCTGAGCCGGTCGGGGAGACAGGCTGGATAGCGGCTTCCGAGTGGCGCTGGCCGAATCGGGAGAGTTTCTAGCGTCTCAGGCGGCAGCAACGAAAAAACCGGCCATTGGCCGGTTTTTCGTTATTGGGCGTTGTGTTCGTAGCCCGGATGCAATCCGGGGAGGCTCTTTCTGCATCCCCCGAATTGCATCCGGACGAGGCGCGAGCTGCTCTGGCTTGCTCCCCTCTCCCGCTTGCGGGAGAGGGGCCAGGGGGAGAGGGCGATGAGTCTCAAGCGCGCAGCGTCTGCACCGCCAGGCCGGGGAAGTCGGTGATGATGCTGTCGACGCCGAAGTCGGCCAGACGGCGCATCAGCGCTGCTTCGTTGACTGTCCATACCGACACGTGCAGCCCCTGCTTCTGCGCCTTGAGCAGGCGTTCCGGGGTGCACAGAGTCCAGTTCAGCGCCAGTAGATGGCAGCCATAGTGGGCTGCCACTTTCAGCGGATCGAGCCAGGCGTACTCGGCGACCAGGCCCAGTTGCAGCTGCGGAGTCAGCTCGCGGGCGGCCTTGAGCACTTCGCGCGAGCTGGAGGTGATGGTGATCTGCTCACGCAGGCCGAAACGTTCGGCCAGTTCGGCGATGGCCAGTACGGTTCGTGAAGCACGCACCTTCGAGGCGCTTTTCACTTCCAGTTGCCAGTGCTCGAATTGACACTGTTCGAACAGCTCTTCCAGGCGTGGAATGGGGCAGGGGTGCACCCAGCCCGGGCCGCCCTTGCGCGCGTCGTACTTGTTCAGTTCGGCGGCGTCGTGCTCGACCACCTTGCCGCGCATGCTAGTGGTACGTTTCAGGGTCGGGTCGTGAATCACCATCAGTTCGCCGTCGCGTGACAGATGCAAGTCCAGCTCGCAACGATTGACGCCATGCTCCAGGCAGCGCTGGAAGCTGGCAAGAGTGTTTTCCGGGGCTTCGCCCTTGGCGCCGCGATGGCCGTAGATGAGAGTCACTGTTGCTCCTTGGCGGTGTCGGGGTGATGCGGGCGGTGGTGGCGCACGCTGTTGACCACGTGATCGTACTCGAAATAGACGCTGAACTCGCGGTAGTCCCAGCGGGTGATGGGCGGCTGGCCGACAGGCTTGTGTTCCACATCGGCCAGGCCGAAGCGCTCCAGCACCGAGCGTTTGGACTGGCCCTTCTGGGGAAGGTTGCGAGTATCGATATCAGCACCCTGACTGCCCAGAGGGATAGTCAGGGTGTCGGCGAACAGGGGGGCAGGGGCGAGTAGTGCAAGTAGCAGGGCGAGGCGATGCATGGCGATTCCTTGGCAGTGTTCATTCGCGGGCCTGGCGACGTTCCAGGGCCTGTTTCTGCAGGATATGCCGCGCAAGCAGTTGGCGCTGTGCGTCGGTCAACGCTTCGAACTCGGCACCGATCTCGTACTGGCCATCGTTGCGTGCGTCGCAGTGCACCACCTTGGCACGCAGTAGCAGGCCGAGGGCCTGAGGCATCAATACCATTCTGATCGCCAGGTGGCTGCCGGGAGCCACGGCCTGGGTGTGGCCGAAGCTGATACCGCCTTCGGACAGCGATACCTGGCGCGGCGCGCCGATGCCCTGCAGCAGACTCTGCGCCACCGCCTGACCCAGCAGATCGATGCGCTTGTTGATCACCTTCAGGTAACTGGCCAGGGTCCGGTCGCGCTCGCCGATGTGACGCAACAGATGCTGCGACTCGAAGTCCATCAGGTGCAGGTCGCTGAGCAGGTTGAACAGCGGCGACGCATCGTGAAGCGCTTCACCGGACTGGGCTGCGGCACCCGACAACGGGGTGAATTCCAGTGCTATCGTATCCTCGATACGATAGTATTCCCGGCGATCATCTACATCGTATGTCGACATGGCGAACCCATGACTGCAGTGGTGGTCAGAGAACTCGTTGACGATCCGGCACCTAGCCGAACTGGTTCTGAGTGTAAGGCCGCTATCCAGTGCCTGCCACAAGGACGTTCCTTTTCCCCTGACCCTTCCCCGACATGTTCAGACCTCTGTTCGTATTCATCGGTACGCGCTACACGCGAGCCAAGCGCCGCAACCATTTCGTTTCATTCATTTCCCTGACGTCCATGCTCGGCCTCACCCTGGGGGTGATGGTGATGATCCTGGTGCTGTCGGTCATGAACGGTTTCGACCACGAGATGCGCACCCGTGTGCTGGGGATGATTCCTCATGCCACGGTCGAGTCGCCGACTCCGGTCAGTGACTGGCCGGCACTGGCGCGTCAGGTCGAGCGCCATCCGCGGGTGGAGGCGCTGGCTCCCTTTACCCAGATGCAGGGCCTGCTGACGCACGACGGCAAGGTGCAGAAGGTGCTGATCAATGCCATCGATCCCGAGCAGGAGCGCAAGGTCTCGATCATCGATGACTTCTTCCGGCAGGGCAGCCTCGACAGCCTGCAGTCGGGTGATTTCGCCATGGTCATCGGCGACAAGGCGGCGGCCAAGCTCGGCCTGGAACTCGGTGACAAGGTCACCTTCGTCGCCCCCGAGGTCACCGTCACGCCGGCCGGCATGTTCCCGCGCCTGAAGCGTTTTACCGTGACCGGTATCTTTCATGTCGGTGCCGGCGAGATCGATGGCGCACTGGCACTGGCCAATATCAGTGACCTGGCACGCCTGCAGCGCTGGAAACCGGATCAGGTTCAGGGGCTGCGCCTGAAATTCGATGATCTGTTCCAGGCGCCGCGCAGTGCCTGGGAGATCGCCCAGACGCTCGACGGCGACTTCTTTGCCCGCGACTGGACCCGCAGCCACGGCAACCTGTATCAGGCCATCCGCATGGAGAAGACCATGATCGGCCTGCTGCTGCTGCTGATCGTCGCGGTGGCGGCATTCAACATCATCTCCACTCTGGTGATGGTGGTGACCGACAAGAAGGGCGACATCGCCATTCTGCGCACCCTCGGCGCCACGCCGCGGCAGATCATGGCCATCTTCATGGTGCAGGGCACCGTGATCGGCGTGGTCGGTACCTTCATCGGTGCCGTGCTGGGGATTCTCGCTGCGCTCAACGTCAGCAGCCTGATTGCCGGCATCGAGCGCCTGCTGGGCATCAAGTTTCTCAATGCCGATGTCTATTTCATCGATTACCTGCCTTCGCAACTGCAGAGCGCCGACGTGGTCATGGTCTGTACCGCGGCGTTGCTGCTGAGCTTCTTCGCTACCCTGTATCCGGCCTGGCGCGCCGCCCGCACCCAGCCCGCCGAGGCCCTGCGCTATGAGTGAGTCCATGAATCAGAACGCCATGAAACAGCACAATGCCGTGCTCAGCTGCCGCAACCTGAGCAAGCGTTACGACGAGGGCCCCGAGTCGGTGGTGGTGCTCGACGGCCTCGAGCTGGAGCTCTTCCCCGGCGAGCGCGTGGCCATTGTCGGCAGCTCCGGTTCCGGCAAGAGCACCCTGCTGAACATGCTTGGCGGCCTGGACACGCCCAGCGAGGGCAGCGTCTGGCTGGCTGGCGAGCAGCTCTCGGCACTTAGCGAGACCGCCCGTGGTCTGCTGCGTAACCGGGCGCTGGGTTTCGTCTATCAGTTTCACCACCTGCTGGCCGAGTTCACCGCGCTGGAGAACGCCTGCATGCCGCTGCTGATCGGCAAAACCCCGATTGCCGAGGCACGCCAGCGCGCGACTGCATTGCTCGAGCGTGTGGGCCTTGGTCATCGCCTCAATCACAAACCCTCAGAGCTGTCCGGTGGCGAGCGTCAGCGTGTGGCCATCGCCCGCGCCCTAGTCAACCGCCCGGGCCTGGTGCTGCTCGACGAGCCAACCGGCAACCTCGATCAGCACACCGCCGAAGGCATTCAGGAACTGATGCGTGAGCTCAGCCGCGACTCCAATACCGCGTTCCTGGTGGTGACCCACGACATGCAGCTGGCACGGCAGATGCACCGCGTGCTCAGCCTGCAGGACGGCAAGCTGGTGGCCATCTGATGTTTCGTCCGCTGAGTATATTCATCGGCGCCCGCTACACGCGGGCCAAGCGCCGTAATCACTTCATTTCCTTCATTTCGCTGACTTCGATGATCGGCCTGGCGCTCGGCGTGCTGGCGATGATCGTGGTGCTGTCGGTCATGAACGGTTTCCAGAAGGAAATGAGCTCGCGGATTCTCGGCATGGTGCCGCACGCAATGCTCTATGGCGCCGAACCGGTTGCCGACTGGCGTGCTCTGGCAGACAGGGCCATGGCCAATCCGCAGGTGCAGGCGGCTGCGCCCTACGCCGAACTGGAAGGCATGTTGTCGCATCGCGGGCTGATGCAGCCGATCCAGATCCACGGCATCGATCCGGCGCAGGAGGGCAAGGTGTCGATCCTGCCCGAGCACATCCGCCAGGGCAGCCTGAACGATCTGCAGCCTGGTGAGTTCGGCGTGGTCATCGGCGACATCACTGCGCGACGCTTCGGTCTGCAGGTCGGCGACAAGCTGACGCTGATCATTCCCGAGCTGAGCAGCGCTCCGGGTGGCGTCACGCCGCGCATGCAGCGCCTGAACGTCGCGGCGGTGTTCAAGGTCGGCGCCGAGTTGGACAGCTCGCTGGCACTGATCAACGTCGCCGACGCCGCAACCATGCAGCGCCTGCCGGAGGGCACGGTGCCGGGTATCCGTCTGGCGCTCAAGGACCTGTACCAGGCGCCGCAGGTATCCAAGGCCCTGTTGGCGGAGCTGGGTGCCGATTACCGCGCCGATGACTGGACCCACACCCAGGGCAGCCTGTTCAGCGCGATGAAGATGGAAAAGACCATGATCGGTCTGCTCCTGTTGCTGATCGTCGCAGTCGCGGCATTCAACATCATCGCCACCCTGATCATGGTGGTCGCCGACAAGGGCGGCGATATCGCCATCCTGCGTACCCTGGGCGCCACGCCGCGGCAGATCATGGCCATCTTCATGGTTCAGGGGGCGGTAATCGGCATGGTGGGTACTCTGATCGGCACGGCGCTCGGCGTACTGGCGGCGCTGAATGTCAGTGCGCTGGTGGCCTGGCTGGAGTCCTTCGCCGGGCAGCAGGTATTGAGCTCGGACGTGTACTTCATCAGCAGCCTGCCATCGGATCTGCAGTGGCTGGATGTCGCGCTGATCTGTTCGGCGGCATTGATTCTGAGTTTCCTCGCCACGCTCTACCCATCCTGGCGGGCGGCGCAGGTACAACCAGCCGAAGCGCTACGCTACGAGTGAGCATTAAAAAGCCGTCGTATTCGACGGCTTTTTCTTATCAGGGCCGCTGCTGACGGCGCTTTTCCTGACGTTTGCGCCAGCTACGCTGGACCCACCAGCGCCAGTAGAGCATGGTCAGGACATAGCCCAGTACGGAGAGGATCAGCCCCGCAACGAAGGAGCCCAGATAAAGCGGCTTCCACAGTACCGCAACCTCTGCCGTGATCCATTCCAGGCTCAGGGTGTGCGGCATGCGCACCGGCGGCGCCTGCATGATCCATGCTCCCAGTTTGTAGGTGCAGTAGAACACTGGCGGCATGGTGATGGGGTTGGTCAGCCAGACCAGGCCAATGGAGATCGGCAGGTTGGCGCGCAACGGAATCGCCACGGCGGCGGCGGCCAGCATCTGCATCGGCATGGGGATCATCGCCCAGAACAGGCCGATTGCCATGCTGCGCGCTACCGAATGGCGGTTGAGGTGCCAGAGATTGGGATCATGAATCAGCTTGCCGAGAAAGCGCAGGGACTTGTTACCCTTGATGCTATCGGGGGTGGGCATGTAGCGCTTGAATAAACGACGCGGCATGAAGAGTCTCTAGGCATGCAAAAGCGCCGATATTATGCACGGATTCGGCCTGGCCAGCGTTTTCATATTGTGACCGAAGGTGAGCGCCGGAGGCGCTCAAGAGCTCGATGAGCAGGGAGGAGCGATGCGTACAGGGATGTTGGCTCTGGCCTTGGGCCTGCTCACTTTGCGCTTTCTACCCAGCCTGCCGCCAGGCTGGCTGTTGCTGATCGCAGCTTTTACCGGCCTGGCGTTGCTGCTCTCGCGCCTCTATCCACTGGGGTTCTTCTTGCTGGGACTGGCCTGGGCCTGCAACTCGGCGCAGTGGGCGCTGGATGATCGCCTCGATTCTCGGCTCGATGGCCGCACGTTGTGGCTGGAGGGGCGGGTGGTCGGCTTGCCCGAGGTATCCGATGGCGTGGTGCGCTTCCTGCTGGAGGAGGCGCACTCGCGTCGCGCAGAGTTGCCGAGAAGGTTACTCGTGGCCTGGTATGGCGGGCCGGCGGTGCAGGGCGGCGAGCGCTGGCGTCTGGCGGTCAACCTGAAACGTCCGCACGGCCTGGTCAATCCGCAGAGCTTCGACTACGAAGCCTGGCTGCTGGCGCAGCGAATCGGCGCCACGGGCACGGTCAAATCCGGAAAGCGCCTGGCGCCAGCCACGGGCCTGGGCAGTTGGCGCGACAGTCTGCGCCAGCAGTTGCTGGCCGTGCCGGCTTTTCACAGAGAGGGCGCTATCGCCGCGCTGGTACTGGGAGACGGTTCGGGTTTGAGTACCCGTGACTGGCGCCTGCTGCAGCACACCGGCACGGTGCATCTGATGGTCATCTCGGGACAGCACATCGGGTTGCTGGCCGGTTTTCTCTACGGTCTGGTGGCATTGCTGGCAAAGCTCGGTGCATGGCCGGCGCGTTGGCCATGGTTGCCTTGTGCCTGCGTCCTGGCCCTGGGCGGAGCCTTGGTCTACGGCTTGCTGGCAGGCTTCGAGGTGCCGGTGCGCAGAGCTTGCGTGATGGTCGCGCTGGTCCTGCTGTGGCGCCTGCGCTTTCGTCACCTGGGCGCGTGGTGGCCATTGTTGCTGGCCTTGATCGTGGTTCTGCTGCTGGAGCCGCTGGCGTCATTGCAGCCGGGCTTCTGGCTGTCGTTTTCGGCGGTGGCGATTCTGGCTCTGGTGTTTGGCGGTCGGCTCGGCGTCTGGGGTTGGTGGCGCGGTCTGACGCGTGCGCAGTGGACCATGGCCATCGGCCTGTTGCCGATGATGTTGATCCTTGGCCTGCCAGTCAGCAGCAGCGGCCCGCTGGCCAACCTGATCGCCGTACCCTGGGTCGGCTTGGTTGTGGTGCCCCTGGCCTTGCTGGGCACATTGCTGCTGCCTGTTCCCGTGCTGGGTGAGGGGCTGTTGTGGCTGGCCGGTGGGGCATTGCACCTGCTGTTCGAATTGCTCGGCATCATCGCCGACTGGCTGCCCGCCTGGTTGCCGAGCGTCCTGCCGCTATGGGCCTGGCTACTGGCTGCGCTGGGGGCGCAGCTGCTTCTGTTGCCAGCCGAGGTACCCCTGCGTCTGCCCGGTATTGCGCTGATGCTGCCCGCCTTGCTGTTGCCTGCACCGCATATGGAGGAGGGGCGCGCCGATGTCTGGGTGCTGGATGTAGGCCAGGGGCTGGCAGTGCTGGTACGCACCCGGGAGCACGCCCTGTTGTACGACGCTGGGCCGCGCTTCGGTGACTTCGATACCGGTGAGCGTATCGTCCTGCCTTCGTTGCGGGCGCTTAACCTGCGGCAGCTCGACCTGATGCTGCTCAGCCATGCGGACAACGATCATGCTGGCGGCGCTGCGGCCATCAAGGCCGGGATGCCTGTCTCAAGGGTGATCAGCGGTGAGCCGCAACGACTGGCCGATGAGCTTGGCGCCGACTCCTGCGAGTCGGGGCTGGTCTGGCAATGGAACGAGGTGGACTTCCGGTTGTGGCAGTGGGAGAGCGCCGGTAGCGGCAACCAGCTGTCCTGCGTTCTGCAGGTCGAGGCTGCGGGCGAGCGTCTGCTGTTGACCGGCGATATCGACGTACAGGCCGAGCGGGCCCTGATTCAGTCCGACTTTCCTCTGGCGTCGCAGTGGCTGCTGGCGCCCCATCACGGCAGTCGTACCTCGTCCAGCCAGTCGTTCATCGATGCAGTCGGAGCGCAGAATGTGCTGATCACCCGCAGTCGCCACAATGCCTTCGGCCATCCTCATCCACAGGTGCTGGCGCGTTATCGGGCTGCGGGTGTCGAGGTACACGACACCGCGCGCGACGGTGCCCTGCATCTGCGCCTGGGTGAGCATGGCGCAGCGCGGGCGTTGCGACACGAACCACGTTTCTGGCGGGAAAAATGAGAACGGCGGCGGTCGGCGAGGGCTTAACCCTATGCTAGAGTGGCGCCACTTTTTCGAGGGGGATTCTCTACCGTGTGGGAACTGGTCAAAGCTGGCGGCTGGATAATGCTGCCGATCATTCTCTGTTCCATCGCTGCTGCCGGTATCGTTGCCGAGCGTCTTTGGACCCTGCGGCCCGCCCGCGTCACCCCGGCCAATCTGCTGGCCCAGGTGTGGCGCTGGATCAAGGACAAGAAACTCAACAACCAGAAGCTCAAGGAGCTGCGTGAGGATTCGCCGCTGGGGCAGATTCTCGCTGCCGGTCTGGCCAACTCCAAGCATGGTCGCGAGATCATGAAGGAGTGCATCGAGGAGGCCGCCGCGCGCGTGATCCATGATCTGGAGCGTTACCTCAACGCCCTTGGCACCATCGCCGGCATCGCGCCGCTGCTTGGTCTGCTCGGTACGGTGCTGGGCATGATCGAGATCTTCAGCTCCTTCATGGGCGCAGGCATGGCCAATGCGCCGATGCTCGCCGGCGGTATCTCCAAGGCCCTGATCACCACCGCAGCCGGCCTGATGGTGGCGATCCCGGCACTGTTCTTCCATCGCTACCTGCAGCGCCGTGTCGACGAGCTGGTGGTGGGCATGGAGCAGGAAGCGATCAAACTGGTTGAAATGGTCCAGGGTGATCGCGACGTCGACCTGGGTGAGGGCAAGGCGTGAAATTCCGGCGCAAACCGCGGGAGAACGTCGAGATCAACCTGGCCTCGTTGATCGACGTGGTATTCATCCTGTTGCTGTTCTTCGTGGTCACCACCACCTTCACCCGCGAGACCCAGCTCAAGGTCGATCTGCCCGAGGCAGCCAGCGGCACGCCGCCGGAGCAGACCGAGCTGAAGCAGGTCGAGGTGCTGATCGGTGTCGATGGCGCCTACTCGGTCAATGGCAAGGCGCTGCTGGAGAGCAACCTGAGCAATCTGATGGCGGCGTTGCAGAAGGAATCCGCCGGCGACAACAGTTTGCCGCTGATCATCAGCGCCGACGGCAAGACGCCACACCAGGCGGTGATCACCGCCATGGACGCTGCCGGCAAGCTGGGTTTCTCGCACCTGCGCATCACCACGGTGGAAGCACAGGAAAGTCCCTAAGTGAGCGCTGCGGATCGCTTGCTCGAGGCCTGGTACCGCGGTCATCCGGCGCTGGTTCTATTGCGCCCGCTGGAGTGGTTGTATCGCCGCGTGGTACAGGGCAAGCGTGCGCGTTTCCTGGCCGGCCAGAGCGAAATCTACCGCGCGCCGGTGCCGGTGCTGGTAGTGGGCAACATCACCGTCGGCGGCACCGGCAAGACGCCGCTGATCCTCTTTCTGATCGAGCATTGCCGAGCCCGTGGGCTCAAGGTGGGCGTGGTCAGCCGCGGTTATGGCGCCGCGCCGCCGAGCCTGCCATGGCGCGTGCGTGCCGATCAGCCCGCAAGTCAGGCCGGTGACGAGCCGCTGCTGATCGCGCAGCGCACGGGTGTGCCGCTGATGATTGACCCGGACCGCAGCCGCGCCGTACGTGCGCTGCTGGCTGAAGAGGCTCTGGACCTGATCCTCTGCGACGATGGCCTGCAGCACTACCGTCTGGCGCGCGATCTGGAGCTGGTACTGATTGATGCCGCCCGCGGCCTGGGCAATCGTCGCTGTCTCCCGGCCGGGCCGCTGCGCGAGCCGGCCGAACGCCTGAATGAGGTGGATGCGGTGCTGTTCAACGGTGCCGAAGCCGACCGCAGCGATGGCTATGCCTTTGGCCTGCAGCCGAGCGCGCTGGTCAATCTGGCCAGTGGCGAGCGCGTCGGGCTGGATCATTTTCCTCCTGGCCAGCACATGCATGCAGTCGCCGGGATCGGCAACCCGCAACGTTTCTTCAATACCCTCGAAGCGCTAAACTGGCGACCGGTTCCGCACCCCTTTGCCGACCACGCGCAGTACGATGCCGCCCAGCTCAGTTTCGAGCCGTCGCTGCCGCTGCTGATGACGGAAAAGGATGCGGTGAAATGCCGGGCCTTCGCCGCCGCCGACTGGTGGTACCTGGCCGTCGAAGCCGTGCCTGCGCCGGCCTTCGTCGACTGGCTGGACAAGGAGCTGGCTCGCCTCATACCGGGGTCTTGAGGACCCCATCAAGGACTGCGCCATGGACCTTAAACTGCTCGACATTCTCGCCTGCCCGATCTGCAAGGGCCCGCTGCAGCTCTCCGAAGACAAGACCGAACTGATCAGCAAGGGCGCCGGCGTGGCCTACCCGATCCGCGACGGCATTCCGGTGATGCTGGAAAGCGAAGCCCGCACCCTGAATACCGACGAGCGTCTGGACAAGTAAATGAGTGCAGCCTTTACCGTTGTAATCCCCGCCCGCTACGCCTCCACCCGCCTGCCGGGCAAGCCTTTGCAGGACATTGCCGGCAAGCCTATGGTGCAGCACGTCTGGGAACAGGCGCAAAAAAGCTCGGCTGATCGCGTAGTCATCGCCACCGACGATGCGCGCATCGTCGATGCCTGCCAGGCCTTCGGCGCCGAGGTGCTGCTGACCCGTGAGGATCACAATTCCGGTACTGACCGCCTGGCCGAAGTGGCCACCCAGCTCGGCCTGCCGGCCGATGCCATCGTGGTCAACGTGCAGGGCGACGAACCGCTGATCCCGCCGGTGATCATCGATCAGGTGGCAGCCAACCTGGCAGCCAATCCGCAGGCGGGTATCGCCACCCTGGCCGAGCCCATCGAGGACGTCACCGCGCTGTTCAATCCCAATGTGGTCAAGGTGGTCGCCGACAAGAACGGTCTGGCCCTGGCATTCAGCCGTGCGCCGCTTGCCTGGGCGCGCGATGCCTTTGCCAAGAGCCGAGATGTGTTGCCGCAGGGTGTGCCGTACCGCCGGCATATCGGCATCTACGCTTACCGCGCCGGCTTTCTGCATGACTTCGTGGCCTGGGGGCCGTGCTGGCTGGAAGACACCGAATGCCTGGAACAACTGCGTGCGTTGTACAACGGTGTACGCATTCATGTCGCTGATGCTCTGGAAGCTCCGGCCGCCGGGGTAGACACCGCCGAAGACCTGGAGCGGGTGCGCCGCCTGCTGGGGGGATGATGAAGGTCCTGTTCGTTTGCCTGGGCAATATCTGCCGTTCGCCCACCGCCGAAGGCGTGCTGCGTCACAAGCTGCGCGCCGCCGGCCTGGAGGATCGCGTGCAGGTGGATTCCGCCGGCACCGGCGACTGGCATGTGGGCAAGGCACCGGACGGCCGCACCCGTCAGGCCGCCCTGCGCCGTGGCTATGACCTGTCCGCGCAGCGCGCGCGCCAGGTCGAGGTCGCAGACTTCCGGCGTTTCGACCTGATCCTGGCCATGGATCAGAGCAACCTGCGCAACCTCAAGGCGTTGCGTCCGGCCGATGCGCATGCTGATCTCGATCTGTACCTGCGTCGCTTTGGTCTGGCGCTGGATGAAGTGCCGGATCCTTACTACGGCGGCGAAGATGGCTTCGAGCAGGTTCTGGATCTGATCGAGCAGGCCAGCGATGCGCTTCTCTTGGAAATCAAGGGGCGCCTGTGAGCCTGAATCTGCAGAGCGATGTGTCGCTCAAGGCCTTCAACAGCTTCGGCGTCGATGTGCGCGCCCGTCGCTTTGTCGAGGCCCATAACGATGATGAGGTGCGCGAGGCATTGAGCCTTGCCGCGCAACTGGGCTTGCCGCCGCTGGTCATTGGTGGTGGCAGCAACCTGCTGCTGACGCGGGATGTCGAGGCGCTGGTGCTGCGCATGGCCAGTCGTGGCATTCGCGTCCTCGAAGAAGATGGCGGTCAGGTGCTGGTGGAGGCCGAAGCCGGCGAGCCCTGGCACCCGTTCGTGCAGTGGAGCCTTGCGCAGGGGCTCAATGGTCTGGAAAACCTCAGCCTGATTCCTGGTACCGTCGGCGCTGCGCCGATGCAGAACATCGGTGCCTACGGTGTGGAGATCAAGGACCTGTTCGCCGGGCTGACCGCGCTGGACCGGCACACCGGGGAGCTGCGTGACTTCGTCCTTGACGAGTGCGCCTTCGCCTACCGTGACAGCCTGTTCAAACGTGAAGCCGGGCGCTGGCTGATCTTGCGTGTACGTTTTCGCCTGAGTCGCCGGGCTTCGCTGCGCCTGGACTACGGTCCGGTACGTCAGCGTCTGGCACAAATGGGCGTTGAAGTACCGACTGCCGGCGATGTCAGCCAGGCGATATGCGCCATTCGCAGCGAAAAACTGCCCAATCCTGCAGAGCTGGGTAATGCCGGCAGTTTCTTCAAGAACCCGGTGGTGTCGTTCGAACTGGCCGAGCGCATTCGTGCCGAGCATGCCGATCTGGTCAGTTATCCGGCTGGCGATGGTCTGGTCAAGCTGGCGGCCGGCTGGCTGATCGAGCGGGCAGGCTGGAAGGGCGTGCGTGAGGGTGATGCCGGCGTGCACCGCCTGCAGGCGCTGGTGTTGGTCAACTACGGCAATGCCTCGGGGGCGCAGCTGCTGCAACTGGCGCAGCGTATTCAGAGCGATATCCTGCAGCGCTTTGGTGTAGCGCTGGAAATCGAACCCAACGTGCTTTGATCTATGCCGGATGCAATCCGGTGTGAGGCGTGCGGATTACGCCGCGCGGACATGAAAAAGGGGATGCCTAGGCATCCCCTTTTTTAGTACCACCGGAAGGATCAAGCCTGAGGTTTGATCTCTTCCTGGTCGGCTTGCGCTTCTTCTTCCGGCTGCGCTTGCTCTTCCGCTTCGCTTGCGTTTGGCTCGCTGACCACCGGAGTCGCTTCGACGACCGGCTCGGCTGCAGGCGCGGTTTCGACCGTGCTGACTTCGGCCTCTACCGGAGCGCTTGCTTCCACCACCGGAGTGGCTTCTGCAACCGGGGCAGCAGCGGCCTGGGCAGCTTCGCGGGCCAGACGCTCGGCTTCACGCTGACGACGGCGTACTTCGCGTGGGTCGTTCGGCGCACGGCCGGTAGCGTTGGCCGGGACCGGTGCCGGAGCAGGCGTTTCCTCGGCCACTGCCGGGGCAGGTTGCTGAACGGCTTCGGCAACCGGCTCGGCCTGAACTGCAGGCTCGGCGGCCGCTGCTTCCACGGCAACAGGAGCTTCGGCGACAACGGCTGGTTGTGCTTGCTCCACGCTCTCCACGACCGGAGTGCTTTCTACCACTTCGCTTGCGGCAGCTTCGGTTTGCGTCTCGGCCTGCTGGGCGGCAGGGGCCTCTTCAGCCTGAGCGACCGGCGCTGCGACAGTCGGAGCCTCGCCGGCGACTGTCTCGCTGCTGTCGACGCTTTCGGCAACTGCTGCGGCTGCAACTGCTACGGCAGCCGGGGTGGCGGCCTGGGCTTCGTTAGTCGCGGCTTCGCTGTTTTCGGCGCTTTCGATCAGGTTGCCGTCGGCATCACGCTGACGCTCGCGACGATTGCTGCGACGACGCTGACCACGGGAGCGGCGGCGCGGACGTTCACCGTCGTTGCTGTCCTGCTCGTCATCCTGCAGCTGCTCTTCGTTCGGCAGCGCTTCGTCCTGCAGAGCCTCGGCCTGCTCGGCACGCGGCTGGCGCTCTTCGCGCGGCGGACGCTGACGCTCCTGACGCTCGCCACGGGGCTGGCGCTCGGTGCGCTCTTCGCGCTGTTCATTGCCGGCAGCATCCAGCGGCTCGCGCAGCTCGCGCACACGTTCTTCACGTGGGGTGCGTTCTTCGCGTGGCTTGCGCTCACGGCGATTTTCCGGACCTTCGCGCGGGGCACGTTCTTCACGCGGCTGACGCTCTTCACGAGGTTGACGCTCCTCGCGCGGTTCACGACCCTGGCGCTCTTCACGCGGGGCACGCTCTTCGCGGGACTTGCGCTCGTCATCGCGGCGACCGCCACGGTTACGGCTTTGCTGACGACCATTGCGGCGCTCTTCACGCGGCTGACGCTCGTTCTTCTTTTTCTCGGGCACAGCCGGCTGGGCTTCTTCTTCCTTGCCGGCGAACAGGCTGACCAGAGACTTCACCAGACCCTTGAACAGGCTCGGCTCAGGCGCCTTGGTCGGGGCCAGCGGTGCCTGCGGCTCGGCGGCTACCGGCGCGCTGCTGCGCGGGGCTGCCTTGATCGCAGCTTCCTGGCGAACCAGGGTGCGCGTAGCAGCGGCAGGGTGAGCGGTGGCTTCTTCGACTTCGGCGGTGGCAGCGATTTCGTAGCTGGTCTGGCCGCTCAGCGCTTCCGGGCTGTCGTCACGCAGACGCTGCACTTCGAAATGCGGCGTTTCCAGGTGATCGTTCGGCAGGATCACGATGCGTGCACGGGTGCGCAGTTCGATCTTGGTGATCGAGTTGCGTTTTTCGTTGAGCAGGAAGGCCGCGACCGGGATCGGCACCTGGGCGCGTACTTCGGCGGTGCGGTCCTTCAGGGCTTCCTCTTCGATCAGGCGCAGGATCGCCAGCGACAGTGATTCGACGTCGCGAATGATGCCCTGGCCGTTGCAGCGCGGGCAGACGATGCCGCTGGTCTCGCCCAGGGACGGGCGCAGGCGCTGACGGGACATCTCCAGCAGGCCGAAGCGGCTGATGCGGCCAACCTGTACACGGGCACGGTCGGCAGCCAGGGCTTCGCGCACCTTGTCTTCGACGGCGCGCTGGTTCTTGACCGGAGTCATGTCGATGAAGTCGATGACGATCAGACCGCCGATATCACGCAGACGCAGCTGGCGGGCGATCTCTTCCGCCGCTTCCAGATTGGTCTGCAGGGCGGTTTCCTCGATGTCGCTGCCCTTGGTGGCGCGTGCCGAGTTGATGTCGATGGAAACCAGTGCTTCGGTCGGGTCGATGACGATGGAGCCGCCGGACGGCAGTTTCACTTCACGCTGGAAGGCGGTTTCGATCTGGCTTTCGATCTGGAAGCGGTTGAACAGCGGGACGCTGTCTTCGTACAGCTTGATCTTGCTGGCGTACTGCGGCATCACCTGCTGAATGAAGGCGAGTGCTTCTTCCTGGGCTTCGACGCTGTCGACCAGTACTTCGCCGATGTCCTGGCGCAGGTAGTCGCGGATGGCGCGGATGATGACGTTGGATTCCTGATAGATCAGGAAGGGGGCAGGGCGGCTGGTGGAGGCTTCCTTGATGGCGGTCCACAGTTGCAGCAGGTAGTCGAGGTCCCACTGCATTTCTTCGCTGGAGCGACCCAGGCCGGCGGTGCGCACGATCAGGCCCATGTCGGCCGGAGCGTCGAGACCGTTCAGGGCCTCGCGCAGTTCGTTGCGCTCTTCACCTTCGATGCGGCGGGAGATGCCACCTGCACGCGGGTTGTTCGGCATCAGAACAAGGTAGCGGCCGGCGAGGCTGATGAAGGTGGTCAGGGCTGCGCCCTTGTTGCCGCGCTCTTCCTTCTCGACCTGGACGATGACTTCCTGGCCTTCCTTGAGTACATCCTTGATGTTGATGCGGCCGCCTTCAGGGGCTTTGGAGAAGTATTCGCGGGAGATTTCTTTGAGGGGGAGGAAACCGTGGCGTTCGGAACCGAAATCGACGAAAGCGGCTTCAAGGCTGGGTTCAACGCGGGTGATGCGGCCTTTGTAGATATTGGCCTTCTTCTGTTCGCGGGCGCCGGACTCGATGTCCAGGTCGTAGAGTTTTTGGCCGTCTACCAGGGCAACACGCAACTCTTCGGGCTGAGTTGCGTTAATTAGCATTCTTTTCATGTGGTACCAATGGGTTCCGGGGCTACCGGAAGCCACGTCAGGCACACACGACTCTCAGGGTCGGTGTCAGGCGCGTCAGAAACGGTCGTAAATCGTTCCACTGTCTAGCGACGGCCAGCCATATCAGGCTGCGGTCGCGACGGACGTCTCCTGCTTGCTGTGGTGACAGAAGCACTCAGTCAGGAAGAGGAATCAACTGGCGGTAGCGGACGAGATGAGGCGTCTTTGATCAAGCGATGTGCTACGCAGTCCGACAGTTGTACATCTCCACCCTACACGTATCGCTGAAAATCGGGTGCCGCGCGCAGATTCCGCAGCGGTTGTCAGTTACCGCGACCGCCCGGCGGGCGAATCGCGCATCATACTCAAGGCTTTATTTCCGAAGTCTTCGTGACCCTTTGCGGCCTTTAACCTGAAGAATCCGTCGGACGGCCTCACGTCCAGAAAGGTTTGCGCGGGCAGGGGATGGCAAGTTTGGCGAACATCCGCAAGCCAGGCCGCTTTTGGCGGCGTTCGCGACTATAGCAGCAATGATTAAGTGCTTCAATTCCATAAAAAATTGTTATGATTGCGCGATGACTACTCCTGCCTCTCCAACCTCCGGCGTCCAGCTGATCGAGGTTGCACCGGAACTCGCCGGCCAACGCATCGACAACTTCCTCCGGGCGCAGCTCAAAGGCGTGCCCAAGACCCTGATCTATCGCATCCTGCGCAAGGGCGAAGTGCGTGTGAACAAGGGGCGGATCAAGCCCGAATACAAGCTCCAGGCCGGTGATGTCGTGCGTGTGCCGCCATTGCGCCTGGCCGAGCGAGATGAGCCCGAGCCGCTGGCGCAGGGGCTGCTCGAGCGGCTGGAAGCTGCCATCGTCTACGAGGACAAGGCGCTGATCGTGCTGAACAAGCCGGCCGGCATTGCCGTGCATGGTGGCAGTGGTCTGAATTACGGCGTGATCGAGGCCTTTCGTCAGTTGCGCCCCGACGCCAAGGATCTGGAACTGGTGCATCGCCTGGATCGTGATACTTCCGGTCTTCTGATGATCGCCAAGAAGCGCAGCATGCTGCGTCATCTGCATGAGCAACTGCGGGGTGACGGAGTCGACAAGCGCTATATGGCGCTGGTGCGCGGCCACTGGGCGACAGCCAAGAAGCGGGTCAATGCGCCACTGCAGAAGAGCAACCTGCGTTCCGGTGAGCGGATGGTCGAGGTCGATGGCGAGGGCAAGGAGGCGCTGACGCTGTTCCGCGTGCTGCGCCGCTTTGGTGATTTCGCCACTCTGGTCGAGGCCAAGCCGGTGACCGGGCGTACCCATCAGATTCGCGTGCACGCCAAGCATGCCGGGCACTCCATTGCTGGCGACTCCAAGTATGGTGATGACGACTTCACCCGGGAAATCCGCGACCTGGGTGGCAAGCGTCTGTTTCTGCATGCCTACGAATTGCATGTGCCGCTGCCTGATGGCGGGATGCTGAAACTCGAGGCGCCAGTGGACGAGATGTGGGCCAGAACCCTGGAGCGGCTGAGTGCCTGACTATCAGCTGCTGATCTTCGATTGGGATGGCACGCTGGTGGACTCCATTGGTCGCATCGTCGAAGCCATGCATCGCGCCGCTGATGTGGTGGGCGTGCCGCGCTGCACCGATGTTGCGGTGCGGGGCATCATCGGGCTGGAGCTGGGGGTGGCGATTCGCGCGCTCTATCCGGAACTCGCCGAGTCATCGCGTATCGAAGCCATCCGGCGTGCCTACAGTGAGCAATATCTTGCGCTGGAAACCGAGCCGTCGCCGTTGTTCGAGGGTGTGCGCGAGTCGCTCGAAGCCTTCCGCGAGCAGGGTTATCAATTGGCTGTCGCTACCGGCAAGGGACGCAAGGGGCTGCATCGGGTACTGGCCGACAAGGGATGGCTGGATTACTTCGATATCACCCGCTGCGCTGACGAGACGGCGAGCAAGCCGGATCCGCTGATGTTGCACGAGATTCTTGCGCATTGCCGGGTACAGCCTGAGCGTGCGTTGATGGTCGGCGATTCGACCTTCGATCTGCTGATGGCCCGCAATGCCGGGATGGATGCGGTGGCGGTGGGTTTTGGTGCGCAGCCTCTGTCTCTGTTGCGCGAGTGCTCGCCGCGCCTGGCGATCAACCAATTCAATGAGCTGCGCACATGGCTGGATGGTCATCATGCGCGGCGTTCTGCAGAGGTGAGTGAACATGTCGGATGAGTGGAAGTCATCGTCTTCGTCGGGTGAGGATGCCAAGAGCTGGAAGCTGCTGGAGAAGGCACTGTTGTCCAGCGTTCAGGAGCAGCGTCGTTCGCGTCGCTGGGGCATTTTTTTCAAGCTGCTGACGTTTATCTATCTGTTCGGCGCGCTGGCGCTGGTGTTGCCGGCGCTCGACCTGAAGTCGGCCTCGACCACCACCGCGCATACGGCGCTGATCGAAATTCGCGGCATGATCGCTGATCGCGAGGAGGCCAGTGCCGACAAGGTGGTGGGTAGCCTGCGTGCGGCTTTTGAAGATGCCAATACCAAGGGTGTGATCCTGCGCATCAACAGTCCGGGCGGCAGCCCGGTGCAGTCCGGTTATATCTATGACGAGATTCGTCGCCTGCGCGGCGAGCATCCGCAGACCAAGGTCTACGCGGTGATCAGTGATCTGGGTGCTTCCGGTGCCTACTACATTGCCAGTGCGGCCGATGAAATATATGCCGACAAGGCCAGTCTGGTCGGTTCCATCGGAGTCACTGCGGCCAGCTTCGGTTTCGTCGAGACCATGGAGAAGCTGGGGGTCGAGCGTCGCGTCTACACCTCGGGTGAGCACAAGGCATTCCTCGATCCGTTCCAGCCGCAGAAGGAAGAGGAAACCCGCTTCTGGAAAACCGTGCTCGATACCACTCATCGTCAGTTCATCGACAGTGTGAAGAAGGGGCGTGGTGATCGTCTCAAGGCAGACGAGCATCCCGAGCTGTTCTCCGGGCTGGTCTGGTCCGGCGAACAGGCGCTGCAGCTTGGGTTGGTCGATGCGCTGGGTAGCACCAGTTACGTGGCGCGAGAGGTAATCGGCGAGAAGGAAATGGTCGATTTCACCCAGCGTGACACGCCGTTTGACCGTTTTGCCAAGCGCCTGGGTACCAGTGTTGCGGATCGTATTGCGCTGTGGATGGGCTTTCAGGGGCCGGCGTTGCGCTGAGTTGCAAGAAGAAGGCCCGCTCAGCGGGTCTTCTTCTTTATAGGTCGTGGCTCAAGGAGTTTCGACGCCTTCGTTAAGCAGCATGTCCACCAGGCGAATAAGCGGCAGGCCGATCAGGCTGGTTGCATCTTCACCCTCGGTGCTGCGGAACAGGCTGATGCCCAGGCCTTCTGACTTGAAGCTGCCGGCACAATCGAAAGGCTGTTCGCGCTGCAGATAGCGCAGGATCTGCTCGTCGCTCAGCGGGCGGAAGTGTACGGTGAAAGGTACGCAGTCGACCTGGCAATTGCCGCTGCTGGAGTTGAGCAGTGCCAGGCCGGTCAGGAAGGTGACGCTGCTGTCACTGGCAGCGCGCAGTTGTTGCTGGGCTCTTGGCAGGTCGTGTGGCTTGCCGAGTATCTGGCCGTTGCCTAGGACCGCGACCTGGTCCGAGCCGATGATCAGGTGTTCGGGATGGCTGGCGGCGAGGGCTCGGGCCTTTTCTTCGGCCAGGCGTTTGACCAAGTCGATGGCAGCTTCGCCTTCGCGGCGGCTTTCATCGATGCTGGGCGACTGCCAGCTAAAGGGCAGTTGCAGGCGTTCGAGCAGCTCGCGGCGGTAGGGGGAGCTGGAGGCGAGCAGCAGGGCTGGCATCTTCTCTTCCTTTATATAGGTGGACGGGAAATTCTACTGATCGCCGTCATGCGAAGACAGGCTCAATTTCCTTTGACAGCGGCAGGGTGCATCCCTAGAATGCTGCGCCTATGTTGAATGGGCCGATTCCACCTCACGTTGATCCGCGCAAGCTCGCCGACCGCGAAGCTACCCTCGAAGGGCAGCTCGAACTGGCAGGCCTGCTGCGTCTCTGCGACCCGCTTGCCGATACGGCCGGCACGGTGCAGGCGAAGTTTCATTTCGGGCGTGACGAGCAGAAAACTGTGGTTATCCGCAGTGAGCTCGAGGTTGAGGTCAAAATGGTCTGCCAGCGTTGTCTGGAGCTGGTCGCGCTACCCATCCGCAGCGAATGTGAATACGCGGTGGTTCGGGTTGGAGCGAACACTCAGTCCTTGCCGAAGGGCTACGACGTGCTGGAAGTGGGTGAGGAGCCATTGGAGCTGCTCGGTCTGGTCGAGGATGAATTGCTTCTCGCTCTGCCGATCGTTCCTGCTCATGCCCCAGGTGATTGCCAGCAGCCGGACGGTCTCGATGAGCCCGAGCCGGGCGAGGACGAGGTATCGCGGTCCAACCCGTTCAGTGTATTGGCGCAGTTAAAGCGTGACCCAAACGTTTAGGAGTTAATGAGTTATGGCTGTTCAGCAGAACAAAAAATCCCGTTCCGCCCGCGACATGCGTCGTTCGCACGATGCTCTCGAGGCCAGCACCCTGTCCGTAGAGAAGAGCACCGGTGAAGTTCACCTGCGCCACCACGTTTCTCCGGAAGGCGTGTACCGCGGTCGCAAAGTGATCGACAAGGGCGCTGACGAGTAATCCTTGTCCGCCTCGATCATCGCGATTGATGCAATGGGTGGGGACTTCGGTCCCCGCTGCATTGTTCCGGCCTGCATTTCTGCGCTGGCCGAATTCCCCTCGCTACACCTGGCTCTCGTCGGCCAAGCTCCCCTTATCGAAGAGCAGCTCGCTCGCCAGCCCGGCGTCGATCGCTCGCGCCTGCAGGTTCATCACGCCAGTGAAGTGATCGCCATGGACGAACGTCCGGCTCAGGCGCTGCGCGGCAAGCCGGATGCCTCGATGCGCGTGGCGCTGGAGCTGGTGCGTCAGCGGCAGGCGCATGCCTGTGTCAGTGCCGGCAATACCGGTGCGTTGATGGCGCTGTCGCGTTATTTGCTCAAAACGCTGCCGGGCATCGACCGGCCGGCCATGGTCAGTCCGATTCCTACCGAGCGTGGCCACTGCTATCTGCTGGATCTGGGGGCCAACGTCGACTGCAGCGCCGAGCACCTCTATCAGTTCGCGATCATGGGTGCCGTCGCAGCGGAAACACTGGGCATCAGCCGGCCCCGAGTTGCCTTGCTCAATGTCGGTACCGAGGACATCAAGGGTAACCAGCAGGTCAAGTTGGCGGCCAATATGCTTCAGCAGGCTCATGGGCTGAATTACGTCGGCTATATAGAGGGCGACGGGATGTATCGCGGTGAGGCTGATGTGGTGGTTTGTGACGGCTTCGTTGGCAACATCCTGCTCAAGTCCAGCGAAGGCCTGGCGAAGATGATCACCGGGCGGGTCGAGACGCTGTTCAATGAAGGGCTGCTCGCCCAGGCGATTGGCGCCCTGGCGATGCCGCTGCTGCGCCGCCTCAAGGCCGACCTGGCCCCAGCCCGGCATAACGGTGCGAGTTTCCTCGGGCTGCAGGGCATCGTGGTCAAGAGCCATGGCGCGGCGGGGCAGGAGAGTTTTCAGAGCGCCATTCGCTGTGCGTTGCGCGAGGTGCAGGAAAATCTGCCGCAGCGACTGCATGGTCGACTTGAGGACCTGTTGCTGTAGACTCGTCGCGTTTCCGGGCGCCACTAAAAACTACCTGCGTTGCCATCGCGGCGTTAATAACAGGCTCAAGATGCTCATTTACAGCGCGTAAACCGCGCTTTTTCGCCTGTTTTTGCCTTGCGCTGGCTGCCTCGCCTACGTTTATAGAGGCACCCTTCAGGGTATGGGCTGCGGTGGAATGTGACCGCGTCACGCAGCCTGTCATCCAACTGTCAGTTTGCTGCGCCAGGCTCGCCTGGCGCTGGTTTTTCGACTCAAGGGACTTATCCATGCCTGCATCCCTCGCATTCGTCTTCCCCGGTCAGGGCTCGCAAGCCCTGGCCATGCTCGCCGATCACGGCGCCCAGCAGAAGCTGGTGCTCGATACCTTCGCTGAGGCTTCCCAGGCGCTCGGCTACGACCTCTGGGCGCTGACCCAGCAAGGTCCGGAAGAGCAACTGAACCAGACCGACAAGACTCAGCCGGCCATCCTCACTGCCTCCATTGCCCTGTGGCGTCTGTGGCAGGCCGAAGGCGGCGCCAAGCCGGCATTCGTTGCCGGTCACAGCCTGGGTGAGTATTCCGCGCTGGTCGCTGCCGGCAGCATCGCCTTTGCCGATGCGGTGAAACTGGTGGAGCGTCGCGGTCAGTTGATGCAGCAGGCCGTGCCGGCCGGGCAGGGCGGCATGGCTGCCATTCTCGGCCTGGAAGATGCCGATGTGCTGGCCGCCTGTGCCGAAGCCGCCCAGGGTGACGTGGTCAGCGCGGTGAACTTCAATGCGCCGGGTCAGGTGGTGATCGCCGGTAGCGCTGCAGCCGTAGAGCGCGCCATCGAAGCCTGCAAGGCGCGTGGTGCCAAGCGTGCCATGGCACTGCCGGTCAGCGTGCCGTCGCACTGTGCCCTGATGAAGCCGGCAGCCGAGCGTTTTGCCGAGTCGGTCGAGGCGTTGAGTTGGCAGGCACCGCAGATTCCGCTGGTGCAGAACGTCAGTGCTGCCGTGGTGTCTGACTTGGCTACGCTGAAAGCCGATCTGCTGGCGCAGCTGTACAGCCCGGTACGCTGGGTCGAGTCGATGGTGCGTCTGTCCGAACAGGGCGTGACCGATCTGGTCGAGTGCGGTCCGGGCAAGGTGCTCAGCGCCCTGAACAAGCGCTGCGTCAAAGGCATCAATACCCACAATCTGGATACCCCCGATGCTTTCGCCGCTGCTCGTGCTGCGTTGGCTTGAGACAGGAGAACGAACATGAGTCTGCAAGGTAAAGTCGCGCTGGTCACCGGCGCCAGTCGTGGTATCGGTCAGGCAATCGCTCTGGAGCTGGGTCGTCAGGGCGCCACCGTCATTGGTACCGCCACGTCGGCATCCGGTGCCGAGCGTATTGCCGCCACACTGAAGGAACATGGCATCAGTGGTACCGGCATGGAGCTGAACGTGACCAGCGCCGAATCCGTCGAGGCCGTGCTGGGCGCGATTGCCGAGCAGTTCGGTGCGCCGGCCATTCTGGTCAACAACGCCGGTATCACCCGTGACAACCTCATGCTGCGCATGAAGGACGACGAGTGGTTCGACGTCATCGACACCAACCTGAACAGCCTCTATCGCCTGTCCAAGGGTGTGCTGCGCGGCATGACCAAGGCGCGCTTTGGTCGGATCATCAACATCGGTTCCGTGGTCGGTGCCATGGGCAACGCCGGGCAGGCCAACTACGCCGCCGCCAAGGCCGGCCTGGAAGGGTTCAGCCGCGCGCTGGCGCGTGAAGTCGGTTCCCGTGGTATCACTGTCAACTCGGTTGCCCCCGGTTTCATCGATACCGACATGACCCGCGAGCTGCCGGAAGCGCAGCGCGAGGCGCTGCTGACGCAGATTCCGCTGGGCCGCCTGGGCCAGGCAGAAGAGATTGCCAAGGTCGTCGGTTTCCTGGCTTCCGATGGCGCAGGTTACGTCACAGGGGCTACTATTCCGGTGAACGGCGGTATGTACATGAGCTAAAAAGGGCGCCTCCGAAGGTCCGGAGGCTCTCGAATGTGACGCGAGCCATCAGAAAACTGTCATAGTGGCTGTCTAAAATCCGTTATAAAGCTGCAACAGGTTTATAGACAGATCGTTGAAGTGTTCCTGGGGGCTCCCCGGCATTCAGCTTGAAATGCTAAAAACCCTTTCTATACACTTGGCCGCTACCAGCTGCCTGGATTTGTCCAATAGGAGTGAAAACAAGGTATGAGCACCATCGAAGAACGCGTCAAGAAAATCGTTGCCGAGCAACTTGGCGTCAAGGAAGAGGAAGTGACCAACAGCGCTTCCTTCGTTGAAGACCTGGGTGCCGACTCTCTTGACACCGTTGAGCTGGTGATGGCTCTCGAGGAAGAATTCGAGACCGAGATCCCGGACGAGCAAGCTGAGAAGATCACCACCGTTCAGGAAGCCATCGACTACGTGACTGCCCACGCGCAATAAGTCACAGTCAGCTTTCTGACCGAGAAAAGCCGCACTGCCCTCATCAGGCGTGCGGCTTTTCTTTACGTGCAAGGCGCATGTGGCGCCTGAGTAGAACAAGAGGAGATTGCTGTGTCGCGTAGACGCGTCGTGGTTACCGGTATGGGCATGTTGTCGCCGCTGGGTAACGATGTGCCGAGCAGCTGGCAGGGCATTTTGGCCGGGCGCAGTGGCATCGGTCTGATCGAGCATATGGACCTGTCGGCCTACTCCACCCGTTTTGGCGGGTCGCTCAAGGGCTTCAATGTCGAGGAATATCTCTCCGCCAAGGAGGCGCGCAAGCTCGACCTGTTCATCCAGTACGGTCTCGCCGCCTGCTTCCAGGCCGTGCGTGATTCCGGGTTGGAGATCACCGATGCCAATCGTGAGCGCATCGGTGTGGCCATGGGCTCCGGCATCGGCGGCCTGACCAATATCGAGAACAACTGCAAATCGCTGCACGAGCAGGGGCCGCGGCGTATTTCGCCGTTCTTCGTGCCGGGCTCGATCATCAACATGATTTCCGGCTTCCTGTCGATCCATCTGGGGCTGCAGGGACCGAACTACGCCATCGCCACGGCGTGCACCACCGGCACCCACTGCATCGGCATGGCCGCACGCAACATCGCCTATGGTGAAGCTGACGTGATGGTCGCTGGCGGCGCCGAGATGGCGGCCTGCGGTCTGGGCATGGGCGGTTTCGGTGCGGCGCGCGCGCTGTCGACCCGCAACGACGAGCCGACCAAGGCCAGCCGTCCGTGGGACAAGGGCCGTGACGGCTTCGTGCTCTCCGATGGCTCCGGCGCCCTGGTGCTGGAAGAGCTGGAGCACGCCAAGGCACGTGGTGCCACCATCTATGCCGAGCTGATTGGCTTCGGCATGAGCGGCGATGCCTTCCACATGACTTCGCCACCCGAGGATGGCGCCGGTGCTGCGCGCTGCATGGCGGCGACCCTGCGCGATGCCGGTATCAACGCCGATCAGGTGCAGTACATCAACGCTCACGGCACTTCGACGCCGGCAGGCGATCTGGCCGAGGCCGCAGCGGTAAAGAGCGTGTTCGGCGATCACGCCTACAAGCTCGCAGTCAGCTCGACCAAGTCGATGACCGGTCACCTGCTCGGTGCCGCCGGTGCCGTGGAGGCGATCTTTACCGTGCTGGCGATCCGCGACCAGGTCGCTCCGCCGACCATCAACCTGGATGAGCCGGACGAAGGCTGCGACCTGGACTTCGTTGCGCATCAGGCCAAGGCCATGCCGATCGAAATCGCCCTGTCGAACTCCTTCGGCTTTGGCGGCACAAACGGTTCGCTGCTGTTCCGTCGGTACCACGGCTGATGCCGAGCTGGGTCAACGGCGCGCCCGGCGAGCAGTTGTCGGTTCGCGACCGTGGCCTGGCATACGGCGATGGCCTGTTTGAGACCATCGCCGTGCGCGGCGGACGTATCCCGCTGCTGGCTCGGCATATGGCGCGCCTGGCTGAAGGCTGCCGGCGCTTGTCCATACCCCTCGATCTTGTGCTGATGGAAAGCGAGTTGCAGGCCTTTGCCGGGCAACTGGGCGCGGGCGTGGCCAAGCTCATCGTCACCCGTGGTGAGGGCCAGCGCGGTTATGCGCCGCCACAACCCTGTCAGCCGCTGCGTATCCTGCAGTCGGCCCCTCTGCCGCAGTATCCCGTTGCACATGCCGAGCGGGGGGTGCGTCTGTTCCCCTGCGTGACGCGGCTGGCCGAGCAGCCATTGCTGGCCGGGCTCAAGCATCTCAATCGCCTGGAACAGGTGCTGGCGCGCGCCGAGTGGCAGGACGCCGAGTGCGCCGAGGGACTGATGCGCGACAGCAGTGGTCGGGTCATCGAGGGTGTGTACAGCAACCTGTTTCTGGTCATCGGAGGCGTTCTGGTGACGGCCGATCTCTCGCGCTGCGGCGTGGCCGGGGTGATGCGTGCCGAGATCCTGCAGCAGGCACGGAGCCTCGGACTGGTCATCGAGTTACGCGATATTTCCTTCGAAGAACTGCTTGGCGCCGATGAAGTCTTTCTCTGCAACAGCCTTTACGGCATCTGGCCTGTACGGGCGCTGCAAGAGCGACACTGGTCGGTCGGGCCGCTCACCCGTAAACTGCAGGCCATCGTCTGCGACCTACTGAGTAAATAACTGGTGCTACGCAAGATCTTGGTGCTGCTCGAGTACGGCGTGCTGCTGGCTGCGCTGTTGGTGGTCGGGGCCGCCTGGCAGCAGCAGAGAGCGCTGGAACAGCCTCTGCATCTCACTGAAGAAATGCTTCTCGATGTGCCGTCCGGTGCCACGCCGAGCGGCCTGCTCAATCGCCTCGAAGCGGAGGGCGTGATCGACAATGCCTTCTGGTTGCGCCTTTACTGGCGCTTCAACCTGCGCGCACCGGCCCTGCACAGTGGTGAGTACCGCCTGCTGCCCGAGCACAGCGCACGCGACATGCTGGCTCTGTGGCAGCGCGGCGAAGTGGTGCAGTACAGCCTGACGCTGGTCGAAGGCTGGAACTTCCGCCAGGTGCGCGCCGCCCTGGCGCGTCAGGAGCGCCTGGAGCAGCGTCTGGCCGATCTCACCGATGCCCAGTTGATGGAGCGTCTGGGGCTGGCCGGGCAGAATCCGGAAGGCCGCTTCTTTCCCGATACCTACCGTTATGTGCGTGGCATGAGCGACGAGGATCTGCTCAAGCAGGCCAATGCGCGTCTGGAAAGCGTGTTGGCCGAAGAGTGGCAGAAACGTGCGGAGGGCTTGCCCTATCGCGAACCCTACGATGCGCTGATCATGGCCTCGATGATCGAGAAGGAAACCGGCGTGCCCGAGGAGCGCGGCGAGATCGCCGGGGTGTTCGTCCGTCGGCTGCGCATGGGCATGCGCCTGCAGACCGACCCCACCGTGATCTATGGCATGGGTGAGCGCTACAACGGCCGAATCACCCGGGCCGACCTGCGCACGCCGACGCCCTATAACACCTACACCATCGACGGCATGCCGCCGACGCCGATCGCCATGGTCGGCCGTGAGGCGATTCATGCGGCGCTCAATCCGCTCGATGGCTCCACTCTGTATTTCGTCGCGCGAGGCGATGGCAGCCACGTGTTCTCCAGAAGCCTGCCCGAGCACAATCGCGCTGTGCGCGAATATCAGCTCAAGCGTCGTGCCGACTACCGCTCCAGCCCCGCGCCAAGCGCGGCGGCCGAAACCGAATAAGGGCAATCCGTGACCGGTCTGTTTATTACCCTGGAAGGCCCCGAAGGCGCCGGCAAAAGCACCAACCGCGAGTATCTCGCTGACCGCCTGCGCGAGCATGGCGTGGATGTGCTGCTGACCCGAGAGCCCGGAGGTACGCCGCTGGCCGAGCGCATTCGCGAACTGCTGCTCGACCCCAGTGACGAGCCGATGGCGGCCGATACCGAATTGCTTCTGGTCTTCGCCGCCCGTGCCCAGCATCTGCAGCAGGTCATTCGCCCGGCGCTGGCCAGGGGCTGCGTGGTGCTGTGCGACCGCTTCACCGATGCCACCTACGCCTATCAGGGCGGCGGGCGGGGGCTGCCCATCGAGCGCATCGCGCAGCTGGAGCAGTTCGTTCAGGGTGAGCTGCGCCCCGACCTGACGCTGATCTTCGATCTGCCGATTGAGACGGGCCTGGCGCGCGCCGCTGCTCGCGGGCGTCTGGATCGATTCGAGCAGGAAGGCCGCAGCTTCTTCGACGCGGTGCGTCAGGCTTACCTGCAGCGTGCCGAGCAGGCACCGCAACGCTACCGCGTGCTGGATGCCGGGCAGACCCTGGCTCAGGTTCAGACCGATATCGATGCCTTGCTGCCGAGCCTGCTGGAGGCCTGCCGTGGCTGATGTCTATCCCTGGCAGCAATCGCTCTGGCAGCAACTGGCCGGACGCAGCCAGCACGCCCATGCCTACCTGTTGCACGGCCCGGCGGGGATCGGCAAGCGCGCCCTGGCCGAGCGTCTGATGGCGCGCCTGTTGTGCCTCAGTCCGAGCGGACTGGATGCCTGTGGTAGCTGCAAATCCTGCCATCTGCTGGCCGCCGGTACTCATCCGGACAACTTCGTCCTGGAACCCGAGGAGGCGGACAAGCCGATCAAGGTCGATCAGGTGCGCGAGCTGGTCGACTTCGTGGTGCAGACCGCTCAGCTCGGTGGGCGCAAGGTCGTGCTGCTGGAACCGGCCGAGGCGATGAACCTCAATGCTGCCAACGCGCTGCTGAAAAGTCTGGAAGAGCCGTCCGGCAATACCGTGCTGTTGCTCATCAGCCACCAGCCCAGTCGTTTGTTGCCGACCATCAAGAGCCGGTGCGTGCAGCAGGCCTGTCCGCTGCCGAGCGAGGCGATGAGCCTGGCCTGGCTGGCCCGGGCGCTGCCCGAGCTGGGAGATGAAGAGCGCAGCGATCTGCTGACGCTCGCCGCAGGCTCGCCACTGGCCGCCGTGCGCTTGCAGGCTCAGGGCGTACGTGAGCAGCGTGCGCAGGCCGTGGAAGGGGTGAAGAAGCTGCTCAAGCAGCAGATCTCGCCGAGCCAGTTGGCGGAAAGCTGGAACGCGCTGCCGCTGAATCTGCTGTTCGACTGGTTCTGCGACTGGGCGCAACTGATGCTGCGTTACCAGCTGACCAGAGACGAGGCGGGTCTGGGGCAGGCCGATATGCGCAAGGTAGTGCAGTACCTGGCGGACAAGACCGCGCAGGCCAAGGTTCTGGCCATTCAGGAATGGCTGCTTGCGCAGCGGCAGAAAGTGATCGGCAAGGCCAATCTCAACCGCGTGCTGCTGCTCGAGGCGCTATTGGTGCAGTGGGCGGCATTGCCCGGTAGTGATCGCCGTTGATGGACGCCGGCGGATTCGGCAGAGCGTCACATTCTGCTAGCAGTATGCTGGCCAGCGGTTTGCACGCGAGCCGGCACAGGCCCTAGAATCCGGCATTACGCAATAACTGCCAGGAATGTGCCGATGAGCCTGCCACCCAATCTGGGCCCCCGTAATGGAATTCTGTCCCTGACCATCAAGGACAAGTCCGTGCTGTACGCGGCCTACATGCCTTTCATCAAGAACGGCGGGCTTTTCATTCCCACCAACAAGAGCTACAAGCTCGGCGATGAAGTGTTCATGCTGCTCAATCTGATGGACGAGCCGGAGAAGATTCCGGTAGCCGGCAAGGTGGTGTGGATCACGCCGAAAGGTGCCCAGGGCAACCGCGCGGCTGGCGTTGGCGTGCAGTTCAACGACGGTGACAACACCGCGCGCAACAAGATCGAAACCTATCTGGCCGGCGCGCTGAAGTCCGACCGCCCGACGCACACCATGTAATGCCCTGGCCGCGAGTCAATTCTTCTCGCGGTCTGCTCATCCCTCGCAACGTCCAGGCAGCTGCCGCTTTCGATTACAATTCGGGCTTTCCCTTTGCCCGAGTTCTCCCGCTGTGCTGATCGACTCCCATTGCCACCTTGATCGTCTTGACCTCGCTGCCCATGGCGGTTCGCTGGATGCTGCCTTGGATGCAGCGCGTACCGCCGGCGTCGGCCACTTCCTGTGTATCGGCGTAAGCGCCGACAACGCTGCTACGGTCAAGGGCCTGGCTGAGCGCTACGCGGATGTCGACTGTTCGGTGGGCGTGCATCCGCTGGATCTCGAGCCAGGCGCTGAACCGGCGCTGGACTGGCTGCTGGGCGAGTTGGAGCATCCGAAGGTGGTCGCCATTGGTGAAACCGGTCTGGATTACCACTACGAGCCGGAGTCTGCTGCGCTGCAGCAGGCGTCCTTCCGTCTGCATCTGGAGGCGGCGCGTATTACCGGCAAACCGGTGATCGTGCATACCCGTGAAGCCCGCGCCGATACCCTTGCGCTGCTGCGCGAAGCGGCATTGCCGCAGGCTGGTGTTCTGCACTGCTTCACCGAGGACTGGGAGATGGCCAAGGCCGCGCTGGATATCGGCTTCTATATCTCACTGTCCGGCATCGTCACCTTCCGCAACGCCGAGGCGCTGCGCGAGGTTGCCCGCCAGGTACCGGCCGACCGCCTGCTGGTGGAGACCGATTCGCCTTACCTGGCCCCCGTGCCACACCGCGGCAAGCCCAACCTGCCGCAGTACGTGCGGGAGGTGGCCGAGTACCTGGCGGTGCTGCGCGGCGTCAGTTACGAGACGCTGGCCGAGCAGACCTCGGACAACTTCAAGCGCCTGTTCCCGCTGGCCAGCGTCGCCTGACGATAAAACGTAGCCCGGATGCAATCCGGGGCCTCATTGACACTCTTTCCCGGATTGCTTCCGGGCTACGTGGTCTGACGCGTGGTGGGCGGTAAGGTGCGCCGCGCGCACCAGGCGATGTGAGGTGTTGCAGTCATGGTGGGTTATGTCGCACCCAGATCCAGAGAAGCAGTCCACGACCATGACGGGCCTAAACCCACTCCACGAAAGCGCCGGTCTGCCGGGCAAAAAAAACCCGGATTCTGGGGGATGAATCCGGGTCAAGACCATTAGGAGTAAATCAAGGTACGCGGTCCACGGTACCTTGGCTGGCGGGGCACTTGGGGGGAGATGCCGCGCACCAGTAAGTTCCAGTATTGGCCATGCTGACTGAGCGTCCAGGCCAAATTGGGTGTTTTTTAAACAGATTTGGAATACCGCGGCCGCTGCTGAGTCCGCCGAATCTGCTCCCGGTACTGCGGGTAGCTGTCCTGCAAGGCAAACAAGCGAGGACGGCGCGCTGTAAATCGGCCATCCATGCTTGTCGCCAGGCGGTAGGGCGCGACTCGCGGCAGGTCGAGCCCAGAACCTCACCCCTTTGCCAGCTGGGTCAGCAGTCCCAGGGTTTCTTCGATCACCTGTTCGCTGGTGTAGAAGTGAGGCGACAGGCGAACACCTGCCCCGCGCTGCACGCAGATCACCTGTTCCTCGTGCAGGCGTTGGTACAGCGCCGTGTTGTCCCAGCCGGTCAGGCTGAAGTTGAGGATGCCCGCGCGGCGTGCCGGATCGAGTGGACTGTGGAGCACCGCGCCGGGCAGGGCGCCAATGCCATCGGTCAGACGCTGTACGCGTTCTTCCACCCGTGCGCCGACTTTTTCCATACCGACTTCTTCCAGCAGTGACAGGCTCGCCTCCAGAGCGAAGGCACCGAGCATGTTCGGGCTGCCGCACTCGAAACGCCGGGCGCTGCGTGCCGGTTGCCAGTCCTGGCGGGTGTAGTCGCCGGCATGCTCCAGCATGTGCCAGCCGTACTCATGCAGCTTCAACAGATCACGCACACCCGCGCGGCAGTAGAACACGCCCAGGCCTTCCGGGCCGAGCATCCACTTGTGACCGTCGGCCATGGCGAAGTCGCAGTCATATGCCTGGACGTCAAAGGGCAGGGCGCCGAGCTGCTGGATGGCGTCGATGCAGAACAGCACGCCATGCTGACGGCAACCGCGACCGAGGCGCGGCAGATCCAGGCGCAGGCCGCTGGCGAACTGCACGGCACTGACCGACAGCAGGCGCGTGCGTGGTGTGAAGGCGGCGAGTAGCGTCGCCTCCGGGTCCTCGCCCTTGAGGCTGACTTCGACCACCTCGACCCCCTGGGCGGCCAGCGCCAGCCAGACGATACGATTGGAGGGAAATTCCTCATCGCTGATGATGACCTGGTCGCCCGGACGCCAGTCCAGGCCGAAGGCCACGAAGGAAAGTGCCTCGGAGGTGTTCTTGACCAGTGCGATATCGCCGGTGCTCGGTGCGTTCAGCAGGTGCATCAGGCGTTCACGCAGGCTACGCTCCAGCTTCAACCAGTCCGGATAGTCACGCGCTCCGCTGGTCACGTTCGTTTCCGAGAACCGTCGAACCGCTTCAGCACTGCGTTTTGGCCAGGGGGCGACTGCCGCATGGTTCAGATAGCGCAGTCCTTTTTCCAGGGGGAACTCGTCATGAAATACGTACATGGTCGGATGATCCGTGCAATTTGGCGTCATTTGGGCATAATAGACGGCTTCGATTTTTGACCCCGCAGTCCCTTTATGCAGAAAGAACCCCGTAAGGTCCGCGAATTCCGTCGCCGCGAGCAAGAAATTCTCGATACCGCGCTGAAACTCTTCCTCGAACAGGGAGAAGACAGCGTCACTGTCGAGATGATCGCTGATGCCGTCGGCATCGGCAAAGGCACCATCTACAAACACTTCAAGTCCAAGGCGGAGATCTATCTGCGCCTGATGCTCGACTACGAGCGCGATCTCAACGAGCTGCTGCATTCGGCCGATGTGGACCGGGACAAGGAGGCGCTGTCACGTGCCTACTTCGAATTCCGCATGCGCGACCCGCAGCGCTACCGCCTGTTCGACCGCCTGGAAGAAAAGGTGGTCAAGGGCAATCAGGTGCCGGAGTTGGTCGAGCAACTGCACAAGATCCGTGCTTCCAACTTCGAGCGCCTGACCCAGCTGATCAAAGGCCGCATCGCAGAAGGCAAGCTGGAAGACGTGCCGCCGTACTTCCATTACTGCGCTGCCTGGGCGCTGGTGCACGGTGCTGTGGCGCTGTATCACTCGCCGTTCTGGAGCAATGTGCTCGAGGATCAGGAAGGCTTCTTCCAGTTCCTCATGGACATCGGCGTGCGCATGGGTAACAAGCGCAAGCGCGACTGAGCCAGGGCGGGTTCGTTGCCGCAGCGACATCGACTTGCGGCAAATGCGACCCCGCTCATTCAGCCGGCCGATGATTCATGTGTCACGGCCGGATACGGCGATATACTCCCGGTATCCCTCACGGAGTACGCCATGATCGTTGATCGCCAGGGCAGACGCTTTCGCAACCTTCGCGTCAGTCTGACCGCCGCCTGCAATTACGCCTGCACCTACTGTGTGCCGAACGGCAAGCGTCTGGTCGCTGCTCAGGATGAGTTGTCCGCCGACGCCATGGCGCGCGGTGTGGCCTATCTGATCGAGGCTGCCGGTATCGAGCGCCTGCGTATCACCGGCGGTGAACCGTTGGTCAGTCCGCGCCTGGAGTCCTTCCTGCGCCAGGTCAGCCAGCTCGGTCTCAATGACATCAGCCTGACCACCAACGGCCAGTTGCTCGGGCGCAAGTTGCCGCTGCTGGCCGAATGCGGCATCCGCCGCCTCAACGTTTCCCTCGATACCCTCGATGCCGCGGCCTTTCGCTCGATTGCCCGTGGCGGCGATCTGGCTACCGTGCTGCCCGCCCTGGATGCTGCGCGCGAAGCCGGGATGAAGATCAAGGTCAACATGGTGCCGTTGCGCGGGCAGAACCTCGATCAGGTGTTGCCGCTGCTGGACTACTGCCTGGAGCGCGGTTTCGAACTGCGCTTCATCGAGCTGATGCGCATGGGGCATCTGGCCCGTGACCCCAGTGCCTTCAAACAGCAGTTCATCGGCATGCCCGAGTTGCTGGAGCTGATCGCCAGCCGCTATCAGTACGTACAGGCAGATGCTCCGGTGGACGCTACCGCGCTGCGCTACGCCATCCCGGGAGTGGGGCATTTCGGTGTGATCGCCAATGAAAGCGTGCCGTTCTGCCGTACCTGCTCGCGCCTGCGCCTGTCCTCCACGGGCTGGTTGCATGGCTGCCTGTCGTCGAGCAACCGCCATTTCGTCGGTGACCTGCTGGACAAGCCCCGCCATGAGGCCTTGCCGGCGCTGCAGCGCCTGCTGGTCAGGGCATTGGGCGACAAGCAGGATCTGGCCTTCTCCGGTGGCGTGACGGTGATGAAGATCATCGGTGGCTGAGTCGCTGCAGCGTGGCTCGGCAGTCACGCCACCTCCGGATAGACTGTGCGGGCTTTCACTTTGCGAGTGTTGTGAATGTCTGCCCGTTTCCCCATCGACTATATCGAGCCGGTGTTTCGCCCGCCGAGCGAAGCCCAGTCGCTGATTCTGCCGGTCACCAACGGCTGCTCTTGGAACCAGTGCACCTTCTGCGATTAGTTACCCCCGCCCCGCAGAAGAAATTCCGTGCCCGCGATGAAGCGCAGGTGCTGGATGAGATCCGCCGTGCCGGCGAGCAACTGATCGTCAACCGGGTGTTTCTCGCCGACGGTGATGCGCTGGTGCTGCCGACCCGGCGCCTGCTGGCGATCCTGCAAGCCATCCGTGAACATATGCCCGAGGTCCGCCGGGTTTCCAGCTACTGCCTGCCGCGCAACCTGCGCAAGAAGTCGGTCGAGGAACTTCGCGAGCTGGCCGATGCCGGGCTGAAGATGGCCTATGTCGGTTGCGAGTCGGGTGACGATGAGGTGCTGGCGCGGGTCAACAAGGGTGAAACCTACGACTCCAGCCTCAGTGCTCTGGACAAGCTCGGCCAGGCCGGCATCACCCGTTCGGTGATGATTCTCAACGGGCTGGGTGGCCAGGCGCTCAGCGATCAGCATGCGGACAATTCGGCGCGACTGATGAACGAGGCGCAACCCGAGTACCTGTCGACTCTGGTGGTCAGCTTTCCCCTGGGCGAGGCGCGTTTCCGCCAGCACTTCGCCGACTACTTGCCACTGACGCAGTTGCAGCTGTTCACCGAGGTCGAGCGTCTGCTGCAGGGGCTCGAGCTGCAGCAAACGGTGTTTCGCAGCGATCACGCCTCCAATTATCTGGTGCTCAAGGGCAATCTGGGGCGTGACAAGGCGCGTTTGCTGGCGCAGGTGCGTAGCGCCATCGAGCAGCCCCAGCAGGCGAACCTGCGCCAGGAGTGGCAGCGCGGGCTGTGACGAGGCTGGCGCAGAATCTGCATCTGTCCCTCATCCGCCGGTTTTCCGTCACCGGCACGAGGAGGATTCTTTCATGCGTAACCTGCTTCTACTGGTAGCGCTGCTGGGGCTTGCTGGCTGCATGAAGGTCAGTGACATGGCCAGTGGCGCCGAGTACCACCTGCGTGATGCCGGGTTTCTCGATCATGGCCGTACCGAGCGAATGGCTTCGCGGCGTTTGCAGCAGGACTCCTTCATCTATATCGCCCAGGGCCACTTCGTCCCGCCAGGACATGGATATCCGCGGCCCAATGTGGTGGCCGAGGAAGCCTTCAAGGGGTTCGTCGAGTACTTCCCGCTGGTGCGCCGAGCGCGTCAGCCGGTCGGCCTGGACGAGGCAATGGCCGAAGCGCGTGGCGCTGGCGCGCACTACCTGTTGTACACTCGCTTCGCCTACAGCGACGACCGCATCGGCACCCAGGAAGAGTGGGAAGAGCAGGAAGCCCTGGATCGCCTCGGTACAGACCGTGCGGTAATTCAGTTGATGCTGATCGAAACCAATACGCGCTTTCTGGTCGATACGGCACGGATTCGCAGTCGCGGCGGATTTCTGACGTTCTACGATGTACAGCCGCAGGACCTGATCGGCCCGCCGCTGAATGACTACGCGCGCAGCCTGCTGGGCTTGGGGCGCTGAGCAGGCCACAGCCAAGGCGAGCACGGCGATGATGTATCCTCGTTCGTCTGACCCGGCGTGCCGGGCAATGTACGAGGAGAGAGCATGAGCGATCCAGGCAAGGCCGGCGACCTGCTGGCGCAGATCCCCAAGGGCGAAGGCAAGGGCCTGCCCCCCGTGCACCTGTGGAATCCCGATTTTTGTGGCGATATCGACATGCGTATCGCCCGTGACGGCACCTGGTATTACCAGGGCACGCCCATCGGCCGCAAACCCATGGTGCGGCTGTTTTCCACCATCATCCGACGCGATGGCGACGACTATTTCCTGATCACTCCGGTGGAGAAGGTCGGCATCCAGGTCGAGGACGCGCCTTTCGTTGCTGTGACCGTGCAGGTCGAGGGTGAGGGCGAGGCACAGGTGCTGCGCTTCACCACCAATGTCGAGGACGAGGTCGTGGCCGGTGACGAGCACCCGATTCGTGTGCAGATCGACTTGGTGACGCTTGAACCTTCGCCCTACATTCTGGTACGGCGCAACCTTGAGGCGCTGATTCACCGCAATGTGTTCTACCAACTGGTAGATCTGGCGGTGGAGCGCGAAGTCGACGGAGAACCCTGGCTGGGTGTGTGGAGCAGCGGACGTTTCTTCCCCATCGGTCCGCTACCGAGCTGAGGGGTCAACGCACGCGGTCGCGGCTCTGCACCGCCAGGTCCAGCGCCTTCTGCATGTCCAGACGCGCTGAGCGGCCGACGTCCTCGTCGCTCAGCTCGTAGTTGCGTTCGGACGGCAGAATGGGCGCGGTCAGGTCCTCGGCGTCCATCGGTTCGAAGTCGTACTCGCCGCCGATGGTCATGGCGCTGCGCCTTAGCAGCATGCGCACCTGCTCCGGTTGCAGCTGCGGGTTGATCGACAGCATTGCAGCGACCACACCGGTCACCAGTGGCGTGGCGTAGGAGGTGCCGCAATGCACATCGCCGGTTGCATCGACTTCATGAGTCGAGGCCTGGGCACAGGCCGCAGCGGTGATATCGACGCGCATGTCGACATTGGATGAGTCGCGTTTGACCGCATAGCCCGGATCATCGACTTCAACTTCGTCCTTCTTGCTGCGCTGGTGCCCGCCAACCACCAGCAGTTGTTCGGTGATGAATGAGGAGGGCAGGCGGTACTCGTCTCTGCCGGAGTAGGAAGCGCCGTTGCCGGCGGAGTTGATTACCAGCACGTCCGGGTGTTCTTCGCGCAGCCACAGGAAGAATTCCTCCAGCAACTCCTCATAGCCGCTCATGGCGATGCCCGAGCGCACCAGTGATTCGATCTCGTTGCCCTCGACATTGCGCGTGCCGACGCGGTGAATGCCCCAACTCCAGTTGAGAACGCGCACGCCGTCTTCCACCAGATTGACCGAGGCGGCGATATTGGCCGTGATGCCGGCATCGGAATTGCGTTCGACTATGACGTCGAAGCCATTGCTGGCCTTGTCCAGCCCACGCAGGAAACCGGTGTTGCCGCCCTTGTCCCAGTGCGCGGCCAGAATGCCGGCGACAGTGCTGCCGTGGTTATCCGGCTCGTCGGCGTCCCGGGCATACAAACAGGTGCGCGGTTTGCCGTCCGGGCAGGCACCCAGGTAGTCGGCAAAGTCAGGCGAGTCGAAGTCGAGGTTGCGCTCGATCACGCCAACACGGATCCGCTCGGTTTCTATCGGCGAATCGCCTGCGGGAATACGCCGCTGGTAGTAGTTCACCGCATCCATGAAACGGTTGGCCGCCCATTCTTCGGAGTTTTTCTGCGGTTTGCGCGCCGGCTTGCGCGGGTCTTCACTTTCCTCGCCACGTTCGGGGGCACTTTCCTCTACGATCACGGCGTCGACGCTGGTTTCATTACCGATGCGCAGCACCAGCGCATCGCGTTCGGTGAGGTTCTTCACCGGCAGGCGCAGCTGGTACACATTCAGGGGCGGGATGGCGCCGACCACCTTGGCATCGTATTTCTTCGCCAGGCGCCTGGCCTCATCGAGGCCTTCGTGCTTCTCCTCGATCAGCAGGCTGACCAGATCGACGTAGGTGGTCAGACCGTCCATGTTCTTCGCCACTTCGTCCGGCCCAGCCGCGACCACATGGCTGCTGTTGAGCGACAGCCAGACCGGGTTGCTCGCACGCGAGCCATCCTCCAGCCACAGCGGGGCGCTGCGGTGCTCGCCGCGTCGTAGCTCGAGACGCAGGCCGTTCTCGCTGCGCTCGATCACCGAGGCCGGCAGCTTGGTGCCGCCGAGCCTGAGCGTCGGCATCTGCTCGCCCAGGCCGCGCACCTGCATGCACCATTGCTGGCGGTCATGTTCGAGCAGGTTGCCGCAGCGCTGCAGACCTTCGATGCGCAGCGGTTGCTCTGTGCTGGCCACAACGCAGCAGGCGCTCAGCGCGAGGGCGCAGAACAAGGCGATTTTCGGCAGCATGGGACGAGGCCTCCTTGGCGATGCTTGTGATTTTCCGACTGCCCTGGCCGGGCTTTTGTTCAGCTCGCATGAGCGCTCGCAGGGGAGTGATCTGCACTGCATGAGTTGCGGATGCCGCTGTTTCCGTAACGAGCCTGTCGCGTTTATCCTGCCCGCCCGAACGCAGGGCAGAGGCCAAGATGGTGGCGTATTTCAGGCAGTACCCAACCAGGCGGGGAGCAGGTCGCTGATCCCATGGAAAATCTCATCGTTATCGTGTTGCTCGGCGCTGCGCTCGCCGGCTTCGTGCAGGGACTCTCGGGATCGAACTTCGGCCTGGTGGCGATGGCCGTCTGGGCGTGGCTGCTTGATCCCACTCTGACCGGTCCGTTGATCGTCTGCGGTTCGCTTACCGGTCAGTTGCTGGCGATCCGGTCGCTGCGCCAGGGCTTCAATCGTCAGCTGCTGCTGCCGATGCTGGCCGGCGGCCTGCTGGGCGTGCCATTGGGCGTGGCGCTGCTGCACCTGCTGGATCCGACCCTGTTTCGCCTGGGCGTTGGCGTCCTGCTGCTGGTGTGGTGCCCGCTGATGCTGTTGTCCCGCGAACTGCCGCGCATCGCCTGGGGCGGGCGTTGCGCCAATGCCGGTGTCGGCGTGGTTGGCGGGGTAATGGGCGGGCTAGGCGGCCTGACCGGCCCGGCACCGGTATTGTGGGCGGCGCTCAAGGGTTGGGATCGCGACACTCAGCGCAGCGTGATTCAGGGATTCAACCTGTCCATGCACCTGTTGACGATGGCCGTGTACCTGGTCTCGGGCACCATCACCACGGAGGCACTGAGCCTGTTCCCGCTGGTGATCGTCGCGGTGCTGGGGCCGACGCTGATCGGCCTGCGTCTGTACCGGCGCGTCAGCGACCAGGGCTTTCGGCGGGTGCTGCTGAGCCTGTTGAGCCTGTCCGGGCTGATTCTGGTGGTGCTGTCGCTGGCCAGGCTGCTGTAGCCGGCAGATGCTGCAGTGCTCTGCCGGCCAGCGGGGCTGGTCAGGCAGCCTGCAGCGCCTGGCTGATCGCGTTGTTGAAGGCGGGGATGTCGTCCGGGGTGCGCGATGTGATCAGCGTCCAGTTCTGCCCCGGGCAGACCTGCACTTCGGCGTCCACCCAGCTGGCACCGGCGTTGGCCAGGTCCAGACGCACGCTGGAGTAGGACGTCATCACCTTGCCCGGCACCACGCCGGCATCGATCAGCAGCCAGGGGCCATGGCAGATCGCCGCGACCGTCTTGCCGGCCTCGCGGAATTCCTGCACCAGGCGCTGTGCATCTTCGTCCTGGCGCAGGGTGTCGGCATTCACCGTGCCGCCAGGGATCACCAGCAGGTCATAGTCAGCAGCGCTTAGCCCCTTGAGTTGAGTGTCGGACTGCACGCTGACGTCCTTCTCGCTGTCCTTCAGCCAGGTTTCGGCCTCGCCGCCCTTGATGCTGGCATGGGTGACGCTCGCGCCCTGATCCTTCAGGGCCTGCATCGGCTTGAGCAGTTCGTCGCGCTCGATACCGGTGTTGGCGGTAATGAACAGTACCTTCCTGCCTTGCAGATTCGAACTCATGATCGATACCTCCGCTGATGCGCCCGATTGGCGCAGTGAGTGATCGCGTTGGCGAACGCGCATGTATCAGGATTGAAAGGCGCAACAAGCAGAAGTTCGAACTGATTGACCGCTGCCTGGCCAGCCGACCGGGTCACAGCTTTGCAGAGGGCAGCTGCAACCAGATGGAGAACACGCCCAGCACGCTCCAGAAAACGATGAATAGCCAGGGCGAGCGCAGAAAGAACAGCAGCGACTTGTAGGTGCTCTCCCTGCTGGCCTCCTGCTCGCTGAACAACGGGGAGTCGTCATAGGCGTGGCCGAACTCGGGATCGGCGCGCAACAACTGCTCCTGTTTGTAGTGCCAGTGCTCGATGATGGTGGCGGAAGCCCTGATCCCCGGCCAGGCGTGCAGGGAACTGATGATGCCCAGCAGGGTGAACAGCGCCGGAACCACCAGGGTGAAGAGTGCTCCCCAGTTTTCGTTCAGATTGGCCATCGACGAGGCGTAGGCGATCACCAGAAACGACTGCGCCGTCAGATAGGAATTGGTGCGCCCGGCCAGCAGACTGGTTTCGTACTGGATTTCCCGCCGATAGAAATCGAGGCGCTCCTTCGGGGTGCCGAAAATCATCAGCTGCGCCTGTGTCTCGCGTTGTCTGTCGTGCGTATCGGAGGTGATGATTCGCGAGGTCTTCATCGGTGTCGCTCGACTGTCTGGCTGGGGGAGAAACGGGCGGGGAACAAGGATTTAGACTGCGGACGTCCCGGTCATTCAGTGTTTTTCTCAGGTGGGGAGCTGAAACCACTCGGCGTCTTCGCCATGTCAGGCCAATTACGGCGGGCATTGCACAGCGGTGCTCCGAATCTGCGCAGCGAAGATCCCGACGCAGCAGTAGTTACCGAGGTGCGCGAATCGCCTGTCTGCCCGCCGGCATGGCGCATGCCGCTGGCTTCAGTCCGGCAGCCTGACCTTCTTCTTACCGCCGAACAGGTTCCAGCTGGATACGAACAGCGCCGCAACCAGCGGCCCGATCACGAAGCCGTTGAGGCCCAGCAGGGCCAGCCCGCCAAGGGTGGAAATGAGGATCAGGTAGTCGGGCATGCGGGTGTCCTTGCCGACCAGGATGGGGCGCAGGATGTTGTCCACCAGACCAATCACCAGTACGCCGAAGGCGGTGAGAATCACGCCCTGCCAGAGGCTGCCGCTCAACATCAGGTACACGGCTACCGGCACCCAGATGACCCCGGCACCGGCTGCCGGCAGCAGTGACAGGAACGCCATCAGCACACCCCACAGCAGCGGGCTGCTGATGCCCAGTACCCAGAAAATCAGACCTCCGAGTGCGCCCTGTACTGCGGCTACCAGCACGTTGCCCTTGACGGTGGCGCGTACCACGCGGGTGAACTTGATCTGCAGGCGACGCTTGGTGGTGTCGGCCAGCGGAATGGTGCTGCGGATCTTGTAGACCAGCTCCTTGCCGTCGCGCAGCAGGAAGAACAGCAGGTACAGCATGACGAAGAAGCTGATGAAGAATTCAAAAGTACCCTGGCCAATGGCGAACACCTTGGTGGCCAGGTACTGGCTGCCGGCCATGGCCCCGGTCGATATCTTCTCGCGCAGGCCGTCGAGGTCGCTCATGCCGACACGGTCCAGCTGCTCCTGTATCGATGGTGGCAGCATCTGGATGGCACTGGTGACATAGGTGCCGATATCCAGTTCGCCGGACTCCAGCCTCTGATAGAGCGAAGCGCCTTCGGCCACCACCGCCGAGATGATGAAGATCACCGGCAGGATGGCCACCAGCAGGCAGATGATCGTGGTCAACAGGGTTGCCTGATTGTTTCGGCCGTCCGTGCGGCGGATCAGGCGTTCCTGCAGCGGAGCGAACACCACCGCCAGCACCACGGCCCAGAACACGGCGCCATAGAATGGCAGCAGTATCCAGAAGAAGGCGATGGTCACCAGAATCAGCAGCAGGATGAAGGCTTTCTGTTCGAAGGTCGGGTTCTGCATATCGGGTCCGCTGGGGAGGGCATGCCCATTAGTCCCCCGAGGTTCTGGCAAAGTGCCCGCGAATTGATCATTGGCGGATCAGCCGCCTCCTCGAGCTGTGGTCGATTCCCTTTCTCTTTCAGTGACGGCGGCGGGAGGACTTGACAGCTCTGGGATACTGGAACCGGTGAGTGCGATCATTCGACGGAGGGTTCGCCATGCGTGACGAGGAAATCAAGGCGCTGTTCGACCAGCAGGCGGCAGGCTACGACCGGCAATGGGCAGGGATGACACCGATTCGCGAGGCGTTGTATCTGCTGCTCGATGCCTTGTTCGGCGGCTTGCCGGCCGATGCGCGGATTCTTTGCGTGGGCGCCGGTACGGGGGCGGAGATCGCTCATCTGGCGGAACGCTTTCCCGGTTGGCGCTTCACCGCACTCGACCCATCCGGGGCGATGCTGGATGTGTGTCGCCAGCGCGCTGAGCGTGGCGGCTTTGCGCATCGTTGCGACTATCACGAGGGCTATCTGGAAACGCTGGCGGCAGGTCAGGATCATGACGGTGCCACCTGTTTTCTGGTCTCGCAGTTCCTCACCGAGGTACAGGCGCGTATCGGCTTCTTCCGCCAGATCGCCCAGCGCCTGACGCCGGGCGGGCTGTTGGCCAATGCCGACCTGGCATCGGACACCCAATCGTCCGACTACGAGGTGCTGCTGCCCAGCTGGATGACGCTGATGTCGTCTGCCGGCGTCGATGCGCAGATGCTGGAACGGGCGCGAGCGGCCTATGCACGTGACGTGGCTGTGCTGCCGGCACCGCAGGTGGCCGACATCATTCAGGCGGGCGGTTTCACGGCGCCGACGCAGTTCTTCCAGGCGGGGCTGATGCACGGTTGGGTGTGCCAGCGGGCGGTGCTTGCGTAAGACGCCGCGGTCACTCGTAGCGGCTGCCGGTGTCGCGGTCGCGCGGGTAATGCCGGGCAAAGGGGAAGGGCGGCAGCCAGGCCTCGCGACGGATGGTCCAGAGTTCGTAGGTCGGGGTGAAGCGGTCCGGCTCATCCAGCGAGCCGACATTCACTTCGATTTCATCCGCCGAGCGTCCGAACACCGATGACCCACAGCGCGGGCAGAAATGGCGGCCGGCGTACTGGCCGGTCTCGCCCTCTATCGTCACGGCGTCCTGCGGGAATATCGCCGACGTGTGAAAGAGGGCGCCGTGGTGCTTGCGGCAATCCATGCAGTGGCAGACGCCGACCCGATAAGGCTGGCCGCTGGTTTCGAAACGTACCTGGCCGCAAAGGCAGCCTCCGGTGAGTCGTTCCATCTCTCGTCCTCCAGTGGTTGGGCGTGCAGGAACTGAACATAGCAGCAGATCGCGGTTGGGCTTACAGGCGATCCGCCTCTTGCGTGATTTTGGCCCATTCCGATTTCAGTACGCGGCGCAGATAGGCGATGAAGATCCGGTCGCGCAGGCGGCGCAGCGCTGAGCGTTTGCGGGCTATTCGGGCCTGCTCGATGGTTTCGCAGAGCCAGGTGCTGTCGAAGCCGGTCCAGATCGGCGGGATCGGGGTGAGCAGGTTGGTGTAGCAGGCCGGAGCGACGTCCTCGTAGAAGGCCGCTTCTGTCGTGGCACGGTCATGACCTTGCAGCTGATGGGCGATGAAGCCGTAGTTGACTTCGTTGTCGACGAATACCTCCGACAATGCCGACCACAGCTGGATGCGTTGTTCGCGGGTCATGAGCCTTGGTTTACCTGTAGCGCAGTGTCGAGACTGTATAGGGCCACGAGTTGTCTGGCCATCCGGGTGGGCTGCTGTCAGGGGCTGGCGGCATGTATCATCGGGCGCATGGTTGTGCGGCTGAAGCTGCCTGCAAGCGTCGGCCGCAAATGCGCTGTTTTCATATCCGGGGCCATGAGGCGCCGGCCCGTTTTCTATGAGTGATGAACCATGATCGAGGTAACCGAAGTTTCCATCGCCGAGCTGCGTGCCGCGCTCGAATCCGGCCGCACCACGGCGGTCGAGCTGGTCAAGGCCTATCTGGCACGTATCGATGCCTACGATGGCCCGGACACGCCGACCAAGCTCAATGCAGTGGTGGTGCGCAATCCCGATGCGCTGAAGGAGGCCGAGGCTTCCGATGCGCGTCGTGCCCGTGGCGAGACCCTCGGCCCGCTCGATGGCATTCCCTACACCGCCAAGGACAGCTACCTGGTCAAGGGCCTGACGGCCGCCTCCGGCAGCCCGGCTTTCAAGGACCTGGTGGCCCAGCGCGATGCCTTCACCATTGAACGTCTGCGCGCCGCCGGCGCCATCTGTCTGGGCAAGACCAACATGCCGCCGATGGCCAACGGCGGCATGCAGCGCGGTGTATACGGCCGCGCCGAAAGCCCGTACAACGCAGATTACCTGACCGCGCCCTTCGCTTCCGGCTCGTCCAACGGTGCCGGTACGGCCACTGCTGCCAGCTTCTCCGCCTTCGGCCTGGCCGAGGAAACCTGGTCCAGTGGGCGCGGCCCGGCTTCCAACAACGGCCTGTGTGCCTACACGCCGTCGCGCGGGGTGATCTCGGTACGTGGCAACTGGCCGCTGACGCCGACGATGGACGTGGTGGTGCCCTACGCCCGGACCATGGCCGATCTGCTGGAAGTGCTCGACGTGGTGGTGGCCGATGATCCGGACACCCGGGGCGACCTCTGGCGTCTGCAGCCCTGGGTGCCGATTCCCAAGGCTTCCGAGGTGCGTCCCGAGTCCTACCTGGCCCTCGCGGCCAGGGCTGATGCGCTCAAGGGCAAGCGCCTGGGCGTGCCGAAAATGTTCGTCAACAAGGACGAGCTGGCCGGCACCAGCGAGTCGCCCGGCATCGGCGGGCCAACTGGTCAGCGCATCCACACCCGTGCCTCGGTGATCGAGCTGTGGGAAAAGGCCCGTGCAACGCTGGAAAAGGCCGGCGCCACGGTGATCGAGGTGGATTTTCCGCTGGTATCCAACTGCGAGGGCGACCGCCCCGGTGCGCCGACCGTGTTCAATCGCGGCATCGTCACGCCCGAGTTCCTGCATGACGAGTTGTGGGAGCTGAGCGGCTGGGCCTTCGACGACTTCCTGCGCGCCAATGGCGACCCGAAACTCAATCGCCTGGCCGATGTGGATGGCCCGCAGATCTTCCCGCATGACCCGGGCACGCTGCCGAACCGCGAGGGCGATCTGGCGGCGGGCATGGACGAGTACGTCAACATGGCCAAGCGCGGCATCAAACCCTGGGATCAGATCGCCACATTGCCCGATGGCCTGCGCGGCCTGGAGCAGATTCGCAAGATCGATCTGGAGGACTGGATGGATCAGCTGGGTCTGGATGCGGTGCTGTTCCCCACCGTGGCCGATGTGGGACCGGCCGATGCCGATGTGAATCCGGCATCTGCCGATATCGCCTGGAGCAACGGCATCTGGGTTGCCAACGGCAACCTCGCCATTCGCCACCAGGGCGTGCCCACCGTCACCGTGCCTATGGGCGTGATGGCCGATATCGGCATGCCGGTCGGCCTGACCTTTGCCGGTCGTGCCTATGACGACAATGCGCTGCTGCAACTGGCAGCGGCCTATGAGTCGACCGGCAGCAAGCGCCTGGTGCCGCCGCGTACGCCGCCGCTGGTGTAGGAGCGGCTTTAGCCGCGATTGCGCAGGCACAGTGCGGGTGTGCCCGCCTTGTGCCACCGCAATCGCTGGAGCTGCCAGCGGATTGCCTGGGCGCAGGCGGTAACATCGCGCACTCCGGTTGGGCGTTTAGGGAACGCAAGTGCTCCGATAAGGTGCCCCTTTCAGTGCTGCGTGACAGACGTCATAGGCTGAAAGGCCCATGTAACGGGCGTTTAACGATCTGTGGCCCGAGTATTGCTTTGTATATACGTTTTGTGTTTGTTCTTGATCACTGCTTTTGCGATCTGTCAATATCCGCCCCCGTCGCATCCGGCGCTTCTGTAATTAGTTGTCGCATTGAGGAAATATCGCCTCAATGCCTGCCGCTAGAATGCCGCTCACCCAGCCAAGGCCCCTTTGTCGCTTGTCCACACGACAGCGCAGCACCGCCTTCTACAATCCATAAAAGGCCCGGGCCCCTCACTGCCATCGATGCCATACCCAATTCGAAGGAGCAAAGAATGAAGAAGATCGCACTGCTCGGCGCCCTGGCGCTGTCCCTGATGTCGCCCCTGGCGCTGGCCGAGAAGCCGCTGCGCATTGGCATCGAGGCGGCCTATCCGCCCTTCGCATTCAAGACTCCCGATGGTCAGATCGCCGGCTTCGACTACGACATCGGTAACGCTCTGTGCGAAGAGATGAAGGTCGAGTGCAAGTGGATCGAACAGGAGTTCGACGGTCTGATCCCGGCGCTGAAGGTGCGCAAGTTCGACGCCGTGCTGTCGTCCATGTCGATCACCGAAGATCGCAAGAAATCCGTCGACTTCACCGGCAAGTACTACGCCACTCCCGCCAAACTGGCGATGAAGGCCGGTACCGAGATCAAGGACCCGCTGGTCGATCTGAAAGGCAAGAAGGTCGGCGTGCAGCGTTCTTCCGTGTATGACCGTTACGCCACCGAAATCTTCGCCCCGGCCGGTGCCGAGATCGTGCGTTACAGCTCGCAGAACGAAATCTTCCTGGACATGCAGTCCGGTCGTCTGGACGCCACTCTGGCCGACTCGGTGAATATCGATGATGGCTTCCTCAAGACCGACGGCGGCAAGGGCTTCGCCTTCGTGGGGCCGGACTTCACCGACGTGAAGTACTTCGGCGAAGGGCAGGGCATCGCCGTGCGCAAGGGTGACAAGGAGCTGGCCGACAAGATCAGCGCGGCCATTCTGGCCATCCGCGCCAACGGCAAGTACAAGGAAGTGCAGGACAAGTACTTCGATTTCGACGTTTACGGCGAGTAAGCGCTCCGGGCAGATGAAGTGGCACTAACCTTTACCGAGGTTGTGCCACTTTTTTCTTGGCTCATCCTGTAAGAATCTGCCTGTCCGCCCGTGCTGACGTTCAGGCGTCGTGCGTCGCTCGGCGACATCAGTTTCCTTTGTGCTATACGGCGCCATTGCGGTGCCTGAGAGGTATTGGCGCATGCTTCAAGGCTACGGCTCGACCATTCTCGACGGTGCCTGGCTCACCGTGCAGTTGGCGCTGCTGTCGATGGCGGTGGCCGTCGCACTTGGTCTGCTTGGCGCGGCTTTCCGTCTGTCGCCGGTGAAATGGCTGGCTCTGATGGGCGAGACCTATGCCACGGTGATTCGTGGTATCCCCGAGCTGGTGCTGATTCTGCTGATTTTCTTCGGCGGCCAGGATCTGGTGAACCGTATCGCCCCGTTGCTGGGTTATGAGGACTACATCGACATCAATCCCTTCGTGGCAGGTGTCGGTACGCTGGGCTTCATCTACGGCGCCTATCTGTCGGAAACCTTCCGCGGTGCCTTTATGGCCATCCCCAAGGGGCAGGGAGAGGCCGGCATGGCCTATGGCATGAGCCCGCTGCGCGTGTTCCTGCGCATCCTCGTGCCACAGATGATCCGCCTGGCCATTCCCGGCCTTACCAACAACTGGTTGGTACTGGTCAAGGCCACTGCGCTGATTTCCCTGGTCGGCCTGCAGGACATGATGGCCCGCGCCAAGAGCGCCGGTGACGCGACCCGCGAGCCGTTCACCTACATTCTCCTGGCGGCGGCGGTGTACCTGGCGATCACCAGCGTTTCGCTGCTGGTGTTGCGTTATCTCGAGCGCCGCTATTCGGTCGGCGTGAAAGCCGCCGAGCTCTGAGGGGGGGCACCATGCTTTTCGATTACAACGTGGTACTCGACAGCCTGCCGCTTTACTTCGGTGGCGTGCTGGTCACCCTCAAGCTGCTGCTCGTCGCCCTGGCCGTGGGCCTGCTGCTGGCGGTGCCGCTGGCGATCATGCGGGTATCCAGACGGAAACTGATCAATTTCCCCGCCTGGCTCTACACCTATGTGATTCGGGGTACGCCGATGCTGGTGCAGCTGTACCTGCTGTACTACGGCCTGGCCCAGTTCGAGTCCGTGCGCGAGAGCTTCATGTGGCCCTACCTGTCCAGCGCCACCTTCTGCGCCTGTCTGGCCTTCGCCATCAATACCAGTGCCTATACCGCTGAAATCCTGGCAGGCAGCCTCAAGGCCACGCCGCACGGCGAGATCGAGGCGGCCAAGGCCATGGGCATGTCGCGCGGCAAGCTGTATCGGCGCATCCTGCTGCCCTCTGCGTTGCGTCGCGCGCTGCCGCAATACAGCAACGAGGTGATCATGATGCTGCACACCACCAGCCTGGCCTCGGTGGTGACTCTTATTGATATCACCGGCGCAGCCAAGACCGTCAGCTCGCAGTACTACCTGCCGTTCGAAGCCTATGTCACCGCTGGTCTGTTCTACCTGGCATTGACCTTCATCCTGGTGCGCCTGTTCAAGCTGGCCGAACGCCGCTGGCTGGCGTATCTGGCACCGCGCAAGGCCTGACGTCATGACGATTCAAGAGACCCCGAACATGTACAAACTCGAAGTTCAGGACCTGCACAAGCGCTACGGCAACCATGAGGTGATCAAGGGCGTGTCGATGGCCGCCAAGGCTGGAGACGTGATCAGCATCATCGGCTCCAGTGGCTCGGGCAAGAGCACCTTCCTGCGCTGCCTGAACCTGCTGGAACAACCGCATGCCGGCAGGATTCTGCTCAACAACGAAGAGCTGAAGCTGGTACCGGCCAAGGACGGCTCGCTGCGTGCCGCCGATGCCAGGCAGCTGCAGCGCATGCGCTCGCGTCTGGCGATGGTGTTCCAGCACTTCAATCTGTGGTCGCACATGAGCGCTCTGGAGAACGTCATGGAAGCGCCGGTGCACGTGCTCGGTGTGAACAAGGCCGAAGCCCGCGACAGGGCCGAGCACTACCTGGCCAAGGTCGGCGTGGCGCACCGCAAGGATGCCTATCCGGCGCATATGAGCGGTGGCGAGCAGCAGCGCGTGGCCATCGCCCGGGCTCTGGCGATGGAGCCGGAAGTGATGCTGTTCGACGAACCGACCTCGGCGCTCGACCCGGAGCTGGTCGGTGAGGTGCTCAAGGTGATGCAGGATCTGGCCACCGAAGGCCGCACCATGGTGGTGGTGACTCACGAGATGGGCTTTGCCCGCGAGGTGTCGAACCAACTGGTATTCCTGCACAAGGGGCTGGTGGAGGAGCGCGGTTGTCCGAAGGAAGTGCTGGCCAATCCGCAGTCCGAGCGGTTGCAGCAGTTCCTTTCCGGCAGTCTCAAGTAATAAGAAGCTAGACTGCGCACTGAACTGGTGCGCAGCGGACCTTGAACAGACACTCATGACCCCCCATCGAATCGGCTTCCTCTACTGGCCCGGCACCAAGGCCCTGACCCTGTCTCTGGCGGAAGAAGCCCTGCGCGTCGCCCAGCGCGTGCATCCGGAAGTGGTGTACGAACTGGTGTTCCTTCAGGCCGAGCCGCTGGCGGCCGGTGACTGGCGTCTCCCGGGCGAGCCCTGGGCCGGGCACCTGGAGGGGCTGGACAAACTGTTCCTGCTTGCCGATGCGCCGCCGGCGCAGGTGTCCGCCGGCCTGGCGGCCGCGCTCAAGCAGCAGGTGCGCAGCGGCTGTGTGATTGGTGGTCTGTCCGCCGGGGTCTATCCGCTGGCGCAGCTCGGTCTGCTCGACGGCTATCGTGCCGCAGTCCACTGGCGCTGGCAGGACGATTTCTCCGAGCGCTTTCCCAAGGTCATCGCCACCAGTCATCTGTTCGACTGGGATCGTGATCGCCTGACAGCCTGCGGTGGCATGGCCGTACTCGACCTGCTGCTGGCGGTGCTGGCGCGCGATCACGGCGCCGAACTGGCCGGAGCGGTGAGTGAGGAGCTGGTGGTCGAGCGCATTCGTGAGGGCGGCGAGCGTCAGCGCATTCCATTGCAAAATCGCCTGGGCTCCAGCCATCCGAAGCTGACCCAGGCCGTGCTGCTGATGGAAGCCAACATCGAGGAGCCGCTGACCACCGACGAGATTGCGCAGCACGTGTGTGTATCGCGCCGGCAGCTGGAGCGTATCTTCAAGCAGTACCTCAATCGTGTGCCCAGCCAGTACTACCTGGAGTTGCGTCTGAACAAGGCGCGCCAGTTGTTGATGCAGACCAGCAAGTCGATCATCCAGATCGGCCTGTCCTGTGGCTTCTCCTCGGGGCCGCACTTCTCCAGCGCATACCGCAACTTCTTCGGCGCCACGCCGCGCGATGATCGCAACCAGCGGCGCAGCAATAGCCCCTTCGAGCTGACCTCCACGCCGGTCGAGCGCGGCTGAGACGGTTTTCGTTGTGCATCGTGCGTGCACAATCTGCCCCCTCTCCCATTAATGGGAGAGGGCTGGGGAGAGGGTGGTGCAGTCGACTCGGCGGTATCGATAGGCTCTCTCCCCCGGCCCCCTCTCCCGCAGCGGGAGAGGGGAGAAAAGCTAATCGTAGCCCGGATGAAATCCGGGGAGATTGGTGCCAGCCCCGGATTTCATCCGTGCTACGCGAGCAGGACTTTCGATACTGCACGGTCAGCCTACGGAGATTTTCTCCTGCGGCGTGCTCCGAGCCGTGATCTGCGATTAAACTGCGCCTTTCCGACGCTTTCTGTCGCTTGGACGAAAACCCGCGGAAAACCTGGGGTGGCGCTGTAAGAAGTTGTCGCATGGCGACAATGCCAGCCCCGATTCAGTCCCTACAATCCTTGCATTCCCTGTCGTTTCGGGCGCTTCGTCGCCTGCCCGCGACTGGTATTTCTCATCAGGAGAGCTTTGATGTCCGTTCAGCACGATGCGGTGCAACGCGCCGACTTCGACCAGTTCATGGTCCCCAACTACGCCCCTGCTGCCTTCGTACCCGTGCGCGGCCTGGGTTCGCGAGTCCGGGATCAGAGTGGCCGAGAGCTGATCGACTTCGCCGGCGGCATTGCCGTCAACGTACTGGGCCACTGCCACCCGGCGCTGGTTGCGGCGCTGACCGAGCAGGCCAATACCCTGTGGCACATCTCCAACGTCTTCACCAACGAGCCGGCCCTGCGTCTGGGCAAGAAGCTGGTGGAGGCGACCTTCGCCGAGCGCGTGTTCTTCTGCAACTCCGGCGCCGAGGCCAACGAGGCTGCGTTCAAGCTGGCGCGTCGCGTTGCTCATGACCGCTTCGGCCCGGAAAAGCACGAAATCATTGCCGCCACCAACAGCTTTCACGGTCGCACCCTGTTCACCGTCAGCGTGGGTGGTCAGCCGAAATACTCCGACGGCTTCGGGCCGAAGATCCAGGGCATCACCCACGTGCCGTACAACGATCTGGAAGCTCTGAAGGCCGCGATTTCCGATAAGACCTGCGCCGTGGTGCTGGAACCTGTGCAGGGCGAGGGCGGTGTGCTGCCGGCTGAAAAGGCCTACCTGGAAGGCGCCCGCGAACTGTGCAATGCGCACAATGCGCTGCTGGTGTTCGACGAAGTGCAGAGCGGCATGGGTCGTACCGGCGAGCTGTTCGCCTACATGAATTACGGTGTGGTGCCGGACATCCTCTCCAGTGCCAAGAGCCTGGGCGGTGGCTTCCCCATCGCCGCGATGCTTACCACCACCGACCTGGCCAAGCATTTCTCGCCTGGCACCCACGGCACCACCTATGGCGGTAACCCGCTGGCCTGCGCGGTCGGTGAGGCGGTGCTGGATATCGTCAATACCCGCCAGACGCTGGATGGCGTGAAGGCCAAGAGTGAACGGTTCAAGTCCCGTCTGCAGGCGCTGGGCAAGCAGTTCGGCCTGTTCGAACAGGTCCGCGGCATGGGCCTGTTGCTCGGCTGCGTGCTGAACGACGAGTGGAAGGGCAAGGCCAAGCAGGTACTCGATGCCGCCTCGGCCGAAGGCCTGATGGTGCTGCAGGCAGGCCCGGACGTGGTGCGTTTCGCGCCGAGCCTGGTGGTCGAAGACGCCGATATCGAAGAAGGCCTGGCCCGTTTCGAGCGCGCGCTGAGCAAACTGACGACGGCCTGAGCTCTTGCTGACTGACTGTGGGAGGGGCTTTAGCCGCGACAATCGCCGCTGAAGCGCCTCCCACGGTTGTCCGCCTGACCCTGGCTGCGAGTCCTATAGATTCCGAGTTTAGAAGGAGTGACCCATGCTGGTGATGCGCCCTGCGCAAATGGCGGACCTGGCGGACGTGCAGCGACTGGCTGCTGACAGCCCGGTGGGTGTCACTTCGTTGCCGGATGACGCAGGCCGGCTGGGCGACAAGATCGCCGCCTCGGAGGCATCCTTCGCCGCCGAAGTCAGTTTCAACGGCGAGGAAAGCTACTTCTTCGTCCTTGAGGACACCAAGAGCGGCCGACTGGTCGGCTGTTCCGGCATCGTCGCCTCGGCAGGCTATTCCGAGCCCTTCTACAGCTTTCGCAACGAAACCTTCGTGCACAACTCGCGCGAGCTGAAGATCCACAACAAGATCCACGTGCTGTCGCTGTGTCATGACCTCACGGGCAACAGCCTGCTCACCAGCTTCTATGTCGAGCGTCCGCTGGTCAGCAGCGTGTTCGCCGAGCTCAACTCACGCGGACGCCTGCTGTTCATGGCCGGGCATCCGGAACGCTTCGCCGATGCGGTGGTGGTGGAGATCGTCGGCCACAGCGACGAGAACGGCGATTCGCCGTTCTGGGATGCGGTGGGGCGCAATTTCTTCGACATGACCTACGCCGAGGCCGAGCGTCTGTGCGGCCTGAAGAGCCGTACCTTCCTCGCCGAACTGATGCCGCATTACCCGATCTACGTGCCGCTGCTCTCCGACGAGGCGCAGGAAGCCATGGGCCAGGTGCATCCGCGTGCGCAGATCACCTTCGACATCCTCATGCGCGAA